>NZ_JBIQOD010000002.1:0-314496 GCF_044130335.1 Acinetobacter halobius
ATTCTGATGTGACAAAACCTGAATCCTTGTAGTTGAAGTGTTTGTTCGCACTTATATTTTAACTACTTTGGACTCAGGTTTTTTTATTTAAGTCTAACTATGGGACAGCAGTGGCCTAAGCTCCTTTCATATCTATGCCGTTTTGCAAGTCAGGACACTAGTTTGGGTTTCTGATCCAATGCAAGCTCACGTTTAGCAAATTTCAGTACGCCATCCTCAAAAGAAGCATTCTTTAATACTTTACGATCAGCTAAATAGTTATTCGACACTTTCCAAGGCGCATGCTTGCCTTGCTTTGGCATCACATTTGCCGCACGTGCAATATAGCCAGAACTTAAACTTCCCATCACCGTATCTTGCATTAGCTCAGTCGCATCCCCTTGTGGAATCACTTCTGTCCATTGTTTTTGATCCATATAGTTGAGTAAACGACAAATGTATTCTGCGGCAATATCCACCTTTAAAGTCCAAGAGGCATTGATATAACCAATAATCATGGCCATATTCGGCACATCACTGACCATCACGCCTTGATACAACATATGTTTAGACGTATCTAAAGGTTCGCCATCAATCGTTGCTTGAATGCCGCCCAAGATTTGAATTTCTAAACCTGTCGCTGAGACAACAATATCCGCCTCTAAATGCTGACCAGACTTTAATTGAATACCCGTTTCAGTAAAGCGCTCAATCTGATCTGTTTCAACACTGGCTTGACCTGAACGAAGAATTTTAAATAAATCACCGTCTGGCACCACACATAAACGCTGATCCCACGGATTATAGTCTGGGGTAAAATGTTTCATATCCACTTTACCTTTGAGCTGCATCTTAATCGACTGTAACAGCAATCGGCGTAGCAGTTTCGGTTGTTTCTGCGCGAGTGCATAAATTCCACGTTGCATCCCAATGTTACGCGCACGAGTCAGTTTATACGCCACATCTTCTGGTAACACTTTACGCATTTTGTCATATACAAAATCAATAGATGGCACTGAAGCAATATAGGTTGGCGAACGCTGTAACATGGTCACATGACTAGCTCCACCCTTGACCATCGCAGGTACTAGCGTAATTGCTGTTGCTCCACTACCGATGATCACTACTTTTTTGCCGCGATAATCTAAGTTTTCAGGCCATAACTGTGGATGAATAAACTGCCCTTTGAATGCCTGTTGATTTGGAAACTCAGGTTGGAAACCATGATCATAGTTATAATAGCCTGTGCAACCAAACACAAAGTTTGCAATCCAGTTCTCTTTTTTACCTTTCGCATTCTCAATCACCACCTGCCATTTCTTTAGTGCAGAATCATAATTGGCGCTTAAAACACGATGCTTAAAATGAATTTTTTCTTTGAGCTTTTGTTCATCTATCACTTCGGATAAATAGCCTTTAATCGACGAGCCATCAGCCAGTACACTCGCCTGCTGCCATGGTTTAAAATTAAAACCAAAGGTCGACATATCAGAATCAGAACGAATTCCGGGGTACTTAAATAGATCCCAAGTACCACCAAAGCTATCGCGACGTTCAATAATCTCAAAAGAACGTTGTGGGCAATGCTTGGTTAAATGTGCTGCAAGACCAATACCAGAAATACCAGCACCTACAATCAGTAAATCGACGTGCTTATCCATGTTGTTTTTATCCTGTCTTATATTCTGTTCCTATTAAACCACAAAGCTGACAATACACAATGTCAAGTTTAAGCATATTTCCCACAAAATGTGTCAATACGGGTCAAAATAAACAAATTGTTAAACAATAAGACATAAAAAAGACCGGTGAAACACCGGTCTTTTTTTAAGAACAACTGAATAGTTCTACGAAATTATTTAACTTCGCGATCTACTAGTTCAACGTAAGCCATCGGCGCAGCATCACCTGCACGGAAGCCCGCTTTAAGAACACGTAGATAACCGCCGTTACGTTCTTTGTAACGAGGGCCAAGAACGGTAAATAATTTACCAACAGTTGCTGCTGAACGAGTACGAGCAAACGCTAAGCGACGGTTTGCAACAGTATCGTTTTTAGCTAAAGTGATTAAAGGCTCAGCTACACGACGTAACTCTTTTGCTTTAGGCACAGTTGTTTTGATCAACTCGTGCTCAAACAAAGAGTTAGCCATGTTTTGAAACATCGCTTTACGATGGCTGCTGGTACGGCCTAATTTCACACCACTATTACGATGACGCATGGTGATAGTCCTACTTAATTAACGGCTACGATAGGCGAAACGATCGTCCATACGGAGACTAGCTGGTGGCCAGTTCTCTAAACGCATGCCGAGTTGTAAGCCTTTTGAAGCCAGAACATCTTTGATCTCAGTAAGCGATTTTTTACCAAGGTTAGGAGTTTTGAGTAACTCAACCTCAGTGCGCTGTACTAGATCACCAATGTAGTAAATGTTTTCTGCTTTCAAACAGTTAGCAGAACGAACAGTAAGCTCTAGATCATCTACTGGACGAAGCAAAATTGGATCAACTTCTTCACGAGGTTCTTGAGCAACAGGAGCTTGATCTTTCTGAAGATCAACAAAAATTGCAATTTGTTGTTGCAAGATTGTTGCCGCTTTGCGGATCGCTTCTTCTGGATCAACTGTACCATTGGTCTCAAGATCAATGACCAATTTATCAAGGTCTGTACGTTGTTCTACACGAGCGTTTTCCACTGTGTAAGACACACGTTTGATTGGGCTATAAGAAGCATCTAACTGTAAGCGACCTACAGGGCGAGTTTCGCCTTCCGGGAAACGCGAGTCAGAAGTTTCATAACCACGACCTTGAGAAACTTTCAAGCGCATTTTTAATGAGCCTGAAGCACTTAAAGTACCGATCAAATGTTCAGGGTTAACCACTTCAACATTATGAGGTAAACGAAGGTCAGCGGCAGTTACGTCGCCAGGACCTTGTTTCTCTAATGTCAAATAAGCTTCATTTTGATCGAACAGCTTAATAGACAATCCTTTTAGGTTCAGCAAGAGCTCGACGATGTCCTGCTGCAAGCCTTCCAAAGTACTGTACTCGTGCTCGACACCTTCAATCTCAACTTCAACCACAGCAGCGCCAGGCAAAGAAGAAAGAAGGATGCGACGTAAAGCATTGCCCAGAGTATGACCAAAGCCACGCTCTAAGGGTTCTAGAATAACTTTTGCCGAGGTCCCGCTAACCGCTTCGACCTTGATCGCTTGCGGAGTTAGAAACTCATTTGCAGTACGCGTCATTATTGCTACCTCAAGGATTATTTAGAATACAATTCTACAATCAAGCTTTCGTTGATTTCAGCAGGTAAATCTGAACGATCTGGTGCAGCTTTGAACGTACCTTCCAACTTAGAATGGTCAATTTCCATCCAAGCAGGGATACCACGTTGTGCAGCTAATTCAACTGCGTTTTTGATACGCAATTGTTGTTTAGCACCTTCATGTACAGCAATTACATCACCAGCTTTAACTTGGATTGACGCGATGTTAACACGACGGCCATTCAAAGTGATTGAGCGGTGAGATACTAACTGACGAGCTTCTGCGCGTGTAGAACCAAAACCCATGCGATAAACGACGTTATCAAGACGGCTTTCAAGCAATTTCAACAAGTTTTCACCTGTTGCGCCTTTAACACGAGCAGCTTCTTTATAGTAATTACTAAATTGACGCTCTAAAACACCGTACATACGACGTACTTTTTGTTTTTCACGTAATTGTAGTGAATACTCAGATTGTTTACCACCACGAGCTCCGCCATGTTGGCCAGGAGCTTTAGCAGCTTTTTTAGTTTTGACGTCAAATGGTTTAACGCCAGATTTTAATTGCAGGTCTGTCCCTTCGCGGCGAGAGAGTTTGCATTTTGGACCAATATAACGAGCCATGAATGTTTCTCCTTACACGCGACGTTTTTTAGGTGGACGGCAACCGTTGTGCGGGATTGGCGTCACATCGGTAATGCTGTTAATTTTATAACCCACTGCACCTAAAGCACGAACCGCAGACTCACGACCAGGACCAGGACCTTTTACAAGGACGTCCAAGTTTTTCAAACCGTAATCTAAAGCAGCTTTACCAGCAACTTCAGCAGCTACCTGAGCAGCAAACGGAGTTGATTTACGTGATCCACGGAAGCCTTGTCCACCAGAGGTAGCCCAAGCCAGTGCATTACCTTGACGATCGGTAATAGTCACAATGGTGTTATTAAAAGAAGCGTGAATGTGTGCAACACCTTCAGAGACGGTACGAGTGACCTTCTTGCGTGCGCGAGTATCTTTAGCCATCTTTTAGCTTCCAGAAATCTTATTTCTTAATAGGTTTGCGCGGACCTTTACGGGTACGTGCGTTAGTTTTGGTGCGTTGACCACGGACAGGCAAGCTGCGACGATGACGAAGACCGCGGTAGCAGCCTAAATCCATTAAACGTTTAATGTTCATGGAAATTTCGCGACGTAAATCACCTTCGGTTGGAACCTTAGCAACTTCTGCACGAATCGCATCAAGCTGAGCGTCATCTAATTCACGGATCTTAGTAGTAGTAGCGATGCCTGCAGCAGCTAAGATGTTCTTAGCAGTGTGGCGACCAATACCAAAGATGTACGTTAGAGAGATAACAGCATGCTTGTTATCCGGAATGTTTACACCGGCAATACGAGCCATTCAATTTTCTCCAAAAAGGCAGTTAAGACAATCAACCGCCCCACAAAAATCTTGAGGGGCGGATAATAACCTAATTAGCCTACTGAAATCAACAGGTCTTGATCAGATTAACCTTGACGCTGCTTATGACGAGGTTCTGCGCTACAAATTACGCGAATAACCCCATTACGACGGATAACTTTACAGCTACCACAAATTTTCTTTACAGAAGCTTGTACTTTCATGATGAAACCTCAAGTGCGCTTATCCCTTAGGATGAGCAGTCGTTTTTCTCATTAACGTTTGATTATCGTACTGATGCGAGGTGAGATGTGCTTGCAGCTGAGCCATAAAGTCCATCACTACCACCACAACAATCAGCAAAGATGTTCCACCTAAAGAAAATGGAATACCAAATGAGCTTTGTAAAATCATCGGCATTAAGCAAATGATGGTGATATAAATCGCACCAATAAATGTCAAACGGTTAAGAATATGATCTAAGTAACGAGCAGTTTGCTCACCTGGACGAATACCAGGTACATAAGCCCCGCTGCGTTTCAAGTTTTCCGATACTTCTTTCGGGCTAAATACAAGCGCTGTATAAAAGTAACAGAAAAAGATAATTAACGCACCAAAGAGCACCAAATACAACGGCTGACCAGGCGAAAGCACCAATGCCAAATCTTGCAAACTACGTTTGATAATACCCGCATTCGGATCTGCACTACCCACCCATTGCCCTAAGCTCGCAGGGAACAAAAGCAATGAACTTGCGAAAATCGCCGGGATCACACCCGCCATATTAATTTTTAATGGCAAATGCGACTGTTGTGCAGTAAACACACGACGTCCTTGTTGTTTTTGAGCATAGTTTACTGGAATACGACGTTGCGCCTTCTCAATAAACACAATTGCAGCTAATACAGCCAGAGATAACACACCAAAAATAACCAAGCCAATTAGACTGGTTTGACCATTATCTACTGATGATAGTGATTGCAGAATCAAATTCGGCAATCCTGCAACAATACCGGCGAAGATGATCATGGAAATACCATTCCCCACCCCACGTTCGGTAATTTGCTCACCCAACCACATCAAGAACATTGTACCTGCAACCAAAGAGGTTACAGCTGGTACGTAGAAAGCCAGACCTGCAGTTAAGGTAATGCCTTGACTGATCAGACCAGCACACATCCCAATTGCCTGCACAAGTGCAAGGAACAATGTACCTTGTCGCGTATACTGATTAATCTTACGCTTGCCTTGTTCGCCTTCTTTTTTTAAAGCTTCCAGCGAAGGAATAACTGTAGACATTAACTGCACGATAATCGATGCAGAAATGTACGGCATGATCCCAAGAGCAAGAATGGACATACGCTCTAATGCACCACCTGAAAACATGTTAAACAAACCAAGGATCGTGCCTTGGTTTGCATTAAAAAGATTTTCAAGTGCGGCATTATTAATGCCTGGTACTGGAATATGTGCTCCTAGTCGAAAAACCAATAATGCACCGATGAGAAACATCATACGGCGTATAATTTCACGGTATTTCACATGAAATGGCTGGCCTTTCATCATATTGACATGACCTGAAGAACTAGGAGACATAGACACTAGCGATTACTCCTCGACTTTACCGCCAGCAGCTTCAACAGCAGCTTTAGCGCCTTTAGTCACAGCAACACCTTGAACAGTGAATGCACGAGTAATTTCACCAGAAAGTACGATACGAGCACGTAACATATCTTTACGTACAACGTTTGCAGCTTTTAAAGTTTCTAGGCTAACGATGTCGCCTTCAACTTTAGTAAGCTCAGATAAACGTACTTCAGCAGTTTTTAAAGCGATTTGGCTAGTGAAACCGAATTTAGGTAAACGACGATATAACGCAGTTTGACCACCTTCAAAGCCTGGACGAGTACCACCGCTCTTACGTGAATTTTGACCTTTGACACCACGGCCACCAGTCTTACCAACGCCAGAACCGATACCACGGCCTAGACGACGATTTTCACGTTTTGCACCTTCAGCAGGTGCAAGCTCATTTAAACGCAGAGTCATGGCTTATTCCTCTACACTAACCATATAGTAGACTTGGTTGATCATACCACGGTTAGAAGGCGTATCTTGCACTTCTACAGTATGACCAATACGACGCAGACCTAAACCTTTAAGGCTAAGCTTGTGATTTTTCAAGCGATGCGATGAAGATTTAGTCTGGGTAACTTTAATCGTTTTCATGATTGATTACCCTTGAATTTGTTCTACTGTAAGACCACGTTTCGCAGCAACCTTCTCAGGAGAAGTCATATCACGCAGACCATTAAAAGTCGCGTTTACTACGTTCGCAGCGTTAGTAGAACCATAACATTTTGTTAATACGTTACGTACGCCAACAGCTTCTAGAACTGCACGCATAGCACCACCAGCGATTACACCAGTACCTTCAGAAGCAGGCTGCATGTAAACACGGCTTGCACCGTGACGCGCGTTAATAGGGTGTTGTACAGTACCGTTAACAAGGTCAACAGTAATCATGTTGCGACGAGCAGCTTCAAGTGCTTTAGAAATAGCAGCTGGAACTTCACGTGCTTTACCACGACCAAAACCTACACGACCATTACCATCACCTACCACAGTTAGTGCTGTGAAAGAGAAGATACGACCACCCTTAACAACTTTGGCTACACGATCAACGGCAACCAGCTTTTCAACAAGACCTTCGTTTTGTTCAACTTTAGCCATGATTAGAACTCCAAGCCGTTTTCACGAGCAGCATCAGCCAAGGCTTTGATACGACCATGATATTTGAAACCAGAACGGTCAAATGCAACTTTAGTAACACCAGCTGCTTTAGCGCGTTCTGCGATTAAAGCACCTACTTTAGTAGCTGCTTCAACGTTACCAGTTGTACCAGCACGTAAAGTAGCATCTAAAGTTGAAGCTTGCGCTAAAACTTTGCCACCATCTGCTGAGATAACTTGAGCATAGATGTGACGCGGAGTGCGGTTTACACACAAACGAGTCGCACCCAATGCACGAATGTGCAAGCGTGTGCTTTTCGCACGACGCAAACGGGATTGTTTCTTTTCGTTCATAAGAACCTCGCGCCTTATTTCTTCTTAGCTTCTTTACGAAGTACAACTTCGTCAGAATAACGAACACCTTTACCTTTATAAGGCTCTGGTGGACGGTAACCACGGATATCTGCAGCAACTTGACCTAAACGTGCTTTATCAGCAGATTTAAGAATAATTTCAGTTGCTGTAGGAGTTTCAGCAGTTACACCTTCAGGAAGCGTATAGTCGATCGGGTGAGAGAAACCAAGGTTAAGGTTAACAATGTTACCTTTAACCGCAGCTTTATAACCAACACCGATAAGTTGTAACTTACGTTCGAAGCCTTCGCTCACACCTTTTACAAGGTTGTTAAGCACAGCGCGAGCAGTACCAGCTTGCATCCAAGCGTCTTTCGACTCAGCTTTTGGAGCAATCGCTAGAATACCGTCTTCCTGTTTAAGCTCGACCAGCGCATGCAGGGTGAAAGACAAAGTACCTTTGCTACCTTTCACTTCGACCTGCCGGCCGTTCTGAGTAACTGTTACACCGTTAGGTACAGTTACTGGGGCTTTAGCCACACGAGACATGAGGAATCACCTATTAAGAAACAAAAGCAATAACTTCACCACCGATACCTGCAGCACGTGCAGCGCGATCAGTCATGATGCCTTTGCTTGTAGAAACAATTGCAATACCTAAACCTTGCTTAACGCTTGGAAGTGCATCTTTACCGCGATACTGACGTAGACCAGGACGGCTTACGCGTTTCACAGTTTCGATAACTGGTTTGCCTTCGAAATACTTTAAAGTCAAAGTAAGCGTCGCTTTGCCTTCAGCATCAGCAACTTCTACATTTGAAATGTAACCCTCTTGTTGAAGAACATTTGCAATTGCAACCTTCAACTTAGAGTTTGGCATAGAAACAGTTTGCTTCTTCGCCATTTGTGCGTTACGAACACGAGTTAACATGTCGGCAACGGTATCTTGCATACTCATCTATAGTGCTCCTTACCAGCTTGCCTTAACAACGCCCGGTACATCACCTTGCATTACTGTATCGCGTAATTTGTTACGGCTTAAACCGAACTTACGGAAGTAACCATGAGGACGACCAGTTAAACCACAACGGTTACGTAAACGTACTGGAGATGCATTACGTGGTAATGCTTGTAATTTCATCATCGCTTCGAAACGCTCTTCGTCGCTTGCATTTACGTTTGCAATAACAGCTTTTAATTCAGCACGTTTTGCAGCGTATTTAGCAACAGTAGCTTCGCGTTTCAATTCGCGATTAATCATACTTTTCTTAGCCATATCGACCTCTTATTTGAACGGGAAGCCGAATGCACGCATAAGCGCACGGCCTTCGTCATCGGTGCGAGCAGTCGTAGTGATGGTAATATCCATACCACGAATACGATCAATCTTATCAAAATCGATTTCAGGGAACATAATTTGTTCCTTAAGACCCATTGAGTAGTTACCACGACCATCAAATGATTTCGAAGAGAAACCACGGAAGTCACGGATACGAGGGATCGCAATCGAGATCAAACGGTCTAAGAATTCGTACATACGTTCGCCGCGTAAAGTAACTTTACAACCAATCGGCCAACCATCACGGATTTTGAAACCCGCGATTGATTTACGAGCTAATGTAAGAACTGGTTTTTGACCAGCGATAGCTTGCATATCAGCAAGAGCACCATCAAGGAGTTTTTTGTCAGCAGCAGCTGCGCCAACACCCATGTTGATCGTGATTTTAGTAATGCGAGGAATATCCATCACATTTTTAACGCCTAAAGTCTCTTGTAATTGAGCCTTAAGTTCGTCGTTGTAACGCGTTTTAAGTCTGGCCATTGCCTTTTCAACCTATTACTTCGCTACCGCCACTGATTCACCATTTGATTTATAAACACGAGTTTTCGCGCCATCAATCACTTGGTAACCAACACGGTCAGCCTTTTGGGTTGTAGCATTAAAAATTGCCACGTTAGAAATATGAAGCGAAGCTTCCTGTGTAACGACAGCGCCTTCAGCACCTGTTGCACGGTTTGGCTTTTGATGCTTCTTAACCAAGTTAAGGCCTTCAACCATAACACGGTCATTTGAAACAGACAGAACAGTACCCTGTTTGCCTTTTTCTTTACCTGCGATCACAATTACTTGATCGCCTTTTTTAATCTTAGCCATGATTGCCTCTTATAGAACTTCAGGAGCCAGTGAAATAATTTTCATGAACTGTTCAGTACGAAGTTCACGAGTCACTGGTCCGAAAATACGAGTTGCAATCGGCGCTTTGTTGTTGTTCAAAATAACAGCAGCGTTATCGTCGAAACGAATCACTGAACCGTCTGGACGACGGATACCGAATTTTGTACGTACAACTACAGCATTCATCACGTCACCTTTTTTAACACGTGCGCGTGGAATAGCTTCTTTTACAGTAACTTTAATAATGTCGCCAACAGAAGCATAACGACGATGTGAACCACCAAGTACTTTAATACATTGTACGCGGCGAGCACCACTATTGTCTGCTACGTCTAGCATACTTTCGGTTTGAATCATTGCCCTACTCCAAAACCGAGCATCACCGGTCACAATTTCGAAAGGCTCAAAGAGTACTCGAAATTAACCGATGATGCAACAGATACGTCTAATTACTCAGCAGCAGCTTCAACAACTTCAACTAGAGTCCAAGACTTAGTTTTAGAAATTGGGCGGCTTTCTTTGATAGTCACAACGTCGCCAGTTTTAGCTGTGTTGTTCTCATCGTGAGCGTGTAATTTAGTTGAACGGCGGATTGATTTGCCATACAACGGGTGTTGAACGCGGCGTTCGATAAGTACTACGATAGACTTGTCCATCTTGTCGCTTACTACTTTGCCGGTTAACGTGCGAACTGTTTGTTCACTCATTGTCCGTTCCCCTGTTTTTCGGTAAGGAGTGTCTTGATACGAGCAATTGTCTTACGAGTAAGCGCAACTTCATGCGATTTACCCAATTGACCAGTTGCTTTTGCCATACGAAGACGGAATTGGTTTAGCTGTTGCTCATCAAGCAAAGCTGTCAACTCTTCTACCGACTTTTCACGTAGATCTTTAGTTTTCATTACATTACCGTCCGAGTCACGATAGTGGTTTTAAACGGAAGTTTAGCAGCTGCAAGCGTAAACGCTTCGCGAGCCAATTCTTCGTTAACACCATCAATTTCGTACAAGACTTTACCTGGTTTGATTTGGCAAACCCAGTATTCCACAGAACCTTTACCTTTACCCATACGCACTTCAAGAGGCTTAGAAGTAATCGGCTTGTCTGGGAAAACACGGATAAAGATCTTACCACCACGTTTAATACGACGGCTGATTGTACGACGCGCTGCTTCAATTTGACGAGCAGTCATTTGACCACGCTCAACAGATTTAAGTGCGATTGTACCAAAAGATACTGAGCTACCGCGGTGAGCTAGACCAGTGTTACGGCCTTTCTGCACTTTACGGAATTTAGTACGTTTAGGTTGTAACATGGATTATTCTCCTTTTTCAGCAGAACGATCATTGCGACGACCACGACGCTCTTGACCTTCACCACGACCACGACCGCGTTTAGCTGGACGTTCTTCAGCTGGAGCTGGGTTCATGACTTGTTTCATGCCACCCAAGATCTCACCACGGAAGATCCAAACTTTAACACCAATGGTACCGTAAGTCGTTTCAGCACGCATAGTTGCATAGTCGATGTCTGCACGAAGTGTATGCAAAGGTACACGACCCTCACGATACCATTCAGTACGAGCAATCTCAGCACCACCTAAACGGCCTGATACTTCAACTTTAATACCTTTAGCACCAGCACGCATTGTGTTTTGAACCGCACGC
This sequence comes from Acinetobacter halobius, assembly GCF_044130335.1. Classification (NCBI taxonomy): domain Bacteria; kingdom Pseudomonadati; phylum Pseudomonadota; class Gammaproteobacteria; order Moraxellales; family Moraxellaceae; genus Acinetobacter; species Acinetobacter halobius. Next base: position 11,573 of record NZ_JBIQOD010000002.1, read on the forward strand.
TTCATAGCACGACGGAACATTACACGTTTTTCTAATTGAGAAGCGATTGCTTCAGCAACTAAACGAGCGTCTAAGTCTGGGCGATCAATTTCATTGATACTTACTTGCGCTGGAATACCCATAATTTGAGTAAGTTCACGCTGTAATTTCTCAATATCTTCGCCTTTTTTACCGATCACGATACCAGGACGTGCAGTGCTAATTGTTACTTTAGCAGCGCCCGTAGGACGTTCGATAAGAATATTGCTGATCATCGCATTCTTAAGTTTTTTAGTTAAAAACTCACGAACTTGAAGATCTTTAAGCAAGTATTCAGCGTATTGTTTCGGACTCGCATACCAGTTGGCGTTATGACGTTTTACAACACCAAGGCGGATACCGATTGGATGAACCTTCTGACCCATATCAAACCCCTACCTTAACGGTAATGTGACAAGTACGCTTAGTAATACGATCTGCACGGCCTTTAGCACGTGGCATAATACGCTTAAGGCTAGTGCCTTCATCAACGTAAATCGTAGTAACCTTAAGGTCGTCTACATCTAAACTGTTATTGTGTTCAGCGTTTGCAATCGCAGATTCCAATGCTTTTTTAACCAAAACTGCAGCTTTTTTGTTGCTAAAGTTAAGAATATTAAGCGCGTGAGCAACAGATTTGCCACGGATTAGGTCTGCAACCAAACGAGTTTTTTGTGCCGAGATAGCGGCACCGCGTAATTTAGCAGTAACTTCCATCATAGCACCTTAACGTTTAGATTTCTTGTCAACACCGTGACCACGATAGGTACGAGTTGGCGCGAATTCACCAAGTTTGTGACCAACCATATGTTCAGATACGATCACTGGAACATGGTTACGGCCATTATGTACAGAAATTGTTAAACCAACAAAATCTGGGAGGATCATCGAACGACGCGACCAAGTTTTGATCGGCTTACGGTTATTAGCCGCGATAGCCGCTTCAACCTTAGCGAACAAGTGCGCATCGACGAATGGGCCTTTTTTCAGAGAACGAGGCATTGTCAGATTCCTTTACTTGTTACTTAACGCGACGGTCGCGAATAATCATCTTAGTCGTACGCTTATTGGTACGTGTCTTGTACCCTTTAGCTTTTTGACCCCATGGGCTTACAGGTTGAATACCTTTGCTACGACCTTCACCACCACCGTGCGGGTGATCTACTGGGTTCATCGCCATACCACGAACGGTAGGACGAACGCCACGCCAGCGTGCTGCACCTGCTTTACCAAGTGAACGAAGGTTGCTTTCTTGGTTAGAAACTTCACCAAGAACTGCACGGCACTCAACGTGAATTTTACGCATTTCACCAGAACGTAAACGAACGATGGCGTAAGAACCGTCACGACCCAACAACTGAACTGAAGTACCAGCAGAACGAGCTAATTGCGCGCCTTTACCAATTTTAAGTTCAATGTTGTGAAGAGTAGAACCGATAGGCATGTTGCGAAGCGGTAAACAGTTACCTGGACGAATTGGTGCATCGTTACCAGATTGAACTTTATCGCCAGCGCGAAGGCCTTTAGGCGCGATGATGTAGCGACGCTCACCATCAGCATACAATACTAGTGCAATGTGTGCTGTACGGTTAGGATCGTATTCAATACGCTCTACAGTTGCAGGAATACCATCTTTGTTACGTTTGAAGTCAACTAGACGATAGTGCTGCTTGTGACCGCCACCAACGTGACGAGTCGTGATGTGACCGTTGTTATTACGACCACCAGTACGTTTTTTAGCTTCAACCAACGGAGCATAAGGCGCGCCTTTGTGAAGATGGTCGTGAACGACTTTCTCTACAAAGCGACGTCCAGGAGACGTTGGCTTACATTTTTGAATTGGCATAATTCTCGTCCTTATTCCGCTGCGCTTTCAGCGGTATCGCCCAAGTCAGCCATTTCAACATCTTGGCCAGCTTTCAGGGTGACGTATGCTTTTTTAACATCAGAACGACGTCCTAATGTTTTACCAAAGCGTTTAGTCTTACCTTTAGTGATCGTTGTGTTAACTTTAACAACTTGAACACCAAACAATTGCTCAACCGCTTTTTTGATTTCAAGTTTGTTTGCATCAAGTGCAACTTTAAAAACTTGAACACCAGCAGTTTCGCCTAAAACTTGTGCTTTTTCTGAGAATACAGGTCCTTGTAGGACTTGATAGATACGTTCGTTGTTCATCCGAGTTCTACCTCAATTTTCTTAGCAGCAGCTACAGACATAACAACTTTATCGAACGCGATCAAGCTAACAGGATCGATAGCAGCAGCATCAACCACATCAACGTGTGGAATGTTGCGCGCTGCAAGGTATAGATTCTCATCTACAGCTTCTGTAACGATCAATGCGCGAGTAGCATTCAAGTCGTTAAGTTTTGCAAGCAACTCTTTAGTTTTTGGAGCAGCAACAGCAAACTCTTCAACTAATACTAGACGATCTTGGCGAACAAGTTCAGCTAAGATACATTGCATTGCACCGCGGTACATTTTGCGGTTAACTTTTTGAGACCAATCTTGTGGGCGAGCAGCAAAAGTTTTACCACCACCTACCCAGATTGGGCTACGAATAGAACCCGCACGAGCGCGACCAGTACCTTTTTGACGGAATGGTTTTTTACCACCGCCAGAAACGTCTGCACGTGATTTCTGAGCTTTTGAACCTTGACGGCCACCAGCTAAATAAGCGGTAACAACTTGGTGTACAAGAGCTTCATTAAATTCACGACCGAACGCAACTTCTGATAATTCAACAGCAGAGCCGGAAACAGTATTTAAATTCACGTTATTTCCCCTCAGGCCTTGATCGTAGGACGAACAGTTACGTCACCGCCAGTAGCGCCAGGAATCGCACCTTTTACTACTAAAACTGAACGTTCTGCGTCGATAGATACAATTTCTAGACCCTGTACAGTTACGCGTTCAGCACCTAAATGGCCAGCCATTTTTTTGCCTTTGAATACGCGACCAGGAGTCTGGTTTTGACCTGTAGAACCTAGAACACGGTGAGAAACTGAGTTACCGTGAGTTGCGTCTTGCGTACGGAAGTTCCAACGCTTAACACCACCTTGGAAACCTTTACCTTTCGACTGGCCAGTTACGTCAACAACTTGACCCACTGTAAACAAGTCTACACCGATAGTTCCACCAACTTCACGACCTTCAAGATCAGCTTCTGTTGCACGGAATTCTTGAACTAAACGACCAGCAGCAACACCCGCTTTAGCGAAGTGACCTTTCTGAGCGTTAGTTACGCGAGATTCGCGACGTTCACCAGTAGTGATTTGAATCGCTTGATAACCATCAGTTTCAAGCGTTTTGATTTGAGTGATGCGGTTAGGATCAACCTCAATCACTGTAACAGGCACAGAAACACCAGCATCTGTAAAGATACGTGTCATACCGCACTTGCGACCGACTAAACCAATAGCCATGTGCATAAACCTCTAAAAAAGCGGCCTAATTAACTTAGAGCGTTAATTAACCCGAAAGCCTTAACCCAATGCGATCTGAACATCAACACCAGCTGCAAGATCCAACTTCATCAATGCATCTACAGTTTTGTCTGTAGGTTGAACGATGTCGATCAAACGTTTGTAAGTGCGGATCTCGTATTGGTCACGCGCATCTTTATTAACGTGTGGTGATGTTAAAACGTTAAAACGTTCAATGCGTGTAGGCATTGGAATTGGACCACAAACCTGTGCGCCAGTACGTTTTGCTGTTTCTACGATTTCTTGAGCTGATTGATCAATTAGACGGTGATCAAAAGACTTAAGACGGATACGAATTCTCTGGTTAGACATACCAGTAAACTCCAAGCCAAATATATAAAGAATCACTCTTGACGCATCTCACCCCACTATTTAAGGTAAGTGTCAAGAGCAGTGAAATATCACTAAGGTCATGATCGATGCCACGACTGTCACGATGTTAACTACTTTATTCGTAGCCAACCCCCTTTCATTAAAGGGTCGCTCATTATAGCCATTGTTTAATGCATAAGCAAATTGATTTTCGAGTTTTTACAATATTTTCAATTTGTTTGCATTTTCAGTAGCTTAAAAAATCATCAATATATTGTTTGTCGGAGCACATATTCAATAGCCCTATTAAGAATCTGATTTCCTTCAATAAAATTTAATTTAGGTGTTTTTTTCAATTCTGTTTCTGCGGTGACATAACGCCCTGAAAATTTACTCAACTCATCATCATTCTCTAAAAATAAGTCTAATGTTTCAGGTGTGATTTCTGGGTGAAACTGAAAACCCAATACGTTTTTGCCAATTTGGTACATTTGATTACGACAGATGGTATTTTCTGCCAAATGAATAGCCCCTTTAGGAATTTCAAACGTTTCGCTATGCCATTGCATTACATTAAATTGTTCTGGTAGCTCAAAACATTCTATTGGCACATGTTGAATTTTCCGTACTGTTGTCCAACCTAGTTCCTGTTGTTCATTTCGACTCACCGCAGCCCCAAGTGCATTTGCAATCAACTGCCCCCCTAAGCATAGCCCAATGACAGGTTTACCTGATGCCAAATACCGACGTAACCAACGTTTTTCTATCTTTAGCCATGGATAATTTACTTCATCATTAACGCTCATTGTTCCCCCCATAATGATAAGTAAATCCACATCTTCAATGTTGGGTAAAGCTTCAATTTCCAGAGCCTGATCAACGGGTAATGCAAAAAACTCCGTTGCACTTATAACAGCACCTTGCTTTTTCAAATATTCATAACAACTACCGAACCCTTCACCAGCAATATGCTGAAAATAATGTACTTTTAAATGCGACTTCATGCGCTTAAGCCTTCTTTTATGCTATCTCTTCAGATGGTTTAGCAAAATTGAAGCCAACTTTTTTATTTTGCTGAGCTTTACTTACATTTACTCAATTTTCTAGCCTATTTCATCACTTTCTCTTAAGCTAAAACAATTTAGCGCTTTATGTTGAGTCGATTCGTGAAGAAAAATCCGCAAACCGCTTTAATCCATGCACCAAGACAAGCCCCGCAATCCATTTCAACCATTCAACCTCCCCTCTATCGTGCATCAACGATCATTTTTAAAAATACCGATGCACTATTTAATCGCCATTGGACAGATGAATATGATTACAGTTATGGCACCCATGGCACTCCTACCTCATTCACATTGGGCGATAACATTGCACAAATTGAAGGGGGTAAATATTGCTTACTGGCACCCAGTGGTTTATCCGCCATTAATCTAGTCAATTCATGTTTTCTCAGTCAGGGTGATGAAGTTTGGGTTGCAGACAATATTTATGGTCCGAACATGGAGCATCTGCGCAATCTGGAAAAGCGCTATGACATTACGGTCAAAGTCTATAACGCCATTGATGTGAACTCATTTCAACCAACGGAAAAAGCAAAACTAATCTGGTTAGAAGCAGCAGGCTCAGTCACCTTAGAGTTTCCCGATTTAGCTGGACTTGTTAAAAAGGCAGAAGCACATAACATACTCACCGCTTTGGATAATACTTGGGGAGCAGGTCTTGCCTTTAATGCTTTTGATTTTAGTGATGCACATTTAAGTGTCGATATGACCGTACATGCCCTAACCAAGTACCCCAGCGGTGGCGGTGATATCTTGATGGGTTCTGTGGTCACACGTAAGCAACATTTGCACCATCAATTATTTCGAATGCATGCCATTCAAGGTATTTGTGTATCGGGAGATGATGTTGCTCAAGTGCAGCGCAGTCTGGCCTCGATGCGTGTTCGCTATGCCGCACAGTCTCAAAGTGCAATACAACTCCTCACTTGGCTAAAGCAACGACCTGAATTTGTACAAGTTTTACACCCAGCAGATCCGAATACTGCAGGTCACTCCTTCTGGAAAGATATTTGCATAGAACAACACAGCGCAGGTTTGGTCAGTGTGATTTTTAAACCAGAGTTTAACTTACAAGATATTCGTCATTTTTGTGATGCCTTGTCTTTGTTTAAACTGGGTTTTAGCTGGGGTGGTCCCGTCAGTTTAGTGATGCTCTATGATCTCAAAGACATGCGTCTGCTTGAACATACACATTTACAACAAGGTTTATTGGTTCGCTTTTGTATAGGACTGGAACATCCTAACGATTTAATTCAAGATATAGAAAACGCACTAAAACAATTGAATAGCCATCACAAGAAAACCGAATAGGAAGAAATATGAGTACACCGATTATCATTGCAAAAAAAACCAGTGATACCCAACAAGACGTGGTTCTACATTCAAAATTTGCTAACCGCCATGGCTTAATTGCTGGTGCAACAGGGACAGGCAAAACCATCACTTTAAAAGTATTAGCTGAAAGTTTTTCACGACTCGGTGTACCCGTGTTTCTCGCTGATGCCAAAGGTGATGTTTCAAGCTTAGCCCAAGCAGGAACAGCCAATCCTAAGTTTGATGAACGCATCAAAAGCTTAGGTATTGATAGTATTCCGTTTGCCGCATCACCTGTAGTGTTTTGGGATTTATTTGCTGAACAAGGTCATCCTATTCGTACAACAATTACAGAAATTGGCCCATTACTTCTAGCGCGCATGCTGAATTTAAATGATACTCAGGAAGGTGTCCTTTCTGCGGTGTTTCGTATTGCGGATGATCAAGGTCTACTATTGATCGACTTTAAAGACTTAAAAGCCATGATTAGCTATGTCAGCGAACATGCTGCTGAGTTTAAAGCAGAATATGGCAATCTATCGCCTGCTAGTCTTGGCGCCATTCAGCGCAATTTACTGGCTCTAGCCGACCAAGGTGGTGATCAATTCTTTGGTGAACCTAGCTTAAATATTCTCGACTTTATTCAAACCGACAGTAATGGACACGGCTATATCAATATTTTAGCTGCAGACAAGCTGATGAATACGCCGAAGTTGTATGCAACCTTTTTATTGTGGATGCTCTCCGAACTGTTTGAACAGCTCCCTGAAGTGGGCGATATGGACAAGCCTAAACTGGTGTTCTTCTTTGATGAAGCGCATTTATTGTTTGATAATGCCAGTGCAGCACTACAAGAAAAAATTGAACAGGTGGTCCGTCTAATTCGATCTAAAGGTGTGGGGATCTACTTTGTCACCCAAAATCCTCTTGATTTACCCGAAAGCGTTTTGGGGCAGTTGGGTAACCGTATTCAGCATGCGTTGCGTGCTTTCACCCCAAAAGACCAAAAGGCTGTAAAAACAGCAGCAGATACCTTCCGTGCCAATCCTGAATTTAAGGTTGAACAAGCCATTACCGAACTAGCTGTCGGGGAAGCGCTGATTAGCTGCCTTGATGAGCAAGGTACACCGCAAATTGTAGAACGTGCATGGGTCATGCCTCCCTACTCATCGTTCAGCCCGATTAGCCCTGAACAACGTCAGGTCTTAATCTCACAAAGTATTGTCGCTGGCATTTATGAGAAAACATTAGACCGCGAAAGTGCCTTTGAATTGTTACAAAACAAAGTCGCTGAACGCCAACAACAAGCGGTACAGATAGAGCAAGAAAAACAACAAGCCAAAGAACAAGAGCAGCTCGCAAAACAACAAGCCAAAGAAGCGGAAGCAATTGCCAAACAACAAGCGCGTGAACAGGAGCGTGTTGCCAAAGAACAGCAAAAAGAAGCTGAGCGCTCAGCTAAACAGCGTGAGAAGCTAATTCAAGACACAGTAGGAACGTTCGCCAAAAGTGCAGCACGTAGTCTGGGTGGCAGTACTGGACAGAAAATTATGCGTGGTATTTTAGGGTCTATTTTTGGTAAGTAATGCGCGCCTAACTGCTTACAACCTTCATTCAACGTCACCAATTTTTGGTGACGTTTTTTATGTACGACGATTAAATACTCCATTACAACATGACGTCATCTGCATATAACTTGGCATGATCGGATGTCAGAAAGCTGGACTCAATCACTAAAATTCAATCATCAAGTTAGATCAACAAAGTATTGAGGATAGTGAAATGAATAAAGCCCAAGAACAAGTGGTATTAATTACAGGCGCATCATCAGGCATGGGTAGAGCATTTACACGCGCCTTATTACAACAAGGCGCCCTCGTATATGCTGTAGCACGTCGTCTTGAAGCAATGAATGAGCTAAAAATACTCGGCGCTCGTACATTAAAAATGGACATCAGCCGATCTGAAGATATTCATCAAGTCATCCAACAGATTGAACGAGAAACCCAAGGTGTCGATATCCTGATTAACTGTGCAGGATTTGGCTTATACGGTGCCATGGAAGATACGTCGATTGCAGACGCCCGCTATCAATTTGAAGTGAATCTGTTTGGCATGGCTGAATTGACCCAACAAGTTTTGCCCGCCATGCGCCAAAAAAATAAAGGGCGCATCATCAACATTTCCTCTATGGGTGGCAAAATTTATACGCCGCTCGGCAGTTGGTATCATGCCAGTAAACATGCTGTTGAAGGCTGGTCAGATTGCCTACGTCTAGAGCTGAAAGCTTTTAATATTGATGTGGTTGTGATCGAACCCGGTGCGATTAATACTGAATTTGCCGACGTCATGCTCCAACCCATGCTCTCACGTTCAGGTACAGGTGCTTATGCCCACATGGCGCAATCGGTTGCCCATGCTACCAATGAATCGGTACGTAAAGGTGAGCTCTCAGATGTACAAGTCGTGGTCGATATGTTGATAAAAGCCGTTAATGCAAAGCAACCAAAGACCCGATATGTGGGTGGCAAGTATGCCAAACTCATGATTTTTGTGCGCAAATGGTTTGGGGATCGTATTTTCGATATGATGGTCATGTCAGTCGTTAAATAAAGCCAGCGACTCATTCACATGAAATCGCAATATCTAATGCAGGGGTTGCCGCCATGAAATATGCAACAAAGTTTGTACTGCAACCTAATTGGAGGCTTTTTTTGATTGATTTAGGCATCCGACCTGAAGATGTAGTTCGACAAGCTGCCCTGCCATTAGATGCGTTTAACCGTGAAAAAATGGAACTCACACCACAACATTATTTTCAATTTTGGGAAGCTGTTGAGCATATTGCAAATATTGAGCATTTACCGCTTAAAATCGGGCAAATGCTCTCAGTAGAACTTTTCGATCCCGCCATTTTTGCGTGTATATGCAGCCCCAATTTAAGCGTTGCTTTGGAACGCATAACGCTGTTTAAAAAATTGATTGGTCCTATTCATCTAAATACAGCAACCGATGCTCAGCAAATGCGCTTAGACATTGAATTCTATCAAGTCGGCGCAGCCATTCCCCAAAGTCTGATACTGACAGAATTGGTCTTTTTTACGCAGTTGGCACGATTATGCCTGCGTAGCCATATTGTGCCACTAGCAATCACTTTACCTGAGCTCCCCGAACAACTCGCGCCCTATCGAGACTACTTTGGTGTCACCCCAAAGAAAGGCTCAAAAATTTCGATCAGTTTTTCACACGTAGACTGCACCAAACCCTTCATGACAGCAAACCCAACCATGTGGGCATTTTTTGAGCCCAATCTCAGACAAAATCTGCTGAATTTAAACAATGCGGTGCAAACCCAAGAAAAAGTAAAAACAATTTTACTAGAAAATTTACCTGCTGGATTTAGCCGAATTGAGGATGTCGCAGAAAAACTGGCGCTCAGTAAGCGTAGCTTACAACGACTTTTAGAGGAAGAGCAGACCAACTTCCAAAGCATTTTGGATAACACGCGCCAAGCTCTAGCCGAACACTATCTCACCTGCTCCTCAATTAGCCCTAGTGAGGTCTCTTATCTACTCGGTTTTCAAGAAGTGAACTCTTTTGCTCGCGCCTTTAAAAAATGGACAGGCGAAACGCCCAATGCTTTTCGACATCGCTATTCATAATCAAATAATAAAAAGACCTCTTGATGAATTAATACCTCACGCCTTGTCACCATTGCACACTAAAGAAAATCTACGTAATCGGTTGAAAAAACGCTAAATGAAACATCAATTCCATATAATGTTTCATAGAAATATAAAACATTCCTATAGGGCAATAATAAACATCTAAAAAGAGCAAACTAAGATATTAAAAATGTTAAAGAATTCACCATCACATCAAAAACTTTCCTATACGCATGAAAATATTTTATCCTTTTAGCATAAAGATGTATTTACATTACATCTTTAAAGGTATATTTTTAATACATCTTATAAATGATAGCCAAGAGAGATCAACCATGACTCCGCAGCAAATTGACCTTGTAAAAGCAACTGTTCCTGTCCTCCGTGAAAACGGTGTCGCGCTCACAGGTTATTTTTATAACCGCATGTTAGGTAATAACCCTGCTTTAAAAGAAACCTTTAATATGGGTCACCAACGCAGCGGTGCTCAAGCTCAAGCTTTGGCTGGCGCAGTGTTAGCTTATGCCGAAAACATTGAAGATCCTTCTGTATTGCTTCCAGTGGTTGAGCTGATTGCACATAAACATGTGAGCTTGAATATTCAAGCTCCTGATTACAATATTGTTGGGGAAAATCTGCTACATTCCATCAGCGAAGTTTTAAGTATTTCAATGGAAGACCCTTTAATTGGTGCGTGGGCTGCTGCTTATGGTCAGTTGGCTGACTTATTCATTAGCACCGAAAAGGCAATTTATGAACAGCATCAACAAACCAAAGGAAGTTGGTTAGGCTGGCGCAACTTTAAAATCGCGAAAAAAGTGGTTGAAAGTGAAGAAATCACGTCTTTCTATCTTGCCCCTGTAGACGGTGGTGATTTACCACAATATGAAGCGGGTCAGTACATTTCAGTACGTGTATTTGTTGAAGAACTTGGCCTAAAACAACCACGCCAATACACCCTTTCAACGAGTCCTCAAGCAGATTATTTACGCATCTCAGTTAAACGTGAAGATGAAAAAGGCGACTTGGTTGCAGGCTGGGTTTCAAATACTCTACATGGTCTGGACGTTGGTGCCGAAATTGAAGTCTCTGCACCAACAGGTAACTTCTACCTGATTGATCCAAACAAACGTAATGTCTTTATTAGTGGTGGTGTGGGTCTCACCCCAATGGTGGCAATGCTGAATCAATTGGTGACTTTAGATATGCCTGAGCCTGTAACCTTCATTCATGCATGTCGTAGTAAACAAGTGCATGCCATGAAACAGCACATTCATGACTTAAAAGCGAAGTACCCTCGCCTAAGTACCTTTACTGCTTACGAGTTTCCACATCAAAGTGATATTTTAGGTCAAGACTTTGATGCGAAAGGTCGTCTTGATTTGAGTACCATTGATAGTGCGATTCTACCAACGCAAGCAGATTATTATTTATGTGGTCCAATGCCATTTATGGCTGAGCAACAAAAAGCTCTGATTGCCCGTGGTGTTCCTGCCGAAAATATCCACAGTGAAGCTTTTGGTACAGGTGGTGTTCATCACTAACTGATGCCATCGGCATAAAATAGAGTGGGTTAGTCAGGTTATGCTAGACTAGCCCTTTGTTTTTTGCGTATCGACGATTAATACCCTCATGCAGCTCAATAAATTTACAGATTATGCTTTGCGAATTCTGATGTATGTCTCTCAGCCGAAAGCGCTGCCACATACCATTGCAGAACTGGCTCAAGCACTTCAAGTGTCTGAAAATCACTTGATGAAAATCGTGCATTTTATGGCAAAGCAGCAATGGATTATTACCGCACGCGGTCGTGGTGGTGGGATTCGACTCAACCCAGAAACCCTACATTTAAGACTAGGGCAGATTGTGCGGGTTTTACAAGCCGATCAAAACATAGTTGAATGCAATACCCCGCCCTGTGTACTCCGCTCTAACTGTGGTCTGAAAGGTATTTTAGATAATGCCTTAGATGAGTTTTACAACAGCTTAGACCAATACACCCTAGCTGATGTGCTTGGTACCCCTTCGCAGAATAAGTTTGCAACACACTCCCCGATTAGCTTGATCAATCTTGTAGACTGAAGTCTTTTCTCGACAAGATTGCCGACTTTATGTTGCAAAGGTCGATTGCCTGCCCGACTTCTATTATAATGGCTGATTGTAGATCATAAATTGAAGTTGAGTTATGCACCACAGCCGAGGAAAATCCAAAAACAGTAAGATTGCTGCTGCCCCAAAGCAAAAAATTAGCTATGAAAAAAAGGTAGATTCTGCAGTTACTGAATATGCTGTGCGCGCTCTCAACTGGCTGCGTAAAGCAGAGTTTTTAATGAGTGCCCCGAAGCTCAACCTGTGTGTAGAAGATACAGGCTATGAAATTGCCTTTGCGGGTCGTTCAAACGCAGGTAAGTCTAGTGCTATCAATGCCTTAACCAACCAAAAGCAATTGGCTCGTGCCTCGAAAAGACCGGGTCGTACGCAGATGATTAACTTTTTCAGTCTGGGGAATCCTGACCAACGTCTGGTCGACTTACCCGGTTATGGTTATGCAGCCGTGCCTGAAGCGATGAAAATCGTATGGCAAAAAGAGTTAGAAAACTACCTAATTCAACGTAAAAGCTTACAAGGTTTAGTCTTGTTGATGGATATTCGTCATCCGCTACAGCACTTTGACGTGATGATGTTGGAGTGGGCATATTCACGTAAATTGTTTGTGCATGTGCTACTGACCAAGTCCGACAAACTCAACCGTGGCCCTGCTTCTAAGGCATTGCAAGAAGTTAAAGCCCAATTGAAAAAGATGAAATTGGATTTCTCAATTCAATTGTTCTCCTCCCTCAACAAACAAGGTCTAGAAGAACTGGCGAGCGTGATGGGTGGACGCCTGAATTTCACTTTAGATCAAGCTCAACACTTTGATTTAAGCAGCATTCCAGATGCGACAGCAGATGAGTTGGATGCAGACGAATTCGATGAAGATACTGAAGTAGCTATGGATATTGACGCTGAAGATCGTATTGAAACCAAAGGCGATGTTGAAACCAAACCACAGTCTGAGGCTTAAGTTTTAAACGCCATTCAATAAAAGCATCATCTATTGCTGTATCTGTGTCCCCTATTGCTAATCACAATCGGGGACTTTTTTTTATACTGAATTTATTCAACTCGTGAAAAAGTTCAACACATATAAAAATAGGTCAGCATATGAAATTATGGTCTCGATTGAAAAAAAACAAAATTTGCTCCTCGATTGCCTACACCATTAAGCCCCGCAAAGTTAAATTTGAATGGCAAGACAGCCCGATTGATTGGATTCCCAACCAACCTTTTGCCAGCTATTTCATCAATGAAATTAATATGATCCTACCCGCAGGTGAGTTCTGGTTCTGCCGCCTCTACAACAAAGTCTTACCGCAAATTAGCGATGAAAAGCTGAAGCAAGATGTACAAGCCTTTATCCGCCAAGAAGCCATGCATGCGCAAGCACACAACTCAGCCAATAAAGAGTATCTCAGCCAAAGAAAGATTGATGTCTCCCGTAATCTAGAGTTGATGGATTTCTTATTTGGAAAATTACTGGCCGATAAACCCCTTGATCTCACTGTACCCAAAGCACTTGAACACCAGTGGGATTTGTTTCGACTTGGCATTATTGCAACGGTGGAACACATGACCTGCGTACTTGGCAAATATGCACTGTATAACACTGAATGGGAGAAAATGGGTGCAGACCCTTCCATGCTGGACTTAGTGAAATGGCACGGCGCAGAAGAAATTGAACACCGTACCGTCGCATTTGATTTGTACCGACATTTAGGCGGTGGCTATATTGCACGTTATTATTTGAGTCTCGTCGTGATTGCTGCCGTTCTCGGTTTATGGGTCGATGGTGCAGCCCATATTATGAAACAAGATGACCGCTTTAAGTCGATTCAACCCAGTCTGTTTAAACCTTGGATTTGGCGTGAATGGTTCTCTATTTCCAAGCGGAATCATCAAGTACTACCAAGCCCGCTCTGGTTAGTGTCACAACAGTTCGGCTATTTGGTGCCATGGTATGACCCTGTACACGAAGCCAAAACAGAAGATGCGATTACCTACTTAGACCAATCCCCTGCGGCAAAACGTGCCTTGCTCAAAGTCGCTTAAATCCAAAATAAAAAAAGCAGCTCAATCGGCTGCTTTTTTATTCTAGAGCAAGACTTAAGATGAATTTGATAAATTCGGTAAAGGTGCATCCAGATCTTGGGTATGTCGATCGACCACCACACTAATCATCATGTCGCCTTGTACATTGACCACGGTACGCACAGTATCCAGTAAGCGATCAATCGGCAATAAAATCGCAATCGCTTCCGCAGGAAGCCCGACAGACTGCAAGACCATAATCATGGTGACCATACCTGCACTCGGAATACCGGGAGCTCCTAAAGAAGCAATCATCGCGGTCAGACACACCACCAACTGTTGACTCAAGGTCAAATCGAGTCCCATCAAGTTGGCAATAAACAAAGCTGCCGCCGCCTCATACAGTGCAGTACCATCCATATTGAGCTGCGTCCCCAATGGAATCACAAAGCCCGCCGTTTGCGGACGTACACCGAGATTTTCTTGCGCACATTTCAGTGATAAAGGCATAGTCGCCGAGCTTGAACTGGTGGCAAAAGCAGTAATTAAGGCCACACGCGTGCCTTTAAAAAAGGTGATCGGATTCATCTTGCCAAAAATCCACAGCAATAGTGGCAAAACCACCAGACCATGAAAAATGGTGGTGCCCGTTACCACAGCCGCAAACTCAGCCAAACGGCTCAATACCGAAATGTCTTCAGTGGCAATCAATTTGGCGAGTAAGGCAAAAATTCCCAGTGGTGCCAGTTTCATCACCCAACCAATCATCAGCATCATGATGTCAAAGAACTGTTGACTCAGCTTACGCACGGTACGGAATTGCTCTCCACCTTTAACCAATGCCACTCCAATGAATAGCGCAAAAACCACCACCGCCAAAACATTGCCTTCGGCAAAAGCTTTAAACGGGTTAATCAACGTATTTTGAATAAAGTTGGTGAAGAACGAAGATGGGGTGAGGGTATCTGGAGTTTGATGATTCGCCATGGCATCTTGGAACATCGCGATATCGACACCTTTGCCGACTTCAAATAAATGCGCGCAGCTTAAACCCAATATCAAGGCCAATGTCGTGGTGGTGACACAGCATGCCACCGTAATTTTCCAAACACTGGAGAGCTGTCCGCCCGCCTGTAAGTTGGATACCCCCACCACAATTGAGCTAAAAATGAGGGGAATCAGAAGCATTTTTAATAAACCGATAAAAATACTACTGACCACTCCAATTCCATACAAACTCATTTCTAAAAAAGCGGTTTCAGGAAATAGATTTAAAACAAACCCGAAGATGACCCCAAAGATCGCTGCAATTAGAATTTGCGTATTTAAGCTCATAGCTTCATGCTTTTCAAAGATTTCTTTGGGAAACTATGCCATGTGAATCGGCTAGAATCGAGGATTTTTTTGTCACAAGTACTGCACATTTCTCTATATGCCTCTGCTCAAAAGGCGAGACCATGACAATTCAAGCTCAACTCTAACCACCTTTCAGTCATAAAAAAAGCTGAGTCATATCACTCAGCTTTTTCTATACTCAGGCTTTATTGGGCTTCGATTTCACGGAGCCGAATCAAACCTTCTTGCGTAGTACTACACACCAGCTCACCATTTTGCCACATCCGACCAAAGTTTAAACCACGTGAACTGGCACTCACTGTGGCGTCCATGTCATATAGCATAAACTCATCTACGCGAAAGGGTTTATGGAAATACATAGCATGGTCGATACTCGCACACTGCAAACTTGGAGACAAATAGCTTAAACCATGTGGACGCAGTGCCGTAGTCATTAAGGTAAAGTCTGAATAGAATGCCGCAATCGCTTGATGTAACGAAACCTCATCCACCTCAATTGCAATGCGGTCATGCGTACGAATATAGTGTGCATAGACAGGCGCTTCTGGCTGCGGTTGATATGGGTTTTGTGGATTGATGGGACGAATCTCCACATGCCGATCTCGCATAAAACTTGCACGTACATTTTCAGGCACAAATTCTACCATCATCTTTTTCAGTTCAGCCTCAGACTTTAGCGACTCTGGTGCTGGGTATTCAGGTTCGCTAATTTGATAGTTCAGCCCTTCTTCATTGTCAGCAAAAGACACCATACACATAAAGATAGTTTTACCATGTTGAATGGCACGCACTTGACGGCTGACGAAACTACGCCCATCACGAATCCGATCGACTTCATAGATAATCGGTGCGTTTACGTCACCACCAAATAAAAAGTACGCATGTAAAGAGTGTGCAGGACGATCTGTGGTATATGATGCTGCACGCAGTGCCTGACCTAAGACTTGCCCACCAAAAACACGCTTCCCAACCAAATTACGGCTTTGTCCACGAAAGATGTTTTCCTCAATTTTTTCGAGGCTCAGTAATTCAACCAACTCTTGGGTTAAAGCATTCATAAACAACCTACTTAATGGTGAGATACCTAATATTTCTGTAAAGTAATAGGTATCATATATAGAGTATAAAACCTATTTTGCCATAAATTCTGACTAAAACCCTAGAGATTGCTTGACTGAGATGTCACAACTTTTTTTCGTTATTTTTGACTAAAAATACGATTTTTAACGATAAAATTCACCATATAAAACAAATTTGTCAGGAAATGACATACGGTTTATGTTTACAATTACGCAAAATAAATACCCCTTCAGGCAAACTGCGGGAATGGTCATTTAAGCAGGAGTGTATATGTCCAAAAGTGGCTTTGGTCAAATGTATAGAAAGCTTTCAAGTAAGCTTCTTGACCTAATCGTAACCCCACATGTATTGGGTGAGGTTCCAACAGAACCGACAGCAAACGATGCTGACTCAGCAGCTTCAGACCATCCCAAAAAAATTGTCTGTTATGTACTCCAAAACCACTCTCGCAGTAATGCGCTGTTGGTGGATGGTGAAACACGTCGCTTAAAGCTTTCCCCTGCACTAGACCCTTTAGTCTTGGGTACACATCAAGAAAAAGCATCAATCGTGTTTCTACAACATAACGATGAAAATAATTTACTTAACGCTCCATCCCACACCTTTCCACCACGTCTTTTACGTTTGGTTGAAGCTTTAGAAAAACAACCCGACTTAGACGTAGAGCTGGTGCCTGTGACGGTACTGTGGGGGCGTTCACCAGATAAAGAAGACTCTTGGTTTAAATTGTTATTTACTGACACTTGGGCGACACCAAGTACAGTGAAACAGCTGATGAATATTGGTTTACATGGTCGCCAGTCATTTTTAGAGTTCCATGAAAGTCAGTCTTTACGTGCTTTAATTGACTTTGCAAAAACCACCTATCCGAACTTATCGCCTGCAACGTATATTCTAAACACCCTAAATAATCAGCTCGATGCACACCGTGAAGCAGTACTCGGCCCTGACCTTTCAGACCGCCGCAACGTGATGCATTCATTGATTAAAGCTAATGATGTACAAGATGCCATTCGTCGTGAAAGTATCCGCGGCAAAATTAGCATGTTGGATGCAGAGCGTCGTGCTATTGGTTATGTCAATGAAATCGTATCGGACTATTCACATTCCACCATCCGTTTTGCGGAAATGGCGCTAGCACGTTTATGGACGCAGCTCTATGACGGGGTTGAAGTCCATAACTTCAATACGGTTCGTGAGTTGGCAAAAGATTATGAAATTGTGTATACCCCATGTCACCGTAGCCATATCGACTATTTACTGCTGTCTTATGTGGTGTATAACCGTGGTTTGATGGTGCCTTATATTGCCGCGGGCGATAACCTGAATATGCCATTTGTTGGGCAAATTTTACGTGGTGGCGGTGCATTCTTTATTCGCCGTACCTTCCGCGGTAACGCGCTCTATACTTCGGTCTTTAAAGAATACCTATACAGTATTTTGTCGCGTAACACGCCTTTAGAATACTTCATCGAAGGTGGTCGTTCACGTACAGGTCGTCTGCTACCCCCAAAAACAGGTATGTTGGCCATGACGGTGCACAGTCACTTGCGTGGTCGTGCCAAACCGATTGTCTTTGTTCCGACCTATATCGGTTATGAACGCTTGATGGAAGGTGCAACCTACGTTGGTGAGATGAACGGTAAACCGAAAGAAGCCGAGTCTGTCTTTGGGATTCTGCAAACTTTACGCAAAATTGAACGTATTTTCGGAAAAGTCCATCTCAACTTTGGCGAGCCTGTTTTCCTCGATGACATGTTGAAAAAGCATGGCGCTGAGAATGTACAAATTGCTAAAAATGATGATCCAATTCCGCAAGAAGTCTCTGATGCTGTGAATAGTTCTGCACATGCGATTTTAGAAAATATTAACCGTGCCGCTGTGGTGAACCCTGTTTCATTACTGTCTTTGGTTCTGTTGGCTACTGAGAAGCATACGCTTGATGAAGAAATCTGTATCAAACAGCTTGATACCTATCGCAAATTGTTGACCACACTTCCTTATGATGAGCGCCTCTTGGTCACGCCATTATCAGGTAAAGAAATCATTGCTTATGGCTTGAAGCTAAAACTGATCAAACGCGTCAATCACGTACTGGGTGACATTATTGCGATTGCAGACAATCAAGCAGTACTGCTGACCTACTTCCGTAATAACATTTTGCATGCCTTTGTATTACCATCACTCGTTGCCGCTTTGGTTGAACACAATGGAACCATTGGTCGTGGTGATTTAATCAATGTGATTCGCACGCTCTATCCATTCTTAAAAGCAGAACTGTTTTTAAAATGGGAAGATGCTGAGCTCAAAGACCAAATTTGTGCCTATGTAGATGGTTTGATTCAAGCCAAGCTGATTTCTGAAGATGCCGAAGGTCACTTGATTTCCCCTGCTCCAAACAGCGAAGATCATAACCAGTTGGTGGTATTGGCAGCGCCAGTCATGCAGAGTCTTGAGCGTTACTACATGACGCTTGCGCTGATTACACAGCGCGGTTCTGGGAACATTTCAGCACGTCAGGTTGAAGAGCTCAGTCATTTGGTGGGTCAACGTCTGTCTGTCTTATATGAGTTCAATTCACCTGAATTCTTTGATAAAGCCTTGTTCCAGAGCTTTATTAAAGTGCTCACGCAACAGGGTTATATCAGTACCAACTCAGACAACGCGATTGTGTTTGATGAGAACTTCCAAAACGTTGCGCAATATGCCAACTTGGTACTGGATGATGTCACGCTACAAATGTTGCAACACATCACCACTTTCAGCGATGAAGAACTGAAAGACACGCTAGACAAAGTCGCTGCTGAACAAGCGAAGAAGCGTTTGAAACGTAAGAAGAAGTAATTTCTTTTTTAAAGCATAGGTATCTACAACATGTAGGTGCCTATGCTGTAAGTCTATGAATAAAAATTAAGTTCTATTTCGTATAAGAGATTTTATGTTAAGTAATGAGAGTACAACTAATTTTGTACTCTCATATATTTTTATACTTCAGCTAAGTTTGTATCATCAGTGGTTTTACCAAACACACTAGCAAAGTTATAACGCCATTGTAGTGCGAAACTAATTGAAATTTTACCGTCCAATGGGCTTACAAGGAATCTTTCCCACTCATTGTCATTTGCTACTCGAGCAAATTCTTTTTGATTTTCAATAACCCAATCATTACAACAATTGATAATTGCTTCAACTTGATGGGGTGTATCTTTAATCTTCAAAATTTCACTTATTTCCGCCTTGTCAAAAGGGACTTCTCCCTTTTTAATTTGTTTGAGAATTCGTGCTTCAAAGTTTTTCTCAATTTTATCAATTTCTTTATCAATTACTTTTTTCTCTTGCTGCAAATTTTTAAGCAAGGTCACTAAGTAATTGGCCATAAAACTAGATTGATTTACATGTGCGAGGAATTGGATAAATTTTTTACACAAAGTTTCATTCTTATTTAATAAGAAATTACGATGTTCTTTGGCTAAAGCACATAAATTCTTATCAGCTAATTCACTTCCACGTAATAATTTTGTCTGTTTTATGGCAAGAGTAGATTTTCCATCTTTAAAATCTTTGTCTTGATAATTTGTTAAAAGAACTAAGCTATCGTGCATATTCCCTAGTAAGCGCTCATAAGTCGAGAAGAAAGGTTCGCTTGTACAGAAGTTATCAGATGGGGACTTTACACCTAAACCTAATTGAGGAAAATCGACTCCTTTAGCTGGGTTAATCATCAACACAGGTAGGTTAGGAATATCTTTAAATATCTTATGTTCTATTGTTGCGAGTAACATCATTTCAACAATACTACCGATAGTCTTACCATCATAATTAGGCAAAGAGCGTTTAGTTAATCCATCATACCAATGAGGTAGTTTACCACCCCGTCCTAATCGAGTAAGTATCGATTCTAATTCATTTAAATCATTACCAGCTAAATAGTGATTTATGGAAGTTTGTACCAGCTCTAAGTTTTCAGAAATTTTATTTCGTAATTCAGTAGCTTGAGGCTGTAAGTTTAAAGTCATCAGTATTCTCTAATTGATCTAGGCTTAGACCTTTGGTATTAGTAAGTTGATTTATTGCCCATTTTACGAGTGCGGGTGGTACAGCATTTCCAAAAAGAACATATTGGTCATACACGGAAATATTTCGGCAGTGATTATCAGAAAATCCTTGAATACGAGCATATTCAATATTAGTTAATCGTCTATAAGAGCCATCTATTTCATAACGTTCATAGTGACGACTAGTTGAGCTAGTAAGAGTCGGTGCTACACCTTTCACCCCAAAGATTGAATAACCCATACGAGCTCCACCTTTTTGGTTGTATCGTATTTCTACACCGTTGTAATACCTATTTACTTCAATACTTTCTTCAATTCTCTTTTTTGTATCTTCATTAAAGAAGAAAGAATTATCAGGATTTTTTTCTAGAACTTCATAGAGGTATTTAGGAGGTAAAGCCATTGAAAATTCTTTAATATCAATGTCTATAAACTTACCATCGTAAGCACACCCCCAAATTTTAAATTTGGATTTATGCTTTGAAAAATCAATCCATTGCGAGAAATCATATACTTTTTTTAAAGACAAATGGTTGATGTTAAGTGTGTCATTTTTAGGAAGAAGCTTTGGAGTAATTTCTTTAATATTATTTGTACGATAGCCAGTGATAATCACTCTTTCTCTATTCTGAGGTAGGCCGAAATCTGAAGCATTTAATAAGCGCCATTCAATAAAGTATCCGATTGAGCTTAAGGCATTCAAAATAGTGGAAAAATGTGAACCACTATCCATAGACAGTAAACGTTTTACATTTTCCAACACAAAAAATTGAGGTTGTTTTAAATTTATAATTTCAACAATAGAGGCAAATAATGTCCCTCGAACATCGTTAATTCCAAGTTTCTTTCCTGCGCTAGAGAAAGGTTGACAAGGAAAGCCCCCTGTTAAAAGGTCATGATCAGGAACCTCAGAAATATGTGCATTTATATCATCTTGAACATGAATGGTTTCAGGGAAATTTTGTCGATAAACTTTTGATGCATTGTTATCGATATCATTTGCCCAAATGGTATCAATACCAAGTTCATCACATGCTAGTCGGAAACCACCAATACCAGCAAAAAGTTCTATAGCCTTCATTAGTCTCAAAGATATTAAAAAAAGGTAAGTATATAGAAAAAATGGGGGGGGTAATCAGGGCAATCCTTTTATTCGTCTAAATTTTAATATTTCTAAAATCAACATTATACAACTCATACAAAATTATTAAAATTTTCTTATAAGTATCAGCATCTTAATTAAATCCACTCTAAGGTTCAGCACACTAGAACGGATTTGTCATGATTATTCACGTTCCACAGCCATTTCCCAAACGATGCTTCACATTTTTTATGAGTGAAAGTAAAAAATTATTTTGACTCACGCTCTGCTAACAATGCCAAATAATCATCAAAACAATGTGGATGCTGTAATTCAAAATTCATCTTCTGCATCCGCGTAGCATAAATTTGCTTGCCTGATGGTGCATCACTTTCCAAAACCAAAGCTGGCAGTCCTAACTGCTGTTGAAACCATTGCATGATTTCATGTAAAGGCAGTGGTTGGCTATTGCTACAAATGTAAGACTTTTCAGTATGTTCCACGTGAAGCAAGTGCGCTAAAAAAGCCGCCAAATCCTCAATATGAATTCGGTTCGACCAATGCAGTTTAGGATAAGATTTTGTGGTTTCTGCAAGTTTAATCATACGTGTAACTGAGGTTCCATAAATGCCTGTTGGACGTACAATCACACATTCATAAGGATAAGCGTGTTGCCATGTTGCTTCCATATTCAATAGCACCTGCCCTTGCGCATCACTTGGCTGAGGAGAAGTCTCATCATCAACTCGCTCACCTGCACTTTCACCATATACACGGGTGGAAGAAACCACGATCACTTTTTTTAAAGGATGACTTTTTAAGGCATGTAGCATGGGTGCAATCGAGTCTACAAAAGTTCGCTGATACGATTCCACCGTACTGCCCTCAGGCGAGAGTAAGACATACACAGCATCAATCGGTGCGACTTGGGATAAATCCAACTGATGAATATCTTGAGTCAAATGCTCAGCCCAATCATCTGATTTCGGACTTCGGCTAATTGTGGTAATTTGGTGGCCTTGCTGAAATAACTGTTTAGCAACACGCTGAGATGTTTTACCATAACCTATAAATAAAATATGCATTTAGCACCAAATCACAGACAAAGTTGAGGGGACATGGCTGCAGTCCATCAGTTGCAGGGGGTCGGATCTGCCTCTGCTGCACTACTTGAAAAGTTGAATCTCTTCACTACAGATGATCTGTTGTTTCATCTGCCACGAGACTATGAAGATCGTAGCACGATCATCCCCATGAACCAATTGACTGTGGGGCGTAGCTACTTACTCGAAGGCACGATTCAAGGTGTGGACTTTCCGCCGGGTAAACGTAAATCAATGGCGATTGGACTGCAAGATGACTTTGGCAAAGTGACTTTACGCTTTTACCATATTTATAAAGGTTTAACGGACCGCGCAAAGATCGGTAATCGTCTGCGTATTTTTGGTGAAGTCCGCGTGGGCGCGCGTGGCTTGGAAATGTATCATCCTGAAATTCAACTCATTACAGAGCATACGCCACTTCCACAAACTCAACTGACTGCGATTTATCCCAGTACAGAAGGGCTGACTCAACCGAAGTTTCGTGAATACATCAAACAGGCTCTCGCCAAGCACAGTGATGATTTACCTGAACTACTGCCCGCAAAATTTACCAATGGCTATGCACTTAAACAGGCGTTGGACTACATCCATCACCCTCCTGTAGATGCCAATATGTTGCAATTGAGTCAAGGTTCGCATCCAGCCCAGCAACGTTTGATTTTTGAAGAGTTGGTTGCGCATCAGGTCAGTCTATTAAGCCGTCGTGCCTATATCCAACAGATTGAAGCCCCACGTATTTCTGCCAGTCGTCAGTTTGCCAAACAACTGCTCAGTAGCCTGCCTTTTGAAATGACCAATGCACAAAAGCGCGTCTCCAAAGAAATTGTACACGACTTAAAACTCAATAAACCGATGCTACGTTTGGTTCAAGGCGATGTCGGTGCAGGCAAAACCTTGGTCGCAGGCGTCGCAGCCTGTCATGCTTTAGAAGAAGGTTGGCAAGTGGCGTTAATGGCACCGACTGAAATTTTGGCGGAACAACATTATCTCAATTTTAAAAAATGGTTTGAGCCTTTGGGACTCAGTGTATCTTGGCTTTCAGGTAAACAAAAAGGCAAAGCCCGTGCCACAGCCGAACAAGCCATTGTTGACGGCACGGCGCATCTGGTGGTGGGTACGCATGCCTTGTTTCAAGACAATGTCCGCTTTGCCAAACTTGGATTAGTGATTATTGATGAGCAGCACCGCTTCGGGGTCGATCAGCGCTTAGCCCTGCGTAATAAAGGTGCGCAGAATATGACCCCACATCAATTGGTCATGACCGCAACGCCGATTCCACGAACTTTAGCCATGTCCGCCTATGGAGACTTAGACACGTCCGTGATTGATGAACTTCCACCCGGACGAACGCCGATTCAAACCGTGACCATTCCACTCGACCGCCGTGAAGAAGTCCTGCAACGTATTGCCAGTAACTGCTTAGAAGGCAAACAAGCTTACTGGGTCTGCACCTTGGTTGAAGAGTCTGAAACCTTAGATGCTCAAGCCGCTGAAGCGACCTATTTAGAAATTAAAGAACGCTTCCCTGAGCTCAACATTGGCCTCGTACATGGCAAAATGAAAGCCGATGAAAAACAAGCCGTGATGCAACAGTTTAAAGCCAATCAATTACAACTGTTGATTGCTACGACAGTGATTGAAGTGGGGGTCGATGTACCAAATGCCTCGATCATGGTGATTGAAAATGCGGAACGTTTAGGACTGTCTCAATTGCACCAATTACGTGGCCGTGTTGGTCGAGGTGCCAAAGCCAGTTTTTGTGCACTATTGTATAAAAGCCCGCTATCTCAAAATGGGCAAGAACGCCTACGCATCATACGTGAAACCAATGATGGCTTTTTAATTGCCGAAAAAGATTTGGAAATTCGTGGCCCAGGTGAATTACTCGGCACCAAACAAACCGGGGATATGGGCTTTCGTGTAGCGAAACTGGAGCGTGATGATCATTTGCTCAATCAAGCCCATTTTGTCGCAGCTCAGATTTTAAAAGACTATCCTAGAAATGCTGAAGCCTTACTGAAACGCTGGCTGCCTGAAGCACCACGCTATGCCTATGTTTAGTCATTTACTGCACACTGCCAAACAGTTGCTACACAAAGCACAGCCTTGTCAGTTGTGTGGCATTGTACGTGCAGATCTGCACTCGGTCTGTCTGGACTGCTGGCAACAGCTTCCTCTGCATCCACAAACCATTGAAAAGCAAGCGCTGAGTATTCATGTCGCAGGACAATATCAATATCCTTTAGATCATTTGATTCAGCAGTTCAAATATGAACAACAACTGCATTGGCAACCTTTATTTTCAGGCATTCTTCAGCAAATACGCTTACCTAAAGTGCAAGCAATTGTTCCGATGCCGATTTCACCCCAACGTTTAGCGGAACGTGGCTATAACCAATCAATGATCCTCGCCAAAGACTTAGCCAAGCAGCTAAATGTTCCCATTTGGCAACCTGTGATTCGGCTGCATCAACATTCACAAAAAGGACTCAGTCGACTAGAACGCTTAGATCAAATTCAACAACAGTTTAAAATTGATCCACAGCAACGCCAGTATGCAAAACATTACCGACGTGTTTTAATTTTGGATGATGTCGTGACCACAGGCAGCTCCATTCAGGCCCTGACTTTACAACTTGAACACTTAGGTTGTCATAAAGTCAGCGCCGCGTGTATTGCCTACGCACTGGAATAGTTAAACGACTTCAATCAGCAAATGTTCCCGCACCCAAGGGATGACCACCTCAGTGGTTAACGGTGCAAGTGCAGTTTGTTGATCATCCAAGTTCAGCCACTTCATTTCCGCAATTTCAGCCGCAATCTGTGGCGCTTGCTGAAGCTGAACATGGTAAACGTAGCTGACCAATTTAAAATCAGGCTCGTTAGCTGTGGCTGTTTCAAAACGACCGACAAACTGTTTAATAATCGCATCTGTGCCTATTTCTTCCTGAATCTCACGCAGCATGGTTTGCTCAGGTGCTTCATTTGGCTCAAGCTTACCGCCAACTTGCATAAAACACGTGGTGTTTTGCTTGCGCACCAATAAAAGCTGCTGTTGTGCATTTACAATAATGGCTGCAGCAACCGTAATCACCTTCATGCTTTGACATCCAACAACTCAGGATCAACCATGCCCCACTTCGGTTCAGGTGCTTGGAATTGATCCATTTGCTTTAAAATTGTTTTCACTGAGTCCGATACAATCAGGCTGTCGGTAAAACGTGTATGGGTAAAACCTTTGCTGGTTGTCATTTTTAGAAACTTGATTAAATCATCATAAAAGCCATTTACATTCAAAAAGGCATTTGGCTTGAGGTGAATGCCGAGTTGAGCCCATGTCCATTGTTCAAAGATTTCTTCTAAAGTCCCAGCACCGCCTGGCATTGCAATAAATCCATCCGACAAGGCTGACATTTTCAGTTTACGCTCTTGCATGTCTTTGACGACATATAACTCGGTGAGGCCTTGATGTGCCAATTCACGATCCACCAGCACGTGTGGAATCACACCAATCACTTGACCACCCGCTTCTAAAGCACTGTCAGCCACGATACCCATTAAACCTGAGCGACCCCCACCATAGACCAAGGTTTTGCCTTGTTCAGCGATGGTGTGTCCAACCTGACGAGCTGTTTCTGAAAAGATTTGATCTGAACCTAATGCGGAACCACAAAAGATCGCAATTGAATTTGTCATTTTTTACTCTGATATTTAATTGTCATGCAACTTCACTAAAATGAATGGATATTTTTTAGCAATTTAACCATTCGATCAGTGTTTTTATTGCAATCCTTGTCTAAAATACACCCATCCACCTCAACCATTACTGCGCAAAGGAGAAAGACGGCATGCTTGAAGCCTTTTACGCCACAGAGCGCGGTAGCTTAGAAGACATCACCATTAATGGCGATTTCGATCTTCAGCCCGATTTGGTCTGGCTTGACCTCATTGCTCCCTCACAAGAAGAACAACAGTGGATTTTAGATGCATATGAACAAAATTTACCTACGTTAAAATCACTCGAAGACATTTCATCTTCAGCTCGATTCTACCGTGATGATGATGGTATTTTGCATATCAGTACGTATTTTTTAACGAAAAATAAAAATTACCAAGTCGATGGCGAAACTGAAGAAAGCAACGGAGCGCTTGCCACGGTACAAACCGTGGCATTCATTTTGCATAAAGAGCGACTCTTCACTCTTCGTGGTGAAAAATTGGTCGCATTTCGGGCATTCCGTGCGCGTGCACGTCGTAATGACTACGAAATTGACTATAAAGACCCGACATGGATCTTACTCGGTTTACTTGAAGCCAAATTGGACGAGCTTGCGGATATCTTAGAAGATATCCACAAGGACTTGGAAAAGTATTCCACAGAAGTTCTGAATAACCGACACCGTGAGATGATTCTCGACTTGGATGACATGATTACGCGTCTGGCACACTTGGAAGATATGCTTGGGAAAGCACAGCTGTGTCTGATTGACTTACGTCGTGTACTGACTTTTTTATCACGTCCACGTGCTTTAGGCAGTCATATTTATGATGCGGATATTCGAGAGCTCAGCGAAGACGTCCGCTCACTGGTTGAACACGATGCCTTCTTGTTCCAAAAAGTCCGATTCTTGCTCGACACCACCTCAGGCTTCATTAACACCGAGCAGAATGACACGATTCGTCGCTTCTCCATCTTACCAAGTATGCTCGCTCCACCAATGCTGATTGCCAGTATTTATGGGATGAACACCGATGTATTGCCTTTTGCAAGAGGAACGACCAGTTTTGTGATTGTCAGCTTAATTTTGGTGGCTTTCTTGATTGGCCCGCTGATTTACTTCCGCTGGAAAAAATGGATTTGAGTACACCTTAAGACACTGCTTTTCCTCATAGATTTAAGAAATGCAATACATAAAAAAGCACCTCACGGTGCTTTTTTTATTTAAGGGATTAACTTGAGGTCATCCTGCAAATGACAGGCTTGAATGATTTTCATCATTTTTTCAGGCACCGCTTTAAAATGTAAACTGTGCGCATTTGGTGTTTGACGCACCCAACGTACTAAAACCGCCAGTGCCAATGTACTGCCATGCTCAAGCTGAGCCAGATTCACCACCACAGGATAAGACTGTGACTGCATCACCTTCAAACCTTGCTGGTAGTAACTTTCAGCATTGTCATAGGTAATCTGACCTGAAAGCTGCATTTCCTGATTGCTAAAGTTAATCACCTTTCACCTACTTATTTTTTCTTTTCAACCGCTGCTTCTGCATCAGGTTGGAAGTTTGCAATCGCTTTATCTAGGTCGCCACCATTACGTTTAACCGTTGCCGCGAACTGATTACGGAACTGTAAACCAAGGTCGATACCCGACACATTGATATTACGGATTTTCCATTGGTTGCCTTTATCCGCCAACTGGAAAGATACTGGGATTTTTTCGCCTTTGTTATTAAAGTCGATCGTCACCACAGGGTTTTTGCTGTTCGTTTCTTTATACGGACGGATGGTATATGTCTGATTACTAAACTTCGCGAATGCAGTACCGTAGTTTTCAATCAAAGTTTCACGAAAGTTATTTTCAAACTTCGCACGCTGTGCAGCAGTACTGTATTGATTGGTCGCATAAGTCCCCATCACGATACGTGAAAACGCTTGTGAATCGACATATGGATCTAGATTTTGACGAACAATCGTTTTCACAGCAGCTGGGTTGTTTTGTAGCTTGGCATGATCTGCTTTTAAACGCGCAATCAGGCCATCTGCCACTTTTTTAACAAAAGCAGGTGGTGCTTCACTTGGCGCTGCAAAAGCAGTACCTGCAAGCAAGGTTGATAAAATGCTAGCTGTTAGTGTTTGTTTCAATAAAGTATTCACTACAATTGTTCCTCTTCAAATCATTCAACAAATGACACATTGGCATCTGTTGTTTCAGCGGTTTCAGGTTGCTCAGTCTTTGCTGCAGCATCTTGCGATTTACCTGCCCCACCCGTAATAAATTTAGTAATTAAGTCTTCTAGATCCATTGTACCTTGGGTATTGCCAATGCTTTCACCACGTTTCACGTAGTTCAAGCCACCCCCCGGAACAATTTTCAAGTACTTTTCACCAAGCAGACCATTGGTTGCCACCATAATATAAGCATCTTCATCTATGCTGGTGATGGACTTCATGTTCGCAATAAGTTGCTTTTCCATTTCTTTTTGTTGCGCAGCATCCGCAGCGGTATAGTCGCTACTGTAACGAAGCTCTTCAAGTGCATTCTTTTCAACTTCTTTGAGCTGTGCTGCATTGAAAGATGTCAACTTCCCATCTAAAGAAAAAGAAACCGTGGCTAAACGTGTCACAGGGTCTAAGCTAATTTGATCAACTTGACCAATTTTCACCCCACTCATCGTCACTTTCGCACGTGGTTTTAAACCATTCACGTTATCGAAGGTTGCACTCATTTCATAGCGATCACTGAGATTTGAGCCCACCAAGCCACTTACTCGCATCGCAATAAAAAACAAAGCGATACCGAAGAGAATGACAAATATGCCGACTGCCAGCTCACTTGCACGTGATTTCATTAAACACCTCCAAACATGACCGCAGTCAACACAAAATCAAAACCTAAAACACAGAGCGATGAATACACCACAGTGCGTGTGGTTGATGTCGCAATACCTTCAGATGTCGGTTCACAGGCATAGCCTTGATACACCGCAATCCATGTACAAATTAAAGCAAAAACAAAACTTTTAATGATGGTGCCATTCAGGACATCTTTATAGAACTCTACGCTACTTTGAATGCCACTCCAGTAAGAGCCCTCATCTGCACCCAAGAAGTCCACACCCACCATTTTACCGCCCATAATCCCGACTGCAGCAAAGATGACAGACAGCATCGGCAAACTAAAAATACCCGCCCAAAGTCGCGGTGAAATCACACGTTTGAGTGGATCAACCCCGATCATTTCCATACTGGACAACTGCTCTGTGGCTTTCATTAAGCCAATCTCAGCTGTTAATGCCGAACCTGCACGGCCTGCAAACAACAGTGCAGCAACCACAGGTGCTAACTCACGGAGTAAAGTCAATGCAACCGCAGTACCTAGCATCGCTTCGCTACCAAAGGTCACTAAGATGCTATACATCTGTAGACCCAAGACCGCACCAATAAATAGCCCCGACACCACAATAATAAGTAGCGACAATACGCCAACACGGTACATTTGGTATACAAATAACCGAACGCCCTGTACCGTTGGCATCGAAAATAAGATTTGCAATAACATTAAGCTCGCAACACCTATGCCGCGAACCCGTTCAATCACACGTCGACCTAAGAGTGCTATCGCATTCATGCTTGCACCTCAGTACTTAGATATGCCTTTTGGCTAAATTGATAATCGACAGGTCCTTCAACTGAACCTGTTAAAAATTGTTTCACGAATGGAGATGCATTCGCCTGTAACTGTTCAGGCGTCCCCTCACCTTGCACTTTGCCCTCAGCGACAACATAGATATAATCTGCTATCGACAAAGTTTCAGCCACATCATGTGAGACAATAATTGTTGTTAAATCAAGAGCTTCTCGCAATGATCGAATCAGACGTGTGAGTACACCCTTCACAATCGGATCTTGTCCTGCAAAGGGTTCATCGTACATAATCAGTTCAGGATCCAGTGCAATCGCACGCGCCAAAGCCACACGACGGTTCATCCCGCCTGAAAGCTCAGAAGGCATCATCAGCTCTGCGCCGCGCAGGCCGACAGATTCCAGTTTTAAAGACACAATCTCTGCAATCAAATGTTCAGGCAATGCCGTGTGCGCGCGAATTGGGAAAGCTACATTTTCATAGACTGACATGTCGGTAAACAGCGCTCCACTTTGAAACAACATGCCCATACGTGCACGCGCAGCAAATAACTCTTTGCGTGACATTTTCGCAATGTTTTGTCCATCTAAAAGCACTTCGCCCTGATCTGGTGTCAATTGTCCCCCAATCAGACGCAGTAAAGTGGTTTTACCTGTTCCCGATGGTCCCATGATGGCCGTGATTTGACCCTGTCGTATTGTAATACCGACATTGTCATAAATAACACGTTCCCCTCGCTTAAAGCTCAGGTTTTTGACCTCAATGAGGGCTTGAGCAGTCAGAGGCGCTTGATTATTCATAGCTGTGCGTTTTCCTGCATTTTTTCAGCATGCATACTATAAAGGATTAAAAAACGATATGTTAGCGTATTCCATGCCTAATTTTGTGCACGAATTGATTTCAATTGGTTGTATTTATATTTATTTAATGGAAGAAAACAACCTAAATAAAGCGGATCACTTCATCCATAGCGACTATAGACAAAGAAAAGGATATTGCAAATCAGTAAAAAAAATCCAAGATAATGTGCCATATTGACCTCTTTCGCGTCAGAGTGAGTGGCGATTGATTCAACCTCATTATTGTGCATCATTATTATCAATGTAATTAAAATATGACTCAGTATACATTTTAATTTTCGGATTGAAAGCAATAGACATTAAAAAAACCAGTGTTTCCACTGGTTTTTTTAATTTTAGTTCAAATTAGTCATTGAACTTACGACGTGGGCGGTCAAAACCACCTTCAGTGCGTGGACGATCTGAGTTAAATTCACGCTTTGGACGATCTTCACCAAATGTACGCTTAGGGCGGTCATCACCACCAAACGAACGCTTAGGACGATCTTCACCAAAAGAACGTTGTGGACGGTCACCAAAACCACCTTCACGGCGTTGTGGACGATCACCAAAATCACGTTTAGGACGGTCACCAAAAGAACCTTCACGACGTGGTTTATAGTCTACACGGTTACCACGGTTGTCATCATTCGAGTCAAAACGCGGCTTGTCGTTGAAACCACCTTCGCGACGCGGGCGATCGTTGTTAAATTCGCGACGTGGACGGTCTTCAAAACCACCTTCACGACGTGGACGATCATTGTTAAATTCGCGACGTGGACGGTCTTCAAAACCACCTTCACGACGTGGACGATCGTTGTTAAATTCGCGACGTGGACGGTCTTCAAAACCACCTTCACGACGTGGACGATCATTGTTAAATTCGCGACGTGGACGGTCTTCACCACCGAATGAACGACGTTCGCCATCACGACCACCTTCACGACGCTTAAAGTTGCTTTCGCCTTCAAAACGACGACCGCCACCAAAACCGCCACGACCGCCATCACGACGACCACCGCCATTGCGACCACGACCACCATCACGACCAGAACGTGCTGGAGGTGGAGATGGCTCTAAACCTTCAATTTCAGATACTTCTAAACGTGCATCTAAGTAGTCTTCTAAAGCACGGATTTTACCGCGTTCACGGTAAGTTGCTAAAGTAATTGCTTTACCAGTACGACCCGCACGACCTGTACGACCAATACGGTGTACATAGTCTTCGTTCTTCATAGGAAGACCGAAGTTAATAACGTGTGAAATTGTTGGTACGTCTAAACCACGTGCAGCAACGTCAGTTGCAACCAAGATTTTTGCACGACCTTCGCGGATGCTACGTAAACGACGGTTACGTACGGTTTGTGGCATTGCACCGTGAAGTGCAACCACTGAGTGACCCGCTTCAGCCAATTCTTCAGCAAGCATGTCTGTGTCTTCTTGTGTAGACGCGAAAACAACTGCTTGATCAAGATCTTCTTCGCTCAACCAGTGAGTTAAAAGTTTTTTCTTGTGCTCGAAACCATCAGTCCAGTGTAAAGTCTGAGTGATATCTGTATTGGTAGAATGACCTGTCTCAATTGCAATACGTTCAGGATCATTCATCATGCGTTCAGCAAGTGTGATGATACGTGGTGCAAATGTTGCAGAGAACATTAAAGTTTGTTTACGGTTTGCTGCAAGGTCGCTAATCGCTTCTAAGTCTTCAGAGAAACCTAGATCAAGCATACGGTCTGCTTCGTCAACAATTAGAGCATCAACTTTGTCTAATTTGATTTGACGACGGTTCACAAGGTCAAGTAAACGACCTGGTGTTGCAACAACAACTTGCGCACCTTTTAACTGTTGGATTTGTTTACCAAATGGCATACCACCCATGATTGCAGCAATACGTGCACCTTTCATGTGGCGAACAAATGCAATTGCGTCTTGGCTCACCTGTTGCGCCAACTCACGTGTTGGGCAAAGAACTAAAATATTCGGTTGAGTAATTGCTTTCATACGTTCTTTGAACGGAACGAAAGTTTCTTGGCCTGCAAGTGCGTTTAACGTTGGTAATAAAAACGCTGCAGTTTTACCTGAACCAGTTTGGCTCGATACTAAAAGGTCTTTACCGTCTAAAGCTGCAGGAATAGATTGTTCCTGAACTGGCGTAGGAGACGTAAATCCTAGGCTTTGTAGAGCTTGTTGTAACGATTCGTGTAAAGGAAATTCAGCAAAAGTCTTGCTCATAGAGTATTTCACCCGAAAAATGGGTGCTCCATTAAAAATAAAATCAGATGGACATCGGCAAAAAGCGGCACAGCAATAATCGCTGAAAATATAGAATCAGCGGCGATCCGAGAACGACGATGCGTATAACGCACATTTGATTACAGCCGCAACCTGAAGGAATCGCTTAAGCGATTGGGTGGGGCGCGAAATAATGTCCTCTCTTTGGACCGGACGCGCATACACAATGATAGAAGAGAATGTTCAGGTAATGAACGAAATTTAGTGCGTGGGCGGAGTATAGCAGGATATTTTCAAAAGTCACCTCTTTTCTTAAAATTGATACAATATTTTTATCAAACATTGAATAAATACAGGTTTTCACTTCAACTTTTTTGACCATCTAGGAAAAAATTAAATAGCATTCTTCGTTCTCCCCCTCCACTATCAACCATAAAACGCAATTAATTGTACTAGCTCTTGCTCTAATGCTGCCACGATTTGACACGGCAATTGATCGGTGATGACGGTCCTACACGGCAAACTTAAATAGTGATCTATACGCTTATTGATTTTAGTGCTCTCTTTTTCTTTATTTGCCTTTAAATAACTGCGCCCCATTTGTCGTTTCACAATTTCTTGAATACAGCATTGCTTGTCTAATGATGGCAAAAATAAAAAAGTATAAGGATCTAAAATGATCTGTTGTTTAAGCCTTATATATGTATCACTAAGCGGATGTGTATAGGTCATAAATCCAGATGAACACACCAAAATATGATGTTGCTGCCGACTAAGTGATTTTCCAAGTTGTATATATAATTCAATGTTCCGAAGTACGTAAGTATCGTAACCATAATATTCAATATAATCGGAAATATCCCCCTCTCTATGCATGAAGTATTCATCTAAATCATGGCTCTCTACCTCCATTTGTACTGAAAGTAGTTTAGCAACCGTTGTTTTTCCTGCTCCACCAGAACCGATAAAATGAAAGAGCATAAATACCTTTACTTGTTTTTATTTTCCGCATCATAAAAGAAAAAGCCCTCTTGTGAGGGCTTTTTCAATGTCTTAAACTCAATCTACATGCGATTACTTAGCAGCTTCACCCCAAGCAGGTACAACTGCTTTCATTAGAGGTTTCAACAGCTTCATAGAACATGCCAGTACTTGGCCATTTTCCATAGATTCGCTACCACCACGTGCATCAACCACTGTTCCGCCCGCTTCTTTCACAATCAACTCACCAGCTGCGATGTCCCAAGGCTTTAAGCCGAGTTCGAAATACGCATCGAAACGACCTGCTGCCACATACGCCAAATCTAATGCTGCTGAACCTGTACGACGGTATTGCGCGCCAGCTTCAGTCACATTTAATAATGAATCAAAGTGATTTTTTGCATAAGAAATCACTTCACCATTACGTTTTGCACGGTAAGCATGACCCACAGACATGAATGTATTTTCAAGGCTGTCTTTTACATTTACACGGATACGGCGTTGATTCATCATGGCACCACGACCACGACTTGCAGAGAACAACTCATCTTTCACAGGGTCATAAATTACACCGTGTTGAGTAATGCCTTTATGTTGAACTGCAATAGAGATACAGAAGTGAGGAACACCGTTAATGAAGTTTAACGTGCCATCAAGTGGGTCAATGATCCAACACCAATCTGCGTCGTGACCTTTACCTTCTTGAAGACCAAACTCTTCACCAAGGAAGCTGTGATTTTTATAACTTTTACGTAGGGTATCTATCGCCAATTGTTCCAAATAACGGTCTACACGCGTTACAGGACCATCAATTCCTTTTTCTTCGACTTGTAGATCGAGCTTATGACGATTTTGATGCGCTTTTAAAAGCTCTTGACCGACTAATTGAGCCGCACGCGCAGCCATCACCACCATAGGTTCCATTGAACACCCACTACAATCTGAAGATATTGATAAAGAATAATGCATAAAAGCCCGCATATCTTAGCAAAGATCGGGGCTTTTAGGGAAAAAATGTTTCTAAAATTTAAAAACGGCGTTTACACCATATGTACAAGTTTTAACCATGCTTGACGTACTGAACGTTCAATGCCTTCGGCATCTAGTCCGGCCTGATGCAACATTTGCGCATGCGTGGCTTGATGCATGAAGGTATCTGCTAAACCAAGATTTAACATCGGTTTCACGATTTGAGCCTGTGCCAAATATTCATTCACTGCACTGCCCGCACCCGCCATCACCGCATGTTCTTCAACCGTGACAAATAAAGCCGTTGAGGGCGCTAAAGCCGTAATCATTTTTTCATCAAGCGGCTTCACAAAGCGCATATTTACCACACGCACAGCCAAATCTTGTTCAGCCAATTTCTGTGCTGCTTCTACTGCGGCCTGAACACGACTACCAAAGGCAAGAATGCTAATAACGTCATCTTGGGCATCATTAAAACTCGCGACGATTTCAGCCTGACCAATTTCCATCGGAGTCATCTGTTGTTGAATCTCAACTCCGAGACCATTGCCACGCGGGTAACGCACTGCGGCAGGACCATTGTATAAATAAGCAGTATGCAACATTTGACGACATTCATTTTCGTCTTTTGGCGCCATAATCACCAAATTCGGTACGGTGCGCATGAAAGCATAGTCATAGGCCCCAGCATGAGTCGGTCCATCTTCACCCACTAAGCCTGCACGGTCGATACCAAAGGTAACATCTAGGTTTTGTAGGGCCACATCATGAATCAATTGATCATAACCGCGTTGCAAGAAAGTCGAGTAGATTGCAACTACAGGTTTTAAGCCTTCACACGCCATGCCCGCCGCCAAAGTCACCGCATGCTGTTCTGCAATCGCGACATCAAAAAAGCGCTGTGGGTACTGTTTGGCAAAACCCACCATACCTGAGCCTTCACACATGGCAGGGGTGATCGCTAACAAACGCTCATCTTGTGCGGCTTCATCGCATAACCATTGACCAAAGACATCTGAGTACTTCGGTGCAGTATTGCTAGATGCGGTAGCATTTATTTTTGTAATTGCGTGATATTTAATTTGGTCAGCTTCAGCTGGGGCAAAGCCTTTGCCTTTTTTGGTATAGACATGAATTAAACGTGGCCCTTTACGTTTTTTCAATGCGGTAAAGACTTGTGTCAACTGCTCGACATCGTGCCCATCGAAAGGCCCAAAGTAATCAAAACCAATCGCTTTAAAAACGTTGTCGGCCGCATCTGTGGCTGCACTATGTAAGCGCGAGTTATAAGTCCATTCAGGATGTGGCTGCACATAGGCTTCGCCATCATCTGAAATATTAATGGACTGTCCACTTTCCCAAATTGAAGCCAGATGTTTTGCAAAACCACCAGTACTACATGAAATCGACATATCGTTGTCATTCAGTACCACCATCAGGTCCGCATCATGCGCAACTGCATCGTTCATGGCTTCAAAGGCCATACCTGCAGTCATCGCCCCATCGCCAATGATTGCGACCACTTCACAAGGATTGTTTTGATAACGACGTGCCAGTGCCATCCCCAAACCTGCTGAAATCGCAGTCGAAGAATGTCCAACACCAAAAGTATCAAATACCGATTCATCACGTGCAGGAAAGGCAGCTAAACCATCTTTGGCACGAATCGTAGTCAACTGTTCACGACGCCCAGTCAAAGCTTTATGCGGATAGGCTTGATGACCGACATCCCAAATTAAGCGGTCATTTGGTGTGTTAAAACAATAATGCAATGCCACGGTGAGCTCGACCACACCAAGGTTTGCACCAAAGTGTCCCCCACTTTGTCCTGCGGCATACAGAATAAATTGACGTAGCTCGTCTGCCACTTGTGCTAATTGACTTTGCTCAAGCAAGCGAAGTTGTTGAGGATGATCAATCGTATCCAACAACGGTGTTACAGGGCGATGAGCTGGTATTTCTGTATACAACATAATATGGCAAAGCCTTCTAAAGCCTGGCAAATCTAGCTAGGTCAAATGGGTAATTCGATCATATCGTCGAATGCTATCACCTTCAATCAGCCATATTTCTAGCGATGCAGTTTTGAGCAGTGCTCTCACTGGGTGTTCGTTTAGTGGATGTGATTATCCTGAATAATCTTACTATTTATCAACTATTATCGTTCGCTTTATACAAAAAAGAAAATCTTCTGCATAAATTCATGGATGCAATTCTACCAATGTCGATGCATTACGCTATACTTTAGCCAATTTCTGAACTATTTACAGGTTTAGCTGTGCCGATTGAATTTGTTGCTACATCCCGTTTACCGACTGCTTTTGGTGAGTTTAACATCACCGTATTTCAAGATCCTAAGACCGGTGAAGAACATGTTGCACTCTCAAAAGGTCTCGATCAGCCGATCACAGAACCCGTTTTAGTCCGTGTTCATTCAGAATGTCTCACAGGCGATGCCTTTGCGTCCTTGAAGTGTGACTGTGGCCCACAATTGCAAGCCACGCAAAAACTGATTAATGAAGCTGGACAAGGGGTGATTCTGTATTTGCGTCAAGAAGGTCGTGGCATTGGTCTCACCAATAAAATTCGTGCTTATGCGCTGCAAGACCAAGGGCATGACACCGTTGATGCCAACCTGATGCTTAACCTCCCTGCCGATGCACGTCGTTATGACATGGTCAGCATTATGTTGGATCACCTGAAGATTCAGCAGGTGCGCTTGATTACCAATAATCCACTGAAGATTGCAGCACTGCAAGAACAAGGGATCAATGTGGTGGATCGTGTACCATTGACGGTTGGTTTAAATCCCTTCAATGAAGAATATTTAAAGACCAAACATGAGCGCATGGCGCACTTGTACAAGAAAGATGATTTTTAAATTTTGAAAACATGCTCTAAGCCTGCTTTTTTAAAGGGCGACTTAGAGCACTCCAATCATATTAGATGGTCATGGAGAAAATACGGCTCTCGGGTCGGCGGCGTTTTAAATGCAAATCAAACGCCATACAAATATTACGTACAAAGGCTTTGCCTTGCTCAGTCACCCGTATACTTTGTGGCTTAATCTCTAATAAACCATCGTCCTGCATTTCTTCTAGTTGTCCCAAGACCTCAACCAATTCTGGAAATTGCATCTCTGGTTCTGCCCACGACGTTTGAAAGCCACACATCAAATTTAAAATATGACGACGAATCATCAAATCTTCGGCACTTAAAATATGCCCACGATAGACAGGAATTTCATTGTTTTCGAGTCTCGCATAATAATCTTCGAGTTTTTTTTCATTTTGCGCAAAGCTATACCAACTGTCGCTGATTGAGGAAAGCCCTAAACCAATCATCACTTGGGTTTTCGAAGCGGTGTAGCCCATAAAATTGCGATGCAGAGTGCCTGCCTGAAATGATTGGTACATCGCATCACTTTCTAAAGCAAAGTGATCCATGCCAATTTCATGATATCCCTGTGCCAGTAATTTATTCTTTCCTTCTTCATAGCACTGGCGTTTTATTTCATCTTTCGGCACATCATGGTCTTTAAAACCACGCTGTCCATTGCCCTTAATCCAAGGCACATGCGCATAACTATAAAATGCCAAACGGTCTGGGCGTAAACGATTGGTTTGATTAATGGTATTGAGGACATCATCTAGGTTCTGAAAAGGTAAACCAAAGACCAGATCATGTGAAATTGAGCTATAGCCTATTTCACGTGCCCACTGCGTCACTTGCTCGACATGTTCAAAAGGCTGTATCCGATGAATGGCTTTTTGAACCGTTTCATTATAATCCTGCACCCCATAACTGACACGGCGAAAGCCTAGGTCATACAAGGCTTGCAAATGCGCCCGTGTGGTATTGTTGGGATGCCCTTCAAAGCTAAACTCATACTGTTCAGCAATCTCTGCTTGCGCAAGAATACCTTCAATCAATTGAGTTAAATGCATTGGCGAAAAGAAAGTTGGCGTTCCGCCACCCAAGTGAATTTCTTTAATGCGGGGTTTTTCTTCAAGCAAGTCACAATACAGTGACCATTCCTTTAAAACCGCCCGAATATAGGGCTGCTCCATCTCATGCTTTTTAGTCACACGTTTGTGGCAACCACAAAAAGTACAGAGGCTTTCGCAAAAAGGCAGATGAATATACAGACTGATGCCTTCAGTTGAATTCGATTCAGCAAACGATGTTTTCAGCGTCTGTTTCCATTGCTCTAAAGAAAACTGCGCCTCTTCCCAATACGGCACCGTTGGATAACTGGTATAACGTGGACCAGGAACATTGTATTTTTGAATCAATGAATCGCGCATATTTACCATCAGTTCTTCCGCATTCAGAAGATGCAGCCCATTCTGCATCATCAAACTCGGGTCTGTATTTGGGTTATTCTGCTGAGCTTGGAATCAGAATTCAACCTAGCGAATTAGTCAGATTATTTTTCACATAGCTGTATTTCATTTTTACTGCCTTATCTTTAGCCCGACTTCTCATTAGCAGTCCGAAGGAAAATATTCTTAATCTTTTTGCTATTTTATGTTTTGATGTAGGCAGTTTTCATCTCTTCCCTTGAGGCTTTTCATGCAGCACCCAACGTCTGCGGATATCCAACGCGTTCGCGAATTTCTCCTCGATTTACAAGCACGTATTTGCTCTGCACTTGAACAACAAGAGTGTGCTGGCGGTGGAACAGCGCAATTTGAAATAGATGACTGGGAACGTCCTGAAGGCGGTGGGGGGCGTTCACGCGTTTTACAAAATGGCACAGTGATTGAAAAAGGCGGGGTGATGTTCTCACACATCAACATTTCTAAACTCCCCGCTTCAGCGACTGAACGCCATCCGCAAATTGCAGGTGCCAAAGCACAAGCCATGGGTGTGTCCTTGGTGATCCATCCGAAAAACCCGAATGTCCCGACTTCACATGCCAATGTGCGCTTATTCGTGGCTGAAAAAGAAGGGCAAGACCCCATTTGGTGGTTTGGGGGTGGTTTTGACCTCACCCCATTTTATCCCAACGATGAAGATGTACTGTCATGGCATCAGACGGCGCATGACTTATGTGCTCCCTTTGGCGCTGAAGTCTATGCCGAACATAAACAATGGTGCGATGACTATTTTTACTTAAAACATCGTGATGAACAGCGCGGTGTCGGCGGATTGTTCTTTGACGATCTTAATCAATGGGACTTTGAAACCTGTTTCCAATATATTCAAGCTGTGGGCAATGGCTATCTGAATGCCATTCTTCCAATCTTCCAGCGCAACCAAGACAAGCCATATAGCGAGGCACAACGCGACTTTCAAATCTATCGTCGCGGTCGTTATGTCGAATATAATTTGGTCTATGACCGTGGTACGCTTTTTGGTCTACAAACAGGAGGTCGTATCGAGTCGATTTTAGTGAGCTTGCCGAATTTGGCGGGTTGGTCATATCGACCTGAATGGGAGCTTGATTCCGCTGAGAAAAAACTCACCGATTATTACCTCAAACCCCAAGATTGGCTCAACCTACTCAAATAGACACACAGGCTTACAATTCTATACCCTCTACGCATGCCCTTTTCACTAGATTAGGGCAGCTTATCCATTAAATTTTATATATTTCCCGATCAATTCCCCGTAGAATGACCACTACACAAAGCGTCATTTCTTTGCATTTATTAAAGCATTGTCACAGGTTTAAAACAGCAATTGGGTTCTTTTGAGTTCGCAAAAACCGTAAGCTAAATTAAGTCATTTTCAATGTATTCATTTTAATGACATCAACATTTAGTATCCTCCTTTGCTGTTCTCTGAGGTCCCAAACATGTTCGCAAAAAGAGTTAGCTCGACCACCATGGTTCTTTTCTGCTTTGCTATAGTGTTGCTAAGCTCGATCAGTACCACTATTTTTTCTGAAAGTGCATTCAATGATAATGCTTCTATCAGCATCACCGTATTTGCAGGTATCGGCTTAACCCTGACTGCGGCAAAGCTATTGTTTGATACGATTCACAACATCTGTAATCCATAAGCCCTTCCGCTTCAGAAAAAATAGTCTAACGCTTTAGCCTGAGTCTAATTTGCCGTATATTGAACGGCATTTCTCACATGGACTTGGTGCGATGAGCAAACAATTCGCTGTCATTGGCAACCCGATTGAGCAGTCTCGCTCACCTGAACTGCATCATGCGTTTGCACAAAAAATGGGGCTCGATCTCAACTATAGTAAACGTCTTGCACCGCTCGATGGCTTCCTCGCCAACATCCAAAAATTTTTCGCCCACGGTGGCATAGGTCTAAACGTCACAGTTCCATTTAAAGAGCAAGCTTTTGCTGCCTGCGCAGTCCTCACTGAACGTGCCAAAATCGCAAAAGCAGTAAATACTTTATGGATGGTCGATGGTCAACTGCATGGAGACAACACCGATGGTCAAGGGCTAGTTGATGCCATTCATGCTTTGGACTGGAACTTAGACCAGACTGATGTGCTAATCATCGGTGCAGGTGGTGCAACTCGCGGCGTTATTTATCCACTGGTACAAGCAGGGGTAAAAAAAATTGTGATTGCCAATCGTACCCTTGCCCGTGCAGAGCAACTGGTGAGTGACTTAAAAACAGCTGTCCCTCAAGCTGAACTCCAAGCTATCGGCTTAGATGCACTCGATGGTCAGTTTGATCTGGTGATTAACGCAACCTCCGCAAGCCTAAGTGGTGACGCCCTCGTTCTGCCCGAGACACTCCTGTTTCAACATGCCTATGAAATGGCCTATGGCAAACCTTCGACCTTTTTAGACCAAGCCAAAGCACGTGGCGTACTCACCTCAGAAGGCTATGGCATGCTTGTTGGTCAGGCG
Organism: Acinetobacter halobius; assembly: GCF_044130335.1. Taxonomy (NCBI): domain Bacteria; kingdom Pseudomonadati; phylum Pseudomonadota; class Gammaproteobacteria; order Moraxellales; family Moraxellaceae; genus Acinetobacter; species Acinetobacter halobius. The sequence goes on from NZ_JBIQOD010000002.1 coordinate 53,456, forward strand.
ATTGAATCTTTTTCCATTTGGAATGGCGTCAAACCTAACCTGAAAGATTTTTTATAAAACTCAATAAAAAAGAACCTCCGCAGAGGTTCTTTTTTCACATTACTTCATCTGCTTTTGTACGGATTTATACGTCTCATAATAAGTCGACTCACTAAAGAAGTCGTCATGTTCAAGCTTCAAACCTTGCAATGATTTTTCTGTCAATTGACCTTTTAAGTCATCGGCAAATGCTTTAGCAAAAATTTGTGCCGCCTGCGCTAAGTCTGCTTTTTGCTCTGGCTCAATCTCATAGCTATCGGTAAATTTTTCTTGATAGACATGTGCAAAGAGTGCCTGCTTGGTCTTGTATTTTTTAACCAAGTCTTTCCATTGCTGACTTTCTTGTGCTTCGTCTAAGGCATCTTCAACAATATTCGCGACACGTTCGCCCAATTCGTCAAAGTCTTGTTGGTGCTGTAGGACATGTTTTTGACGTAACTGATTCAAACGTTTCAGTGCTGAACCTTTCGGCTCTGCAATATCCATGAACTCATAGGCATACACTTCTGAAATTTCATTGATGGTCGCTGGGCTATAATAACGAATATATTCTGGACGCTGCGCAGCGAATACCAAGGCAAAGGTTGCTTGATATGCTTTTAACTCTGAATGATGACGTGCATAGCTTTGTTTGGCAACTTTCTGGTAATAATCAGAAATGTCTTTAGGTTGCTCTGCCGTATCTGACAATTTTGTCTCAACACTTTGAGATGCGCTAGCGTCTGCACCTAATGGTCCAAGCATGCCTTTCACTACGTTTTCCAGTAATGAACCTTTAGACACTTCCTCAATAGATTTGGCGTTTTTTAAAGCTTGACGGTCAATCGCTGTGGCATTGCCATAATTAAACACCTGATTGGTACTCTTAATTTGTAGCTTACCAATTTGCTCATCGCTGATTACAATGTTGTAATCCATATTTTGCGCACGGCCTTTTTGGTCGAGTGCAACATCCATCACAAATGGTGAACGCTCTGTTCCCAATTGTGCCATGATCGGTGTAATTTCAGCCTGATGTTTTTGCCAAAGTTGTTTAAAACCTTGTGCATCGACCAGTTGCTCAGTTTGATACGCCGTAAAGAGTGGTTTTAGCTCTTCCAAAACATTGATCGCGGCTTGACCAAAACTCTCTGTATCTACCGATTGAGTCACGGCTTTAGGCGCAAGCACATCAATATCTTGATAGTCCCGACATGCCGTCACTTTGCCGATAGGAATATTCTTAGTATTGATGAGCGCATCACAAGCTTCTTCAGAGAGGGTATTAGATGATGCAGAAGCAGAGACTTCTTCTGTATCCTCTGTCTCATCCTCTGCATAGGCAACATCAGCAGCCGCATCTGTAACCGCATCTACCGCGATGCCCTGCTCATCCCCATCTGTATGTGAACCTAAGTGATGTATTTGCTGATTCACTAAACTCGTGACACGCTCAAGTGAGGCATAAGCAGGGTCTTCAGTTGCTACACCTGCGGCAGCCATCTCTGCTTCTTTCGCTGCTTGCATCGCATCATCTGCTGCGCTTGGCGTTTTTTCAGCGTCTTGAATCAGACGCTCGGCATCAAAAGCTTGTATCTGCTGGGTATAGTGCAGTTTGTTGACGTATTCAAATAAGCCCAATTGTACTTGTGCTGTTTCTAAGTCGCCGATATAGCGAATTTTCTTACTCAATCCTGCATCTTTTTCTGGTTTACTCAAACCCACACTATGTACCTGATTTGGCTCTGCCAATGCATAAGGCAAGGCATTCATTTGCTTTAAATATTCTGCAAATTTCTTAAAATCAATATGGCCAAATGCATCTTTATGCTTGGAAAAGTCAATGTATGCAAAACGATCCTGACTTTCACGGTTCACCATGAATGGCATAAAGGCAAAATAGTTGGTGTAAAACTTATAGTCATTAAAATCAACCACCATCGGCAACTGTGCTTGCACTTGTAAGGTTGGCTTTTGATAACTCAACTGCAACGTCAGTGCAGCCAGTTTTTGACGAAAATGTACGGAACCGTTGTAACTAAACTGCAAATCATTGAGTAAATTCACCAATGATTCTGCAATTTGCGTGCGAGCTGAACGTGACTCACCCGTGCTATACAGTGATGCATACGGATTTTGTTCACGCGCAAGCGCATCATACAAGGCCTGCTTCTCTTTAGCTGTAAATGGAATCTTTTGATTTTTTAATAATTGATCTAATTGCTTTTTCAACTCTGGATCTAAGTTCGTTGCATTTGATTGAGCATTGGACTTGGAATTTGACTGAGCCCTAGGCTTTGACTCATTAAAATTAAAATCCGACTGAATCGAGAACTGCCCTTTAAAATCATAACTGGCATTTTCAAACATGGCATTTAGACCATGCGTGGCTTGTTGCCCCAACTGCTGATCTGAAGAAGCATTGGATTTAATGACATGCTGAGTACACCCACTGATACTCAAACCCAATAAACAAAGTGTTATATATTTTAAGCGCATAATACTTGCTGAAAACCTGAGTTAATTATAGTTTATTAAAAAAGTACATGATCAAAAGACCATCGAGTCAGTGTAACAGAACTGTCTTTTTAGATTGATGATTTTATCTACCAATTCGCCTTTCTGACATTTTTTTAGGTCTGATTTATCAATGTATTTTGATACGATGTATGAATAATGAAATGATCGTTTTAAATAATCCAATACTATTTCTAAATTAGGATTACACACATGCCTGCATATAAAGCTCCCTTACATGATATTCGCTTCTTAATGAATGAAGTGCTGGACTATCCTGCACATTATCAAACCCTATCGAATGGTGAAGCTGCCGACGCTGATACGGTAGATATGATCTTAGAAGGTGCAGCAGATTTTTGTGAAAATATTTTATCTCCTTTAAACCAATCGGGTGATGAAGAAGGTTGTACCTTCGACAATGGTGAAGTAAAAACACCAAAAGGCTTTAAAGACGCTTATGACCAGTTTGTCCAAGGTGGCTGGCAAGGTTTGTCTTTCCCTGAAGAATTTGGCGGTCAGAACCTGCCACAATCATTAAACCTGATTAAATCGGAAATGATGGGTACAGCAAACTGGTCTTTCCAAATGTACCCAGGTTTAAGCATCGGCTGTATGAACACCATTTTGCAGTTTGGTACAGACGAACAAAAAAATCTATATATGCCGAACTTAGTGGCTGGTACATGGTCAGGCACTATGTGTTTGACTGAACCACAGTGTGGTACCGACTTAGGTCAAGTCAAAACCAAAGCCGAACCGAATGCTGATGGCACGTATAACATCTCAGGCACTAAAATTTTCATCTCAGCAGGTGAACAAGATTTAACTGAAAACATCATTCACATCGTACTTGCGCGTCTTCCAGATGCACCTGCAGGCACCAAAGGAATTTCACTGTTCATTGTGCCTAAATTCTTGGTCAATGCAGACAGTAGCCTCGGTGAACGTAACCCTGTGACCTGTGGTTCAATTGAACATAAAATGGGTATTCGTGCTTCTGCAACAGCCGTTCTCAACTTTGACAATGCTGTCGGTTACTTGATTGGTGAACCAAACAAAGGTTTACATGCCATGTTCACTTTCATGAACACCGCACGTATCGGTACAGCAATTCAAGGCATTGCACATGCTGAGCTTTCTTTCCAAGGTGCACTTCCATATGCCAAAGAACGTATGTCAATGCGTGCACTTTCTGGCAAAAAAGACCCTGAAAAAGTCGCTGATGCCATCATTCACCATGCCGATGTTCGTCGTATGTTGTTGACTCAAAAAGCGATTGCTGAAGGTGGTCGTTCAATGATTTATTATGCAGCGCAAATTGCAGACAAAATGGCCGATGCCTTAGAGCGTGGTGACACTGCAGCATTTGAAGCACATGATGATCACTTAGGTTTCTATACTCCAATTTTAAAAGGCTTCTTAACTGAATTAGGCTTGGAAGCTGCAAACCACGGTATGCAAGTTTATGGTGGTCATGGCTACATTAAAGAATGGGGTATGGAGCAAATTGCACGTGATGCACGTATTGCGACACTGTATGAAGGTACAACAGGTGTTCAAGCACTTGACTTAATCGGTCGTAAAGTACTGCTGACCTCTAAAGGTAAAGTCATTCGTGACTACACCGCTGAAATCCTGAAATTCTGTGGTCAACATGCTCGCAACAAATACATGCGCCGTTTTGCTTGGGACTTAACTAAGCTTTGCGCACAATGGAATGCCTTAACTGTTCGTATTATGCTGGCAGCACGTAAAGACCGTGACATCGTGTCTTCTGCATCTGTAGACTTCTTGATGTTCTCTGGCTATGTGATGATGGCTTACTTCTGGGCACAACAAGCAGCTGTAGCTTCTGCGAAATTGGCATCAGGTGAAGGCCAAGAAACAGCTGAATTTTATAAAGCTAAAATCAAAGTGGCTGACTTCTACTTTGAGCGTATGCTTCCACGTACCCAAGGTCATGCTGAAGCAATGGTCAATCCTTCAAAAACCATGACTTCCTTGGCAACTGAACACTTTAGCTTTGATTACTAAGCTTAAAATTGAAGATGTCATCTTGTAAATGCATTGCATAACATCGGATGACCTTCATCAAAATTAAAAAAATCCAACTATCTGATGATAGTTGGATTTTTTATTTAAGTCGTGGAATGAGCTTACTTTACAGTGACCGTAATACTGCCAGTATTTGCAGCACCAATCGCTGAGGTTTTGATACTTTCAACAGTGTTTTTGAAGCCTTTGGTATTGACTGAAGCATCAACAGAACCTGAATTAAAGGCTAAATTTGCAGCAGCGTAATTGCTCAATGTGCTATTCAGCTCTTGATAATATTCAGTATCCACACCTGCTGCCACAGAAGCTTCAACACCTGAGTCTAAGTGTTGATAATGATGACCATCCATGTTTTTCCAAGCACTCATGGAGGCCTCCAGATCACCACTAAATGCACCAGAACTCACTTGATACACACTACCTTGTTCAAGGGTGATCTCACCCGTATTTACAGCACCAATTGCTGAGGTTTCAATTGTGCCCACGTCATTGATTCCACCCGCCGTATTCACCGTTGCGTCTATGCTATTGGTATTAATAGCTAAATTTAACGCACTTCCATTTTCAGCATTTTGAGCTAAAAGTGCTAGGGTGTCTTGCAAACCAGTATCCACCTGTACATGGTGTCCTCCTCCAGCCAATGCAGCACTTGATAAGAAAGCTACAGATACAGATAAGGCAATTGTTTTGATAGTCTTATTCATCGTTATTTCCTTATACACTCTAAAGTACTCCTCGCTAAGTACTTCTTTTTTATATAATAGGAGCGAGCCTATCTTTTCAATTCAGTTAATCTCGATTCGTTGTTGACCAATAATTTTCAGTGACTGCTGGATTGATATCCCAAAGCAGTTGTGCAGGTTCCTCTGTTTTCACATCGTCTTTCTCTACAGACTTAGACGGCATAGCTTTTTTCTTGCTGATATATTTAATTAAATCCTGCTTGCTCATTTCTGGTTCTGCATCAGGATCCTGAATCAACTCAGACTCTCTTTGTTTCGGAGGACGTGTATCTTTACTGGGTGTATCCGTTAATTTATTTTTTTCATTGGGCGCTGCCCCCTTGTATGGTTGGGCATCCAATAGGCGCTTATTGGGGTTTTCAATCGTGCTGTTTTGCTGACTTTCTTTATATTTATGCAGTGCAACCGAACTGCGCGTTAAATTGAGACTGCCAAATTCAGGGGGAATCGCCGCTCTGCAACTCTCAAATGTACTCGGGGGAATGACCTGGCTTAACAGCTCAAAGGTTGCCAAATTCAGCATTTGGCGTAATGCAAAATTTGTTGCCTCACGCTCACCTTTGCCGATTTGAATATTCAGTAAAGTGTGTCCAGCAAATCGACCTGCATTCAGACCATAATCCTGTGAAACGATTTGCTTTTGCAGAGAGACGTTTGCGACCACTCGACTGCTACGGGTATCGGTAAGAGACAAGTCCAGACCAACCATTATTCGGGTTTGGCTATAGCTAGGCCCAACACCACCGACTTGCATGTCAAAACCCCCGCCAGGAATAAAATCCAAACTATTGATACTCCCTGTGACGTAATAATCTGAAGCGTGAATATTTCGAGGATCTCGAATCCCCCACTTTGCTTCACTTTCAATAATCCGCGGATCACGTCGGTTTAACAGGCTGACTCCAGCTTGGAACAGGGCTGATTGCACCATATCCCCTGCGCCTTGGGTCACCATTTTTCCACTTCCGCCATTGGTGACCACGTCTTTCCCTGTCTGGTCTAAAATGGCCCCTACAGAAAAATTAACATCGGTGCGTAATTGTCCTTTTAAACAAGACAAAGCCATATCAAAAGGGGTAAAGATATCTGTAATTGGAGGACCTTGTACTAAAGTGACAGGCTGTTTATTAGATGCTGCGAGTCCCGTACAACCTGTTAGCACTTGACTTAAGGCGACCAACACGCTCGCTGAAGATATTAATCTTCTATTGATTTGAAAACTCAGCATAATGAGACCCCCTGTTGGGTGCTCAAATTAGGGCATGCTGGATTATTTTGATTTGTGGTTGAATTCACTGCTGCTTCATTCACAGCATCACTAGAAATATCAACGCTGTTCTCAGAACCATTCACATTAACATTACTGGTAGATGAATTTACGGTCCCAATTGAGCTGGTCGATGTGCTATAAATTGTGGTTTTTCCAAGACCTTCATAATAATCTGAGTCCATGAGCTCAATTAAATTCGCTTGGACTAAATTCTCTGTAGAACGTACTGTAGAAGCTTTCCAACGCGTACTCCATTCATCGGACGTTGCATAGGCATTATTCAAGCAAAATAAAAAACATAATCCTATATTAATTACTACTATTTTCATGAACTTAACCTTCCCTATTAACCCATATTATTTTCACACTCTCTGCTTCATAAAATTAAACTCAATACAAATTAGAACCCATTAAACCACATATAAAATTAAAATAACCCAAACAGAATAATGAAATAACAGACAGCCCCAAAAAACCAACCCATCCTATTGTTTTAATTTTTATTGACTGAAACTTGGTATGCTATTTAAAATGTAAATAAAAATTTCAAAATAAATTAAAAACATATTAATAAAAAATCAAAAACATAAATAAAAGAAGAAAACATATTATGTAAACATTATTTATAATTCTATATTTTTATCCAATTAAACGGTTTAAATTCAGTCATTAAATAAAATACTCAGCAGAATTTCTCGCATCTCTAGTATCCTACTCAGCTCACATTTTGCGCTAAAAAGCTAAGACTCAACTGCTGTATAGCCAAGAGCCATGTACTGCGCTTTTCCACTTGCACTCATTTGATCTTGCTATGAAGACGCATCATTGCTTGAATTCATGATCCATTTCCTTTACTTCAGTAAAGAAAATAAAATTCTTATCGTCTTGATTATTGCCACCCAACCTACAGCATTATTTAAAATAATAAATATAAAACACAAGAACAAATAAAAAATAAATATTTAAATTAAAAAATCTTATATTAAAACACAGTCACAAAATAAAATAAAATAAAATAAAAACATCATATAACCATTTATTTGCATTTTCTTTTACTTCATAAACTTAAAAAATAAATATTAAAAAAATAAAGCCATTAAAAATAAAATACAGAATAAAAAAATTAAATTTAAAAAAATAAATTAGACTCATTTATAAAAATATTTCAGGCTAAATTTAAATATTATTACGCTTTATATAAAATAGAATGCTTTGCCTTTATTATAGTTTCCACACTAGATAAAAAGTGTGAAAGTACATGGTTTGATGTACTCAGACGATGTGATGATGGCCTGTCTCTAGGTACGCTCCGTAGGTAGGTCTTAAAGCTGTTATCGAATGGCGTAAAATGAGATATTTTTTAGAGAGAAGGTTAAAGTGACAGACTATTTCTTCTTTGCAAGGCCGACAAAATCATGCACTCAGGCTAAATTGATCATAAAAGATGAGATCATTTGTAACAGGGTCGTGAATCAACCGATCTGTACAAAAAAGACTGCAACTGCAGTCTTTTTAATTGAATATTATTGATCTACTGAACTTCAGCTAAAAGTGCCTGAGCAGCCATTTTCCCCAAAGTATTAGAAGCCAAAGGACTGTCTCCCGTAATTAATTTACGATCTTGAATACACTGTCCTGACATCTCTTTATTGACGACATCTACACCCAGTTGCTCAAGTCGTTCTGCCAATAACCAAGGTAACTCTCCTGGCATATAACCAATCTCTAAATTGGCTCCCTGATCAAGGGCATCTGGGAAGACACACATTTTATAGCCCTTGAAAAGGTAGTTTTCTGGCGCTTCCTTAACCGCAGCAGCCAATAAGCCTGCTGGTCCATGACACAAAGAAATAACGAATTTATCTTTGGCTACCGCCCACTTCAGTAAAGTTTTTAGGTCTTCACTTTCAGGTAGCCCAATTAAAGCCCCATGCCCACCAGGAATAAGAACAGCCAAATAAGGCGAGTCGTCACCTAAACTGCTTTTCAATACCTCTGCTAGTTTTAAAGGTTTCTTAAACTGAGCAAGATACTTCTTAAAAGTTGCTGGAACAACGGGGTCTTCGTGTGGCATTGCCCACATTTCCAATTTGACAGGATTACCCGATAAAGTGGCGATATCAATTTCAAAACCAGCACGGTCTAAATGATACATCGGTAGCAATGTTTCCACAGGATGATTCCCTGTAGAGAAGAACTTACCGTTCTTCATCAGTAAATAACGCTCATCACTGGCAACCATCAGGATTTTTTTATGCCCGATATAAGGATTGGGATAATCTGTGCCATCAAAGTCTGTTTTACTGGCGGTATACTGGGAAAGTGAATAAGGTGAAGGGAAAAAAGCATTGTCTTCAGCTAAATCAGGGGTTGGATTACGATCTTGATGTGTCTGGGCCATTCTATTTCTCCTTGTTATTACTTTTTCATTTTCGATTTTTCTCAGTCTCAAACCCTGTGTTTCAGGTCATTTATTCAGCATAGCAAAGTTTACACAGGTCTCTGTTTTTAACATGTAAATATTCATTTTCATGGCAAGTATATAAAATTAAAGCAATAAAAAACCCCGACATCCTGTCGGGGTTTTTCGTATTAATTGCTGAGGCATGACTCCTGTCTTACCTTCGTCCCTGTGCTGATCTTTATTGTTATTCTATTGGAGCATCCTGCTCTCTATGGTTCTATAGTAGAAAAATCACATGCAGACGTATAGGCGCAAAAAGCGGGAATAGATGTAAGCCAATTCGTACAAAATAATGAACACATTTCCACATAGAAGCAGTGATCATTTTTGATGAAAGGAACTCAAAGAAACAACTCATGTGAATATGTGAAAAATAACGTTCACTAAACTCATGATTGTTTGATATCTTCAAAACTCGGATTTTAGCGAGTATAGATGATGATTGACCTATCTCAGATGATTGCTTTTGCAGGTGTCGCGCTGCTCATGGTGCTCACGCCCGGTCCAAATATGATTTACTTGATTTCTCGCTCCATTTCTCAAGGAAAATCGGCAGGCTTAATTTCATTGGCCGGTATCATTTTAGGCTTTATTTTCTATATGGCTTGTGCCTCACTTGGCATTACCGCCTTCTTATTTGCCGTGCCTTTTGCCTATGACACCATCAAAATATTAGGTGCATTGTACTTACTTTGGTTGGCTTGGAATGCCGTGAAACCCAATGGGGTTTCTGCCTTTCAAACGGTGGATTTAAAACCTGATCGTCCGATGAAACTTTTTATGATGGGATTTCTCACCAATCTGTTAAATCCTAAAATTGCGATTATGTATCTGTCCTTACTTCCTCAGTTTATTCAGCCCAATCACGGCAGTGTTTTTGTACAGTCGATGACTTTAGGCCTAATTCAAATTGTGGTCAGCTTTTTTGTGAATGTATTAATTGTCTACTCTGCGGGCTCATTAGCAGCCTTGATGAACCGCAAGCCGATTTGGGCACAAATTCAAAAGTGGATGATGGGGACGGTTTTATCCGTTCTAGCCATTCGTCTTTTGCTGGATGAGCGAAAATAAGCATGTCGATTCAGAGATTTGGCCTGTATTGTAATGAAGCTTTATGATGCGAAAGAAACGCTAGATAAGAAGTTTCTTTTTGAGTAAAGCATCTAACCAATCCACAAAGTCCTGAAAATACTTTGGCCGATACTGCCTGTCAGTCAACAAAATATTGATGGGCAATTCAAGACTTGGAATATCTAGAAATAAACGCTTTAACTGACTTTGTTCTACATATTGCACAGCATCAAATTCAGGTATTTGGATTATTCCCATACCTGCAAGGCTGGCTTGAATATATGCTTCAGTATTGTCAATGAGTAAACGATAAGGCATCTTCATTCGATGATCACGAAAGACTAACTCACTCCATTCCCGATAATATTTCCCAACATGATAATCAACGGCAAAATGTTGATTCAACTCAGCCAAGGTTTTAGGTTCTCCAAACTGTGCTAAATACTCAGGTGAAGCTAATGTCCAAATTTTTGTTTGGCAAATTGGTTTCATGAGCAAATATTTATCCTGCACCTCTCCCACACGCACCACACAATCTAATTGTTGCTCAATCAAATTAGAAAAATCATCACTGCCGTTCACCAACACTTTTACTTTTGGGAACTGCGCATAGAACTCTGCCAAATGAGGAATCAGGATTTGTGTTGCTAATCGTTTCGACATGCCAATACTAATTGTTCCCTCTTGGCTTCTTACATGGGTTTTAAAGCGATTAAGCTCTTTTAACTGTGCAACCAGACGGACTGCTTCGTCATAAAACAGAATGCCTTCATTGGTCAAAGAGACTTTGCGAGTGGTTCTATAAAACAATAGCACTTCATATTCTTTTTCAAGAGATTGAATCGCATAAGTTACATTCGATCGAGGCAAACCCAATTGTACAGCAGCCTGCGCAAAAGACTTCTTCTCTGCCACTAAACAAAAAATTCTTAGTCGATCAATCTTATCCATTTTATTGTGCAACTTTTTCAGACAATCAGTGCAATTTTAACAACTATTTCATACAAATAAATTCTTTTAAGATCACTTCAAACAACTACATACAAACCGAGGCTAGGCCCATGTCACAACACGACCTGAAAGGAAAAACTGTATTAATTACTGGCGGTGCTAAGAATTTAGGTGGATTGATTTCACGTAAGTTTGCAGAACACGGCGCAAATTTAGTCATTCATTATAATAGTACAGCAACACAAGCAGATGCCGAAGACACATTCAATCTAGTGCAAGCATTTGGTGTCAAAGCCATCTTGGTACAAGCTGATTTAACAAATATTCAAAACATTGAAGCACTATTCGTTCAAGCTAAAACTGAGTTTGGTGGAATTGATATCGCAATTAATACCGTTGGTCGCGTCCTTAAAAAACCCTATCTAGATACGACTGAACAAGAGTTTGATGACATGAATGACATCAACAATAAAATTGCATATTTCTTTATTCAATCAGCAGGACGTCATCTGAATGAAGGTGGGAAAATATGCAATATCGTAACGAGTTTACTCGCAGCATATACGGGTCTTTATTCAACGTATGAAGGACTAAAAGCACCTGTAGAACACTATACACGTGCAGCATCTAAGGAATTTGGAAGTCGTGGTATTTCTGTTACTGCTGTTGCACCAGGTCCAATGGATACGCCTTTTTTCTATGCTCAGGAAGCCCCCGAAGCAGTTGCATATCATCAATCTGCCTCAGCACTGGGCGGACTCACCAAAATTGAAGATATAGAGCCATTGGTACGCTTCTTGGTTACAGATGGCTGGTGGATTACAGGACAAACTATTTTTGCCAATGGCGGGTATACAACACGTTAATCGTGTAAGAAAAATGAACAGCTGTTTTGATTCCATCATGCACAGCCCATATCCCCTTTCATTTAAATTTAGAACCATGATTGCCCACGCAATCATGGTTCTAAAACTCAGAGAAATGATTCCAGCACTGAATTTAAAAATACATGCCCCTGCCCGGTGCACGCTAAACGCGTCGCATCATCCACCATTAATTTTCGACTGCGTAGTGAGTCCAAAGTTTCAGCCAAACTATCCAAATTCAAACCTGTCCGCTTTGCATAATATTCAACTGCAACCCCATCATTTAAACGCAAAGCATTCATCATAAACTCAAATGGAAGTTCGTCGGCTTCAATCCGCTTAAACTGCACATGCTCCGCAGGGACTTTAGCCAAATAATCTTTCGGTAAACGAGTTTTCTGGAAACGATAGACTCCATCTGGCTGGGTCACTTTGGCATGTGCACCAGCACCAATCGCCAAATAGTCGCCAAACTGCCAGTAATTCAAATTATGTGCGGAAGGTAATTCTTTACGCCATGCCGAAACTTCATAGTTGATAAATCCCTGCGCTTTTAAATAAGCTTCACCCTGCGCCTGAATCTCTTCGAGCACATCATCCACTGGTAAAATCGGCTGGGTTCTAAAAAACACCGTATTCGGCTCAATGGTCAGTTGATACCATGAAATATGCGTGGCACCATTTTCCACAGCGAGTTTTAAATCCAATAAGGCTTGTTCCAAAGTCTGCTCAGGTAAGCCATGCATCAGGTCGACATTAATGCGTTTAAAACCTGCATCACGTGCTAAACCAATGGCTGAAATCGCATCACTATTGCTATGAATACGCCCCAGTTTTTTTAAATGTTCCGTGTTAAAACTTTGCACCCCAATCGAAAGCCGATTAATGCCTGCTGCCAAATAATCGGCAAAAGGGTCATGTTCCACTGTACCCGGATTGGCTTCTAACGTAATTTCACAGTTCGTCTCAAACGGCAGTAATGCTTTGAGCTGAGCAAATAACCATTGATATCCTTGCGCTGAAATGAGGGACGGTGTTCCGCCGCCAATGAACACACTATGAATGTGACGCCCTTGAGCAAACTCAAGCTGAGTTTTAAAGTCCTCAACCAAAGCATGTAAATATTCTTGCTCTAAATCTAAGGACAGTTTGCCATCTGGCACTGCGTGCGAGTTAAAGTCGCAATAAGGACACTTACGCACACACCACGGCATGTGGATATATAAAGACAACGGAATATTTGCAGGATGTAAATCGGTCAAGGACGAGACTCTAAAGCACAGCGATAATCTTGCACATTTTAACATGACTGCATCAAGACACTTATGAAATCTGTGGCTATTTGGATTAGACTGATAAAAAGACAAGAAGAATGAATGGTTTAAAATGATGAAAATATCGAGCCAACTGCTGTTTATGTTACCGCTTGCTTTCGGTATTGGTATTGCTATGACCTTTCAAACTGCACTGAATACACAACTCCGAGAATATCTATACTCACCCCTGCAAGCTGCGCTGTTATCCTTTTTCGTTGGAACCTGTGTGTTAGCGCTTTTAGTTTTGTTTCAGCCTGTCGACAAACCACAGTTACATGCTTTTTCCAATATTCCGTGGTACTTATGGCTCGGCGGATGCCTAGGGGTTTATGCCATCAGTATAAGCATCTATACTGCGCCTCAATTAGGCTTTCTCACGTTTTCAGGCTTGGTTATTTTTGGACAAATCCTGACTTCGATGATTTTTGACCACTATGGTCTATTGGGTACCGAAAAAACACCTGTCAATTGGCAGCGTTTACTTGGTGGCGTCGTAATTTTTATTGGTGTGCTTCTCACTTTACAACGCTGAATTTATTTAGACCAAGCACATGATGAATATGAGTAATTTTTGTGTCGACTACAAATAAAATCACCTCCCATCGTTTCGAATTAAAAAAGTTATTGGTGTTAATGCTCCCCATCCTGATCACGCAGTTTTCTCAAGCGGGTCTCGGGTTAATTGATACCATTATGGCGGGACATTTATCTCCGACCGATTTAGCCTCAATTGCTGTCGGGGTCGGTTTATGGATCCCTGTGATGTTGCTGTTTAGCGGCATCATGATTGCCACCACACCATTGGTGGCCGAAGCGAATGGTGCACGTACCCCTGAAAAAATCGCCACCATTGCTCGTCAATCCCTTTGGGTCGCCTTTATTTTGGGCAGCATTGCGGGTTTAATTTTACAAGCCATGCCGCTGTTATTGCCCCTCATGGGTGTACCTGCAAACTTACTGCCTAAAGCCAGCCTATTTTTACATGCCATTGGCTTTGGTATGCCTGCGGTAACGATGTATGCAGCACTGCGTGGATATTCAGAAGCGCTCGGCCACCCACGTCCTGTTACCGTGATTAGCTTAGCCGCCTTGGTCCTTTTGGTTCCCCTAAACTTTGTCTTTATGTATGGTTTCGGCCCGATTCCAGCGCTGGGTTCGGCAGGCTGTGGATTTGCCACTGCAATTTTACAGTGGATCATGTTTGTCACTTTGGCCACGTATATTTTTAAAGCCTCGGCGTATCAAAAAACTCAAGTATTTGGTACTTGGGAGAAGATGGATCGCTATTGGATCGAGCGTATTTTAAAACTTGGTCTACCCATTGGTTTAGCTATTTTCTTCGAAGTCAGTATTTTTAGTACCGCTGCAATTATTCTCAGTCCACTGGGGGAAACCATTGTGGCAGCACATCAGATTGCAATGTCGGTCACCTCTCAGTTATTTATGATTCCGATGTCCCTTGCCATCGCCCTCACCATTCGTGTTGGGACTTACTATGGCGAGAAAAACTGGATCGCAATGCGAAAGGTGCAAAAACTCGGGCTCGCTACGGGTACGGTTTTGGCACTGATGACCATGTTACTGATTGCGCTGTTCCGTCCTGAAATTGTGGCAATTTATACCTCTGACCATGAAGTATCAGAAGTTGCGATGTATTTACTACTGTTTGCACTCGCCTACCAACTGATGGATGCTTGGCAAATTAGCGCTGCAGGTTGTTTGCGTGGTATGCAAGACACCAAAGGTCCAATGTGGATCACCATGATTGCCTATTGGATTGTGGCTTTTCCAGTCAGCATTTATTTGGCACGTTATACCAACATAGGTGCAGCAGGCGTGTGGATTGGGTTGATTGTTGGTTTAAGCGTAGCATGTGCCCTACTCTTGCTTCGACTTTATAACAACAATAAACGTCTCAGTCAGGACTATCACTAAAACTTTGCGGTGAATAGGAGGGTTAAATACTCTCCTATTTCTCTCTTACAGTTGTGCCAAAGCATCTTTCAGACCCTGTGGTACTTCGCTTTCATCCTCAACTTCTTTGACCACCACCTGCCCTACGATCACTTCATTGCCATTAAAGGTCATGGTCGGTGAACCATACAAGCTATAGCCTTCATTCAGTGCTTTGGTAACACGTGCACAAAACTGCACATCATCCTTGCCTGTAAAATAACGATAAACTTTCATTTATTTCATACTCAACATTTTTCGCACAGTGTAACGCGATTTTTAAATGCAGCGACATCCAGCGTGCAATTCACTCAATTGACCACTATTATTTAAATAGAAACATCAGCTTAACAATTTAAAGTAGGCAGTCTTGCATTTGTCGCCTATGATCAAATCTGAGATGTAACAAAAATGCCCCGAGGAATATCGCATGGCAAATACGACTCGTACGCCCGGTCGTCGCTTTATGAAACTTGCCAGTATGACGGCAAGTATCGCAACCAAGACTGTGACCAATTCAATTAGAAACTTCAATGCCGATGAAGATAAAAAAAATGCGGCGCGCAGTCAGCTTTTTCAGGACATTGGACTTCAAATTGCAGATACCTTAGGTGAAATGAAAGGTGCTGTAATGAAAGTTGGGCAAATTGCATCTCAGTACAAAGACATTTTCCCACCTGAAGTGGCACGCGCGATTAGTAAATTACAACGCCAAGCGCCAGCGATGCCATTTAGCGAAATCAAAGCGCAGGTAGAAAAAGAACTGGGTAAACCGCTTAATCAAATTTTTACAGCCTTTGAAGAACAACCCTTTGCCGCAGCCTCCATTGGCCAAGTGCATAAAGCCACTTTACCGAGTGGCGAGCAAGTCGTAGTTAAAGTTCAATATCCGGGTGTAGAAGAAGCCTGTGAAAGCGACTTAAAACAAGTCCGTTTAGCACTCCGCTTAATGGGTGTGCTCAAAATTGACCGTAAGTTACAAGATCAACTCTTTAAAGAAATTCAGGACAGTTTGGATAACGAGCTGAATTATCAAATAGAAGCGCAAAACTTAGAGGTCGCACGAACCTTTCATCAGGCCCTAGACCCTAAGATTATTATTCCTCAAGTCTATAAAGACTATTCAAGTCGGCATATTTTGACCTTAAGCTTGGAACAAGGTGAAAGCATTGAAACTGCCAGTACGTGGTCACAAGACACGCGTAATGAACTGGGACGTCGTTTATTCCGTGCCATTGGTCGTGAGATTTTCTTTTTAAAGCGCTTTCACTGTGACCCCCATCCGGGCAACTTTGCCTTTCGTGAAGATGGTAGCGTGATCGTGTATGACTACGGCGGTGTCAAAACCCTATCGACTGAAATCGTGATGCATTTTAAGCAGCTGATTCAAGCAGCGCGTGACAGTAATATCTTGGCCATGGAGCAACAACTGACTGCTTTGCACTCCATGTCTGAACAAGGAAAATTTCCTGCCGAACTGTATGAAGCATGGTTAGAGGTGCTGATGCGCCCCCTTACGACTATGTATGACTTTGCTGAGAACTCCGCGCATCATGATGGCATTGAACTGGTCAAACCATCGCTGAAATATTGGGACGTGTTTAAACCTTCCCCCGATACGCTGATGGTCAATCGTACGGTGTCTGGACATTACTGGAACCTGATTCATCTCAAAGTCCACGACAACCTCAACGATCTGTTTGAAGAGTTGGTACCGCCCACAGCTTAAATAATGACGATAGCTGAGAACAAAACCAATTCAACTCCAATAAACCCAGTTACATAAAGTCACTGGGTTTATTTTGACTTTAATATTGTTATATTATAACATTTCAAAAATAATAGATTTAAGGAGATGCCGTATGCGTGCCAATATTCATCCAGAGTATCGCGAAGTGCTATTTCACGACACCAATGCCGATGCATTTTTCATTATCGGTAGTACATTACAAAGTAACCAGACCCGTGAGCATGAAGGTAAAACGTATCCTTATGTCAGTTTGGATATTTCAAGTGCGTCACATCCGTTTTATACGGGTGAGCAACGTCAAACCAGTAATGAAGGTCGTGTTGCAAGTTTCAACAAACGTTTCGCGCGTTTCAAACGCTCACAATAATTTCATTTTTCTTTAAGCTATACGCGTTATAGTAAAGATATCAAGAAGCCTAAGACCTCCTCCAGCTTAGGCTTCTTTTTTTATGTCTTCAATTGCGACAATGACGCTCTAAAATATTTAAGGCTTAAAAAGGCTGTCGAGTAAATAGAATCCTATTCCCAGTACAATCACGCCCACCACTAAACTTGATAACGCATAACTCAAAGCGAGTAGCATTTGCCCCTGTCTCAGTAATTGAAACGTTTCGAGACCAAAACTTGAGAAAGTGGTAAAACCGCCCAATATACCCACCATTAAAAATAAACGTGCTTCTTGTTGAAGTACTGGATATTTTTGACTGAGCGCAAAAAATAGTCCCGCAGTAAAACAACCGATAATATTGATCCACCACGTCGGCCATGGAAAGCTCATATTCGGTTTGAAGAGCAATAAGCCTGCACCATAGCGTAAACAGGCCCCTATTCCACCGCCCAAAGCCACCAAGATCCAATTCATTTAAGTGCCCTATTTTTCGCAAAAGCTGTATGGATAAGTCCAAAGTTATCCACAGTTCATCAATATTAGACCTATTAAACCCGAATCAATCTACCGACATCAAGGCTTTTCAAGCTTGAGCCGATTCTTAAAATAAGCTCAAAAGTTTTCTCAAATGCAAAACTCACAAACCTACACTTTTTGGGTATGATGTGAGCATAAATTTAATCGGACATATACACATGGCACAGGTCTTATTGGCTCAGCTTGCAACGGGCGAAGCAAAATTTTCAGATGTACTGGCTTTTATTGAAGCTGCTTATACACATACGCCAACTGCGTTTAAAAATGGTTTACAACACAATGCTGCAACTGAAAACCAAGGCAGTGCCAAAGTGTTTTCGTTTGCACAGCTTCAAGGTCTCGATCAAGCACAAACCTTAAGTTTATTTGCAGAACACTATGCCTCTGTTTTAGCGACACCTGATGCAACAGATCATCAAAATATTCGTCAGTTCATGTTGAATGGATGGGATGGTATTGCGTTTGATGGTACGGCATTAACCGCAAAATAAAGATAAAAAACCACGTTCAAACAATTTGAACGTGGTTTATCAATAAAATAGTTTAAAATTAAGTATCTATAAGCATTTACAGCATATATTAAATAGGTTTCACGTGGAGCAAGACGATATGCTTTGTTCTGTCCTACAATATTGTCGAACAGCATAGTCTAAAGAACTCGTTTAACCTGATTTATCGCTTATCCCTTCACCCGTTCAATCCATTGGATTGAGCTGACACGAAAGACTTCACAAGCGCCATCGCCAGTATCGGTTGGGGTTAAAGAAGACGTCCAGACTAGATCTTTATCTTTGATTTCAACCAAATCACCTTTTAAACGAACCAAGTCACCACGTTTTACATGTTTAATTTGTTTCGCAATTTCAGGGTTAGCTGGAATGATGTGCATATTCGAAACCATCTGCATCGCTTGCTCAGCAGGTACAGGCAGGCGATCAATTTTCCAATTGAGATAACGGTCGTATTGGTTCACAGTAATATGTCGTGCAATTTCAGGCTCAGCAAATAACCCCCAACTCACTGCATAGTCTATCGGTGAAAATTTGGCTTGCTCATCTTCCGAATAGGTCTTTGAACCCAAAATTCGAAAATCCCCTTTAAACGGTTTCAACACAGAAATAGATTGATCCTTTGAGGCTGGTGCAAGACCTTTAGCAATGTTGTAATCTACAGTGGCACTGGCACTAATCGGCAACAGTAAACTTGAGAGTAAACTGAGTAAGATAAATTTAGATTTCATTGCAAACCTCATTCCCATCAACCTAGGAAAATATGAATCAATTTTCATCTTAGTCCAGTTTCCTGAAAAAAAGCTTATGAACTTAGTAACATTGTGAACGAATTATGCAGTCTACTTTTAGCTAGAGCATTTTTCAGTTAGGCTAATCAACAATAAAAAAAGATTCATTCGCTCATGCTTTATAAATATTATCAACAACACATTTTTCCACATGTATTAAATCAGGTCATGCAAGTGCCCAGTTTAATGGACAAGCGCCGTGAACTACTTTTACCGATTCAAGGAGAGGTATTGGAAATTGGTTTTGGTACAGGGCTGAATCTGCCTTTTTATCAAAATGTCGATACGCTCTATGCCCTTGAACCCAGCCCTGAAATTTATCATTTGGCTGTAGAGCGGGTACAGGCGGCCCCGTTTGAAGTACATCACTTACAAGCACGGGCAGAAAAGCTACCTTTTGCTGACCACAGCCTTGAACATGTAGTCAGTACGTGGACGCTGTGTAGTATTGCAGAGCTAGAACAGGCTTTGCTAGAAATATTACGCGTGCTCAAACCCGGCGGTACCTTACATGTAGTGGAGCATGTGTTAAACACCAATAATCTGTATATTCAGCGCCTACAACACTTACTCACGCCTGTGCAAAAGCGTTTAGCGGATGGCTGCCATCTCAATCGAAATATTGAACAGTCCTTAAAAGCAGCAGGATTTAATGTGATAGAACAACACTACTTTTATGCTGAGGGAATCCCGAAACTCGGACAACTGATGTACTTTGCTCGTGCGCAAAAAACCAATTAAGATAATCGCAATATTCATATCATGCTGTATTTGAAGTTGTTCAATTGAATGGACATGTTTGTTGCTACTTGGCTTATTCCGTCGTATCAAAGTCGATGCGGACCGTTTCAAAACGAACTCGCCCTGCTTGAATCGCTTGCGCAATGGCCACTTGTCCTTTGGTCAGCCTCGCCCCACCGCTTTTAATATCAATAAGCACAATTTCAATATCTTCCGCTTTCCCCTCACCATCACGCAGGTCGGTATAACCATCAAACACCACATAGTCGACAGGATCTCCCAAAAATTTAGCATCACTGGGTAAGTATTCAAACTGCGGCATAATCGGTGCCAGTTGCTCTGCCATTTTGCCTTTCAACACTGCACGACTGGTATTGACACTGCGCTTTTGTGCTTGAGCCAAAGCCTGCTGATGCTCTAATTCTAATTCGGCAATGTAGCGCTCATATTCTGCTTTGATGCGTCCATTTCGGCTGTGACTTAAAATAAGGGTGGTCAAGACCACACCAATTACTGCACCGATCAACATTGCCATCCATATGGACATGGTTTTTTCCTAATTTTGTGCTACTGCTAGCAAGATTTAAGCTTATAACTTTGGTCATGTGTCATATCCAGCACACAAAAGAATGATATGCTAGGGATGAGCAGAATAAAATCATTTAAGGTCATGAAAACGATATTAATTGCAAACCAAAAAGGTGGCTGTGGCAAAACGATAACCGCAATTAATTTAGCGTCAGCACTTGCACAGAAAGGTTATAAGGTCGCATTGGCCGATGCTGATAATCAAAAGTCTGCCCGTCAGTGGTTAAAACAACGCCCTGACCACGTAGCACATATTGAAAGTTTGGATTGGCGTCATGAAAAATCAATTGGTGAAGTCCCTAAAAATATTGAATATTTAATTATTGATGCACCAGGCGCACTGTCTGGTGAACATGCGGAACAACTGGTGAGTGAAGCACATGCTATTGTGACCCCACTGCAACCTTCATTTTTTGATATTGACAGTACACGACGTTTTTTAAAACACTTGCAAGAGATTAAACGTATCCGTAAAGGTAAAGTTCAAATTCTCCTTTTAGCCAATCGGGTCAGAGCCAACAGCGCCAGTGCCAAAGACATTCAAGACTTTTTTGAAAAGATTGAACAGCAACCGATCGCATGGATTTCTGAGCGTACCGCGTATGGTCAATTGGCAATGCAAGGCTTAAGCATATTTGATAAAACACAAAAAAATTATTTAACCATCCAAAGCCAATGGCAACCTTTGCTCAATGCAATTGTCGATGATCCAAGTGCATGGTTCTAAGGCATTGAAGATAAAGATAAGCCAATGAACTCTGCTTTTATGTTCAGTAATTCACGAGAACTTACCAAGGGTACATTCTCGTTCACATTTTTTTCAGTTAATATGACTTTGACCTTAGAGATATAGCAGTGAATACCGTGCAACGATACGCACCAGCCTTACAAAAAGTATTGTTATTTGGACTGATTTTTATTCTGTTCTATTTGAGCTTTCAAGTCCTGAAATACTTTATTGTACCTGTGCTTTGGGCTGCGATTATTGCCTATATCACATGGCCTTTATATCACTCCGTGCAGAAGCTCTGTGGACCGCGTCCGACTTTAAGTGCAACCATTATGATCAGCATGGTTATATTGGTGGTCGGAATTCCATTGACCTTTGCAATCTTTATGCTGCAACACGAAGGTCGGAGCTTATTTTACGAATTACAAAAACAGGTCTTTTCTGGTCACTTAGATGTGCCTCAATTTATCCGTGACTTACCTTTTATCGGTAAGGAAGTCACACGGACCTTAAAAGAAATCAATACTGACCCCAATAGCATCGTACAAAATGTTTCAGGTTGGTTCCAAAGCCACTTAAGCTATGGTCGTTTAGTTCTCAGTGAAATCAGTAAAAATATTTTCAAACTCTGCTTTGCAGTCATGTCTTTATTCTTTTTCTACCGTGATGGACAAACCATTTTAAGTCAGGTTAGCAAGGCACTTGAAATGGTGATTGGACCACGTATTCACCACTATTTAGATACCATTTCTGAAACAACACGCGCCGTGCTGTATGGTGTAGGGCTTACAGCTGTTGCTCAAGCACTCTTGGCAGGCATTAGTTACTTTGTTGCAGGTGTTCCAAATCCAATGGTACTCACCATTGTTACCTTCTTATTTGCGTTGATTCCATTTGGCCCTCCTGTCGCTTATAGTGCCGTATCACTGTGGTTGTTCTCACAAGGTCAAACCATTGAGGCTATAGGTGTGATGGCTTGGGGTGTTTGTGTCGTGAGTACAGCGGACAATGTGATTCGCCCATTGGTGATCTCAGGTGCAACTCAAATTCCATTCTTGCTCATCATGTTTGGTGTGCTAGGTGGTTTAGCCAGCTTTGGTATGATCGGTTTATTTATTGGCCCTGTGATCCTAGCCGTGCTGTTAGCTATTTGGCGTGAATGGTTGCATGAGCAGGTCAATGAACCCATGATGATGCCGAAAGCGACATTGGCTTATGATCCACCTGAAGAGCCACTGGACACGCCAAAAAAATAACTTTAGTGAAATAACTTAAACGCATACTTTCACCGAGAGCATGCGTTTTTTTATGTCAGATACAAAAACACTGTACGGAGAACATTGAACCCAAGCCTTGCCTTTGTTTGAATGGTTCTGAATTTTAAGGAAAAAGGATCTAATATGTTGTCTTCTACTTTAAAACTAAGTGCGCTCATGGCGTTGATTGGTTTAGGGACTGTGGCATGTAGCACGACTCCAACTGAAAGTAACACGATGGTCAAAAATGTCGATGTTCATGCGGTTTCAACTGCAGGTGTGGGACAAAAAATTGGTACCATTCGTTTTACTGACAGCCCTGCTGGCCTAGTTATTCAAACCAATTTAAGCCAGCTTCCGCCGGGCCCACATGGTTTTCACATCCATGAAAAAGGCTCATGTGATGTGGCTGAAAAAGAAGGGAAACCAGTTGCAGCTTTAGCTGCTGGCGGACATTTTAACCCCGAAAAAGCACCCAACCACGGTACACCGCTCAACGGTCATCTGGGTGATTTACCCATCTTGAATGTCGACTCAGCAGGTAATGCGAAAGTCAATTTACTTGCACCTCGTTTGAGTTTAGCAAACATACAAGGTTTAGCGGTGATGGTGCATGCAGGTGGCGACAACTACTCAGATAGTCCTAAACCACTCGGCGGTGGTGGCGATCGTATCGCCTGTGGTGTAATTCAATAAATCTATCGCATCCTTAGCATGTAAACAAAAAGTGCTTCATCTTCGTTTCTGTGGATAAGTTCTGACTTATACACATAGCACAGCAGATGAATTTTCTGCTGTGTTTTTATCGCTTTTTACTCTCTTTTTCATGTGATGTTCAATCGCATTAAATTGACAGTATGCTAAAAAACGTTCAGGCTAAAAGCAAAATAAAATCAAGCCTAGACAATTACATCGTGAATAATTTTCGCCAGTGGTTTCAATCTTTTCAGTCCAATGCAATTTTTATGTATTGCCTGCAAATTTTTATCGTGCTGAGTGGTACAACCTTAGGGCTCTACTTTTTAGGACTGGAACAACTGATCGTACCGACGACTTTAGGTGCGATTGCAACTGCCTTAACTGACTTCGATGACCGACTTAGTATTCGTCTCAGAAACCTAGTCTATGTCTGCGTGCTGTTCTTTAGTGTCAGCAGTATTTTAGATTTCCTGCATCCCTATAAATTCATATTCATCATTTACTTATCGCTTTCTAGTGCTTGTTTTATCTTACTGGGGGCACTTGGACAACGCTATGCAGCGATGAGCTTTGGCACCATTTTACTCTCCTTATACAGCATGTTTGGCTTAGGAGAATATTCGGTTTGGTACTTTCAACCTAGTTGTTTTGTCTTGGGCGCATTGTGGTATGGCTGTACCGCCATTGTGTTTTATCTGCTAAAACCAACTTTGGCCGTTCAGGACAATCTAGCACGCTGTTTTAAGCAAATTGCAGATTTACTCAATGCCAAAGCACGTTTGTTTGACCCTGATAATCAAAACAATGTTGAAGCATTACTCTACGACTTATCCTTACAAAACAGCACAATTATTCAAAGCTTTAATAGCACCAAAAGTTCGCTGCTCACTCGACTAAAGGCCTCACGCGCCAACCAAAAGACGATTTATTGGCTGAATTTATACTTTCTGGCTCAAGACATTCATGAGCAAGCCAGCTCTAATTATTTACACTATGAACAGCTACATCAGAACTTCAGCCGTACAGATCTTATTTTCCGTATTCAAAAAAATATTCGGCTGCAGGCCCTTGCCTGTCAGGCATTGGCACGCTGTATTCTCAGCAATCAAATCTATGTGTCAGATCCCAATACGAATCAAGCATTGCTGAATTTACACAGTTCCATGCAAGACTGGATTCGAGACAATCCACATAATATTGAAGTCAAAAATCTACAACTGATTTTAAATAACTTAGACAATGTGCATGAACGCTTTCAACACTTAAATGAACTGCAATTACGCCAAGAGCAACGCTATCAAGAACACATCGACAACCTCAACTTATACGATGATGATATTCATGGTTGGCACGATCTGTGGCTCAAACTCAGCCAACATCTCACCCCGCAGTCGGCACTGTTTCGACATGCGGTACGTATCGCCTTTGTCTTTGCTGTGGGTTATGGCATTTCTCTTCTGCCTTTTGCCCAACACGGCTACTGGATTTTATTGACGGGCTTATTTGTCTGCCAAATGCGTTATTTCGCCACCAAAAGTCGCTTAAAAATGCGAACCTTGGGCACCATTTTAGGGGTGATGTTAGGTATTCCTCTGCTGTATTTCGTACCGAGTATTGAAGGGCAATTACTGCTGACCATCATTTTTGGGGTGTGCTTTTTCTATCTCAGCTCTAAAAAATATGCCATGGCAACTCTAATGGCAACACTCATGGTACTGCTGATTTTTAATTTAAAAGGTGCAGGCTATGCCATTATTTTACCGAGGATCATGGATACTCTAATGGGTTGCGCCATTGCGTGGTTCGCGGTCAGTTTCATCTGGCCTGATTGGGACTTTCGTAATATTTCCAACACCATAAAAAAAGCTTCTGATAGCACCCTCAACTATTTTGATGCCATTTGTGAACAGTACCAGCAGGGCAAAAACAATAGCATGGCTTATCGCGGAGCACGGCGTGCTGCACACAATGCCCAAACTGAACTTGCAAGCATGATTTCTAGTCTCAGTACTGAACCGAATCCAAATCCAGAACTGATACACCATGCTTTTCGCTACTTGGTATATAGCCACAGTCAACTCAGCTATATTTCTGCTTTGGGCAGCCATCGTGAACTGGTACAAGACAACCAAGTACTGGAACTCATGCTCTGGTGTAAAAGCACGCTGAATGACGTACTACTGCAGCATAAGACCTTACCCGAGCGAGAGATTCAACAGAAACTGGCAGAGATTAAACGCTTAAATACACAAGAAACAATGAGTCAGCACTTGCACTTGGTCCTCAAACAAATCAGTCTATTACTGGAAACCTTGCCCGAATTGCTGAAGTTAAAAACTGAACTACTCTCCCGAGATATTAAATAAAATGGACTGCACAACGACGATCTTTAAACGGTTCATGACGTACGGGTGTATTGTGGTTCATTTTTATCTGGTTCTTGCGTACACTCAAGCTTCATTCTCATAGATTTTTTGACCATGAACATTCAGACATTACGTGTTGTAGGATTTTTAGAAGGGATTTCTTTTTTACTGTTGTTATTCGTTGCGATGCCAATGAAATACATCTTTGATAACCCGATCCTAGTCAAATATGTCGGTATGGGGCATGGCGTATTATTTATCCTGTTTCTCATTGTGCTGTTTGTAGTATGTGAAAAGCAAAAGTGGTCTTTGAAGATGTTTATACTCGGTTTGATCGCATCCATTCTACCCTTTGGGCCTTTTGTATTTGATGCCAAAATTAAAAAACTAGAACCTGAGCAAGCGGAAGCCTGAGTTTTAATACCATTTTTAAATACTGGCTTTAAAAGGATTATTTAAAGCCATAATAAAAAAGCGCCTATTCATCTGAATGGGCGCTTTTTTGATGAGAACTTCGCTAAATTCAGCGAATAAAATCTTAGTAGACACCGCTCTCAAGACGGCTTTGTATCACCTTCTTCACGGTCGCACGTGGAAAACTAAACCACAGGGTAATTAAACTGAGGCAGACCAAACTATAAGCCCAAAGACCAAATTCCACATACGCCATACGCACCAGTTCAATCACGAAGAAAAACGTAAACATCATCAGGACCGAAACGGCTGCGGCAACTGTCCCTTTGGACACTTCAGATGACATCAACGCAAAGCGGTATAACACTGAAAAACTAATACCTTCGCCAAAGCTCACCAAAGTCATCCCCACAATCAGTAACGGTAAGAAATAGCTTTGGAAAATCGTGCCGAGCACCACCAACAGCGTACCGATGAACATCAAGGGCAAACCGAGTAACACGGTTTTACCCAGTGCCATTTTGTCGATGACTTTAATCAGCACAATATTACCTAGAATGAGACCACCCAAGACAGGGAACTGCGCCAAGCCATATTGCATACTGCTCAAGCCAAGTTCCTCGACCAAGATTACGGGTGACAGTGCAATCCACAACATCAATGGCATGGCCACCATAGGCAAACCAAAGGTGAGCGCCAAAAAAGTCTTATTTTTATAGACCGTTTTATAATCATCCCATATATAACGTAGTGGCTTTTTAGGAATACTGTGCTGTGTCGCAGGCATTTTGGCTTTTAAACCAAACCAACTTAAAAAAGCCAAAAAGGCGATGCCAATAAAACCCCAATGCCATGACACATGGTCAATCATAAATGCCCCGACCACAGGACCAAGTAACGGTGCTAGCAAAGAAATATTCGCCATAAGAGCCATGACCTTAATAGCATCACGCTCTTCAAAACTTTCCTGTACTGCGGCATAACCCACCGCAGAAATCATCGACAGCCCCACACCTTGTAAAAAGCGGAGTGCCAAAAAAGACTCAATATTTTGAGTGAGTAAAATTGCAAGGCAGGTCAGCACAAAAAATGCCACACCCGAGAGCAGCACTTTTTTACGGCCTAAACGGTCTGAAAGCGGCCCAAGCAGCCACGCGACACAGGCACCGCCCAATAAATAAAAAGACATGGACGATGGTGCCCATGCACTGCTGACCCCAAAATCTTGGGTAATGGCGAGCATGGCAGGTTGGACTAAATCATTACCGATATAGACCGAAAATTCGAATAAAACCAATGCCAAAGGAAACATCAATGTGGCACGGCTTAACTTTAAAGTTTGTACGTTTTGCATTGTTATCTACATATAAAATGCGTACAAGCCTGAGCGAAGTCCGTTGGAGGGAGAGACGACTAAGCCCAATGGCAAGCACTGTAAAATTGAATAAAAAATGTAATGGGTGCGAGAAATGCACACTGGTTTTACGCTGTATTCACAAAGCGTTTTTAGAAAAGGTGTTATTAAAATAGACTGAGCGGTGACACCGACAAAGCTCAGTTAAACTATTTTAGCAGTGTTGCATCTGTTTGTATTGTTACTTTTTTAAGTTTCATCTGTCACATTGGATTTCATGCGAGGTGCAATAAAATGCCCTTGTTTTAAGTCCTCATATGCCTGTAAAACTTCAGTGAAGGTGTTCATGACAAAATAACCTCGTCCATAAATCGGTTCATTTAAAGGCTTCCCACTGAGTAATAAAAAAGCACTGTCTTGTACCGCTTTTATTTCAAAGTGCTCGCCATGATTGGACATGACTGCCATCTGCTGTGCTTCAACAATTTCGCCACTATAAAGCTGAATGCGACCACTACGGATATACAGTAGTGTCGTTTCGCCTTCCAATGCGGGTAAAACCGTTTTCATCCCTGCTGTGAGTTGCACATCCAACACGGTCATAGGGCTATGTGTTTGAGCAGGCCCTGTCTGGTTTTCATACGTCTCTGCAATCACCCTGACCTTTCCTTGAGCTTGCGCGAGTTCCAGTTCTGGAATCATGGTACGACTCAAGTGCTGATAACGTGCAGGATTCATTTTGTCTTTGGCAGGCAAATTGACCCACAGTTGGATCATTTCAAATGCCCCACCTGTTTTGGAAAATGCCTCACTAAATACTTCTTCGTGCAGTACCCCAGCCCCTGCCGTCATCCACTGTACATCCCCTGCGCCAATCACACCGCCACCGCCTGTAGAGTCCTGATGGGTAAGCTCACCTTGATAAACGATGGTCACGGTTTCAAAGCCACGATGCGGATGTTCACTCACGCCTTTTTTTAAGTGGGTCGGCTGTAAATAACTCGGGCCGATATGATCGAGCAATAGAAAAGGTGAAACCGAGTTCCCTAGTTCATAGTGTGAAAATACGGAGATGACTGGGGCAAAGTCGCCTACAGCCGTACGTGTACTTTCTGAGTGAATAAAGGCAAGAGTTTTCATTTTATTCTGCTTATCATTTGAATAATTTGATCATAGCCTAGCAAACAGCCCCGTTCGATAGGCTAGATGAGTTGCAGTGTTGTAAAATTAGGATGCTTGATCTACATTTGAGCTCTTTTGAGCGAGAAATTTAATTGCTGGATTAGGCTTAAAGCAAAGCCATTTATTTTTCATCCATTGCTCAACTTTGTCTTTACTCAAGATAGCCAACAAATTATTGAGTAATGAAAATTTTGCAGTTTTATCAAAGTAATAGACTGTAACACGAACATTTCGATCTATATCGTCATTTAAACTAAATAAATCGAGAATGTAATCTTGATCAGAAACATCTAGGGAATGTCCCCAAATACTGATATTCAAATTAAGTTTACCTTCAACTTCCATTATTTTTTGTCGTTCAAACTTCTTTGCTGTTGGGTCGTTGTCTCCAAAATCTTTCTCAAAATATTCAATCTTTCTTTTATGAATCTTAACTTTCTCCTTAAAAACATCTAAGAATAAATAATCCGTATCTTTAAAAAGCTTTTGGTGGTATTTAGTAAATCCATACGCTTTTATCATTTTTAAAGAATCACTTTTTAAATCAGCCACCCCTAAAACGATATTTTGATTTTCACCATGAAAACCATGTAAATATTCTACTCCTATAGAGCCATAAATCCTTTGGTAGGTATTAGTATAATTAAATGAATAAATTAAATCTGGCTTAATCCAATCATTTTCATTTTTCTCAAAAAAGGAATTAGATTTTACTAAAATCTCAAACGTAGTCCTATGTTCAAGTTTCTTAACAACCAA
Source organism: Acinetobacter halobius (assembly GCF_044130335.1). Taxonomy (NCBI): domain Bacteria; kingdom Pseudomonadati; phylum Pseudomonadota; class Gammaproteobacteria; order Moraxellales; family Moraxellaceae; genus Acinetobacter; species Acinetobacter halobius. The sequence continues at coordinate 82,747 of NZ_JBIQOD010000002.1, forward strand.
CTCCAAATAAAAATTAAATATCTTTATAAAGTCTTCTAATTGTTTATTTAAAAAATCTAGAAATTTACTAGGATTAAAACCATTTTGTAAATCATCTCCAATACAAAACCTCTTATTAAGACTTATAAAGGACCCAGTACTAGTTTGAAATGGTTTACCATCTCGTGTTCTTGATAAAACTCTGCACATATTTTCTTTAACTGTTAATTCAAAAAAATTAAGAGCCTTTAGTTCAATTGTGCTGATACAAGCCATCGAATCGTTGGTTCCATTAAAATAATTAATTATTGTCTCTTTTGAATCTAAAGTTTCTATTTCAACAACTTTCCTTCCAAATACCTTAAGGACATCCTCAATCTTTTGCTCAAAATCAATCCAAGTTTTTATTTCCTCAACATGATTTTTAAAATATTGATACCAACAATTTAACTCCAAACGGTATTGAAGTTCTAAAACATCTTTTGCACAAATTTCAACACTTTCAGTTAAATAAAACTCTTTTGTCTTTTCTATAAACTTTGGATCGCGTGTTTTAGAAAACAATTCATCAAATGCCATATCGTATGGTGGCGATGCTATACCCTCACGCTTCTGAAAAGTTTTTTCTAACAAATTAAGCCATTCATCAATACTCTTTTCTGCTAAGTTTTTGGGCAGACCACCTGTATCTTTTGCCTCAATTGCCCCCATTACATCCATAAAATGATCGTACTTCGTCGGCAAATAATGCGACAGATCAAAACCGTTCCCAACAATCAAAATATTCATTTTTATAAAACCCCAAAAAACAAAAAAGCGCATCAACCGATACGCTTTTTATGAGGCAAAATTGCCTACATTTCAACCATAAATCAAAGATTTATTATGCACACTTCGCTGTTTGGAAGTTCTTGGTATTTTTACCACGCGCACATTGGTAAGAGGTTTTCGTCGCAGTTTTTTCCCAGTCGCCATCGACCAACTTAAAGTTATACACGGTACGCACCGACTTTACTGAATCATCTAACAAACCTGTTTCAGTCACTTTGACTTCTGCCGCAGTCGGGGACTCCACTGTATTAAAGTATTGACGGATTTCAACCGTAGCCAACTCATTACGCAAATCTGGACGCTCTTTGAGTACCTGAGCCAATGGCGTATCTGACGAGCCCACTTTATTGACTAACTCTTTCGTCGTCGCACAGCCTGACAATAATCCCACACATACGGCTGAAGCTAAAATAAGACGCAACATAAATCCCACCCAAAATTCATTATTTATCAGTCCATCATGCCTTTTTTGTGACCATTACACTATTTAGTAAATGTAATTCAGTCCCATCAACCATAAAAAAAGCGCATCACCATGGATGCGCTTTTAAAACCCAATTCGAACTTAAAGGTCGAATAATTTACCTGGATTCATAATCCCGTTTGGATCGAAAACTTGCTTCAAGGCTTTCATATATTCAATCTCTTCCGCCGAACGGGTGTAGTCAAGGTATGGCTTTTTGGTCATACCGACACCGTGCTCAGCAGAAATTGAACCGTCGTATTTTTTCACGGTTTCAAAGACATATTTATTCACCACCTGACATTTGGCAAAGAACTCATCCTTGCTTAAGTCCGCAGGTTTTAAAATATTTAAGTGTAAGTTCCCGTCACCAATATGGCCAAACCAACAGATTTCAAAGTCTGGGTAGTTGCTTGCCACAATCGCATCAATTTCTTTAATAAATGCAGGTACATGCGTAATCAGAACTGAAATATCGTTTTTGTACGGTGTAAATGGTGCAATTGACTCAGAAATGTCTTCACGTAAACGCCATAAGCTTTCCACTTGATCGAGGCTTTGGCTCAACACGCCATCTAGTACCCAACCTTGTTCCATACAGTGCTCAAAAATTTCCATCGCCTTGTCCATAATTGGCTCAAATGGCGCTTCAAATTCTAACAATACATAGAATGGACATTCGGTTTCGAATGGACGTTGCACATGACCATTTGCCAACACTTTTTGCATTGCCAGTTCACCAAAGAACTCAAATGCAGTCAGGTCAATTTTGGCTTGGAAAGCATGCAATACAGGCATTACAGCATCAAAATCAGGTACACCCAATACCATTACTTGAAGGTCTTGCGGTTGGCGTTCCAGTTTGATTTCTGCTTCAGTCACTAAGCCCAGTGTCCCTTCACCACCAATGAACAAATGTTGTAGTGCATAACCCGTTGCGTTTTTGATCATGCCTTTGTTTAGACGCAGCACATCACCCTTACCTGTGACTACAGTTAAACCGAGTACCCAGTTACGCGTCATGCCGTATTTAATGACTTTGATACCGCCAGCATTGGTGCCAATGTTTCCACCAATTTGACTCGAACCCGCAGAAGCAAAATCTACTGGGTAGTACATGCCTTGCTCTTCCGCATAGTTTTGTAGCTGTTCAGTCACCACACCTGCTTGGACACGAACCATACGGTCTGCTGGAAAGAATTCCAAGATTTGGTTCATCTTGTCCATGCTCACCACAATTTCACCATTGGCAGCGACTGCACCGGCAGATAAGCCAGTACGACCACCCGATGGTGTAATTGCAACATTAAACTCATTTGCAAGTTTTACAACCGCTTGCACTTGTTCTGTGCTCGATGGAAAAACGATGACTGACGGGTTTGGATCAAAATGTTTGGTATGATCGCGTCCCCAATTTTCAAGGCTATCCGCATCGGTTTTAATGCGGTTTTCACCTACAATTGCTGTCAATTGGGTCAATAACTCTGGGGTTAAAGCGACTGGAGCATTCATCGTTTTCAGACCTTGCAAGAAGTAAACAAGTTGTTTGTGGCGCTAGGGTTCTATGCAGGGAAAGTGTTTGATTTCAGTCTTTGCATACCCTAAAGCTTAGGCAGTTCGTGAGGATTTCAGTAGCAGTGCGCAACTGAGTTATTTTCACGGAGTCATATTATAAGGCATTTTTTCTGTTTCCCGCAGAAAAAGCTGTTTTATTCAGGATACCTTTGAAATGATTAATTTAATTAGACCAAAAAGCCTTTTTTACGCACTATAGCGACTAAAAATACCCAATAGAGTCTGTATAAAGGAAATGTATATCGAGCGCGGTACGTGCTATTATATCGCCACTAAATTTGGCCTTTGTAGCGGAGCCGTAATGAGCCAACATCTTTCACTTCCTAAAGATAAAATTCGTTTCTTGTTGTTAGAAGGCGTTCACCAAAACGCAATCGACACACTAAATGCTGCCGGATACACCAACATCGACTATCGTAAAACTGCGCTTGAGGGTGAAGCGTTGAAAGAAGCGGTTAAAGATGCACATTTCATTGGTATTCGTTCCCGTACACAACTCACTGAAGAAGTGTTTGAAGCTGCGAATAAATTAATCGCGGTCGGTTGTTTCTGTATTGGTACCAACCAAGTGAACTTAAATGCTGCGATGGTTCGTGGTATTCCAGTATTTAACGCACCTTACTCAAATACACGTTCAGTGGCTGAACTTGTACTTGCTGAAGCAATTCTTCTTCTTCGTCGTGTACCTGAAAAATCAACAGATACACATGCAGGTGGTTGGAACAAATCAGCTGTTGGTTCGTTTGAAACGCGTGGTAAAACTTTAGGGATCGTCGGTTACGGTTCAATCGGTTCACAACTTTCTGTGCTTGCTGAAAGCATGGGTATGAAAGTGATCTATTTCGACACAGTGACCAAGTTGCCTTTGGGTAATGCACGTCAAGTCGGTTCTATGGGTGAACTTCTTGCAAATGCTGACGTGGTTTCTTTGCACGTACCAGACGTTCCGTCTACACGCAACTTCTTCGGTAAAGACCAATTTGCACAAATGAAAGAAGGTTCAATCTTCATCAATGCTGCACGTGGTACATGCGTACTTATCGAAGATTTAGCAGATGCCTTGAAATCAGGTTATGTTGCTGGTGCTGCGGTTGACGTATTCCCGAAAGAACCAAAAGCCAATGGTGAAGAGTTCGTTTCTCCACTACGTAACATTCCAAACGTGATCTTAACCCCTCACGTGGGTGGTTCAACCATGGAAGCGCAAGCGAACATTGGTTTAGAAGTGGCTGAGAAATTTGTTTCTTATTCAGATAAAGGCATGACTTTATCTGCAGTAAACTTCCCAGAAATCGCTTTACCATTGACTGAAGGTAAACACCGTTTACTTCACATCCACAAAAACGTGCCAGGCGTGTTGTCAAAAATCAACAACTTGTTTGCTGAGCACGGCATCAACATCTCAGGTCAATCTCTCATGACCAAAGGTGATGTCGGTTACTTGGTGATGGATGTAGACGCAACTGCATCTCAAGAAGCGTTAGATACTCTACAAGACGTTGAAGGCACAATCCGCGTTCGCGTATTGTTCTAATTCAACTATATTTAAAAACCACAGCTGCCAAGCTGTGGTTTTTTTATTTTTGAATACTTGTTAAAATTTTATGTGTAATCTGAGCACATACTCCGCTACTTTTTCCAAGTATTCACTTCCCTATCTAGTATTCTAATAATGCCAAATCTAAAAAGCACTCCCCACCTCCAAGCGACCTTTTTATTGCTAATTGCAATGCTCAGCTTGCAAAGTAGTGGTTCACTGGCCAAAGTCTTGTTCGATCAATTTCCCATTTTAACCGTTTCAGCTATGCGCTTGCTGTTGGGATCAATCATCTTGGCCGTACTGTTTAAAATTTGGCAGATTGACTTTAAGCAAGTTAAATACAAGGCCATCATCAGCTATGGTTTTGCTTTGGCAGGCATGAACCTATTGTTTTATTTATCTATTGCTCGCCTGCCGCTCGGCATTGCAGTGTCGTTTGAGTTTATTGGCCCACTCAGTGTCGCGCTGTTTTATGCCAAACAACGCTTTGACTTTGTTTGGGTCGGGCTAGCTATTTTAGGCTTGGTTTTACTGTTTCCTTTCGACCAAGCAGCTCAACCTTTAGACCTTCTTGGGATTGTATTTGCACTAGGTGCAGGTGCATGTTGGGCACTGTATATCGTGGCGGGACAGCGCCCATCGGGTATTTCAGGCAACCATACCGTATGCTTAGGCATGTTTGTCGGTATGCTGATATTAATGCCGCTCGCTCTGTTCAGTGGTTTACCTACAAATGTCTTTGAACCCTCAAATCTAATTTATTTTATTGCCTTAGCTGTTTTAGCCAGCGCCTTACCGTTTAGTCTGGAAATGATTGCACTGCGCAATTTAACCGCTTTAAGCTTCGGCACGCTCATGAGCCTAGAGCCTGCGATTGCAGCACTATCTGGTTTTGTATTTTTAGGTGAGAAACTGCTGTGGTCTCAGTGGCTTGCCTTGAGTGTCATTATCATGGCATCCATTGGTTGTACATATACCGCGCAAAAAGCACGTCAAATCACACAGTGAAGGTCTTTAGTGATATTTGAATTTAAAAATTAGCATCATGCCTGCGTAGACATTATTTTTAAATTCATGTTGTTGCATTTAAAAAAATTCAGCTGATTTCGCATCCCCATGCAGAGCGAAATCGCTGTACTAATCCACCTTCTTAAAATAACAGGTCACCATGACCTGATGCATGCATGATGCCTAATTCTCAACTGATGGCAGTGATGTTCATGGTCTTGTCCATGCTGTCCTATCAAATCAGTGCTTCTTTTGCCAAGCAGTTGATTGCAGTGCTGGATCCCCTCACCGTGGTGACCCTTAGACTGTGCTTTGCCGCAATTTTAATTGTGCTGATGTTCCGCTCATGGAGCATTATCAAACGCCTACCGCATTTAAAATGGAAAGATTTACTCAGCTATACAGCAGCTTTATGCCTCATGAATATTTTATTTTACGCTTCGCTAGGTAGACTTCCTCAAGGTATTGCCGTTGGTTTAGAGTTCTTAGGTCCTCTGACTTTGGCACTACTGTCGATCAAGCAACAACGTGATTATATTTGGGTCGGATTGGCCATTTTAGGCATTGCACTCATGGTGCCGTGGCATCAGGCCAACGCCAGTAATTTTTCTTTCTTAGGTGCAGTATTTGCAGTGTCGGCAGGAGCCTGCTGGGCACTGTATATCTATTTTGGGCAAAAAGTCGTCCGTCAAAATATCGGCATGCATGCTCTCAGTATTGCAATTGTGATGTCAGCTTTATTGCTGTTACCCATCAGTGCCTCACATAATCCAACAGCCTTGATGCAAACCGAATATTGGCCCAAAGCCTTATTGATTGCCCTATTGGCAACCGCAATTCCCTACGCCCTAGACCTCATGGCCTTAAAACGCTTGAGTAAACTCAGCTACGGTACTCTTTCCAGTTTATCCCCGGCCTTAGCCGCTTTGGCTGGTTGGTTGTTACTCAAAGAACAAATTAGCCTGTGGCAAACCTTAGCGTTGCTTTGCATTATGGTGGCCTCTGTCGGCGTGACATTTAGAGCTAAATCTGACACAGATGAAAGCGTCTAAATCAGCAAAGATCACAATCGTGCTTTATTTGAAAACAGCCTTAGGCCAAGCTGTCTTTGTCGATTTTTTTATATTTTCTATATTCACGCTGATATTGCTCCGCAAGTGTTATCTTCTGCGTGTCAGCTAAAATTTTTCCGGCTTGCTGAAAGAAACCATGTTCCTCTTCTTGTAAGTGATGATGTACAGTTTCCGATAGTTTTTTTGCAATTGCCAACCAACTTGGATTTGAGAACGCTGTCTCGGTCAATTGTTCCAATAGCTCATCCATTTTATGGTGCTCTGCCAAAGCATGACGGGTAATGTTGAGGCCTGAATCGGTCATCATTAAAGGAATATAAAAATAACGATCTTCTGCAACAGCATGAGCAAATAATTCATTTTTAAGGCGCCCAAATAGCTCACGGCGCTCTGGCGCATCGCCCGAGGTGCTTAACAATTGTTCTGCCAAATTACGTTGTATGACATGACTTTCTCTTAAAGCTTCAAATATATTCATTCTATGCTCCAGTCCAATTCAAGCTAAAACATCTCTTTTTTTTGCAAAGAATCTCTACACAGCGTTAAGCACGCTCTATTGATCTTAAACAAAAAAGATGAAAAGTCAGGTCATGGTCTGCACGCTTTTTGTAATAAAAGTTTGAATGAATCTGCTGTGTCTTTACATAAAGAACATTTGATAGCTGAGCCTTAAAATCAGAATCGTAACTAAGATGAGAAATAAAATACGGATAAAGCCACTACCATATTTCAGCGCCATTTTTACACCACAAATTGATCCGATCATATTCGCCACCGCCATGAAACCACCAATAACAAAGAGCACATGACCCGAGGGAATAAAGAAGCTCAAAGCAGCTAAATTGGTCATTACGTTACCAATTTTAGCCAGTGCTGCTGCATGTAAAAAGTCGACCCGTAAATATCGGATAAAATAGAAAATAAAGAAGCTACCCGTACCAGGGCCAAACAGGCCATCATAAAAACCGATGGCTAGGCTACCAACACCTGCTAAAAGCAAAATTTTCGGTGTAACCTGTTGTGCCATATGGACTTGTCCAAATTGCTTTTTCATGAGGGTATATACCGCCATCACAATCAGCATGACCAAGACAAAAGGCTGTAAAATTTCTTTCGGAATCATCGCAACACTGGCAGCACCACCAAATGAGCTGATCGCTGCGCAAACTGCGACTACTGCTAAAAGTTTCCATTCAAAGCGGACTTTACGTGCAAAAGAGACTGCGGAAGTCGCTGTTCCCACGACTGCCGCCAATTTGTTAGTGCCAAATAAAGTTGCAGGCGCCATAGAAGGAAAAGCATTCATCAGGGCTGGAATTTGGATCAGCCCGCCACCACCAACAGCAGCATCAATTGCCCCTGCACAAAAGGCAAAAAAGATCAGACTGATAATAATGTCAATATCCACACCCTTTCCTTTTTACCAAGTGATATATTTTGATTATAGATTTAAAACACGTTTAGGAACCAATCTTTTCTTCTCGGTAATTTCAGCCAAACCTAAGCATTTTTCTCCATCGAAAACCAAGACCTGTGCTTCTGCTGTATGCTCAATATTACTTTCCATACCGCGACTGAAGTATTCACTGCGCCCTTCTGGAACTTGTACTTTCGGAAAATGATCTACAGGAGCATACACAGGTAACAACAGTGCTTCACGCTCTTGTTCAGACAAACTTTCTAAATACTCGATGCTATAGCTTGGAATCAGATCAAAATGACCCGTTTTAATGCGGTGTAAATAAGTCAAATGACCATAAGTACCCAATGCTTTCGCAATATCTTCGCCTAAAACACGAATATATGTGCCTTTGGAACAAGTAATATCAAGGGTTAAGCTTTCTGCTGTGAATGAAAGCAACTCAATCGCATAAATCGTAATCGGGCGTGACTCACGCTCAATCTCAATTCCTTTACGAGCTAACTCATATAAAGGACGCCCATCTTTCTTCAAAGCGGAATACATCGGTGGTACTTGCTGAATATCGCCCACAAATTGAGCCAAAATGGCTTCAATCAGCTCTTCGCTTAACTCAGGTACAACCTGCTCTAACAGCCGTTCGCCCTCCACATCACCTGTGGTGGTACTGTGACCTAGTTGGATTGTAGTTTGATAGCGCTTCACAGAGTCCAACAAAAAGTGCGAAAACTTGGTTGCCTCACCCAAACAAATCGGCAACAGTCCCGACGCTAATGGATCAAGTGCTCCTGTATGCCCTGCCTTTTGCGCACGGTACAACCAACGTACTTTTTGCAGTGCCGCATTTGAACTCAGCCCCAGAGGTTTATTCAATAAAAATACCCCATTGACTGCACGGCGCTGGATTTTTGAAGTAGATGATTTCATAACATACACATGTCTTAAAGCTGTCGTCATACTATCAACCGTTCATCAGTTTTTACAACTTTTCTGTTGTTTATTTGCATTCTCATTGCAAAATAAAACATGTTCAGTCATATGAACATCATAAAAAATACAATATGGACGTTTAGGCATAGGATATGCAAAAAAAGAAATTATGGTTGCTCTTCGCAGTCATCGTTATTGTCGTGCTTGGCTTTTTAATTTGGCTTGCGCCAAATGCTACAGATGGCTCAAGCAACGAGCAAAGCACCATGCGCTCATCAGGACATGATATGAGTGCAGCATTGACCAAATCAGGATTACAATCCTCCACAGCACTCCCTTTTGTAAGCAATAGCCAGCAAGACACTGAAGTGAATTGCCAACTTGCACTCGATCCAAGTAATCATTTGATTGTGAATGAGCAAACACGAAATTGCTTTGAATATTTTATTACCCAGTACGGTGAAAAAAATATTGACCAAATTAAACAAGATTTTAAAGCCTATATAGAGCAAGGCTATAAGGAACCTGCTTTAAAACAGATCTTAGACCTCTGGAACCGCTATCTAAACTACCGTGTGCAACTGGGTAGCTTAAAAGAACCAAGTCTAAGTAAAGAAGACCCTGAATATTACCGTAAGATTTTTGGTCTCATGAAAAACTTGCGTAGCCAGTTTTTTTCAGACTATGAAATTGAAGGCTTATTTGGTGCTGAAAATATCTACCATGAGTATACCTTAAATCGCATGAGCATCATGGCAGATAAATCATTAAACGAAGTACAAAAAGCACAAAAACTGAAGGAATTATTTGCTCAGCTGCCAGAAGATTGGAAAGAGAATTTAGAACAACTTTCTAAACTCGAAGATTTGCGCAAACTCACTTCAGAGATTAAAGCCCGTGGCGGGTCTGTAGAAGAGCTACGTCAAATGCGCATCAATCTGGTCGGTGTAGAAGCTACAGGACGGCTCGAGCAACTTGACCAAGATCGCGGTAACTGGAAATCTCGGGTCAATAGTTACTTAGAAAAACGTGATGGTATTTTAAAAAGTAACATGAGCCAAAGTGCTCAACAGCAAGCCATCCAACAACTTCGAGATCAACAATTTAGCAATTCCCAAGAACAACTTCGACTAGGAGCATTTGAAACCACTCATGATTCAGGGGGAAAACTCCCTTACGCAGAATAAATCTGTACGGCACGACTTTTTTCAGGATGAAAAAAAATGTTTAAAACGAAAATAATGAAACAAACAATGACACTACTCAGCTTGGTTGCAGGTATTGGACTCGGCTCAACAACAGCAAACGCAGGTCTACAAACGGTAACGGCAACCGTAAAAAGTACCTATGCACAAACAAAATATCCCCTCCTCTTTACTCACGGGATGTTTGGTTTTAGTCGTGTGGGCGTTGCAGAATTTGGGCTTGATTATTGGTATCAAATTTTACCCGATTTAGCTCGAAATGGCGCAACGACTTTTGCTGCACAAATTTCACCGCTTGAATCGACTGAAGTACGTGGTGAACAACTGCTACAACAAGTTGAAGAAGTGATTGCTATTACTGGAAAAGACAAGGTTAATTTGATTGGGCATAGTCATGGTGGGCCTACCATCCGCTATATTGAGGCAGTCAAACCGCAATATGTAGCATCTCTTACAGGTGTTGGAGCAACTTTCCGTGGTTCGAAAGTAGCGGATAAACTTCTCGCCAATGAAGGTGGAACACAACTGCTCAGTCTTGCTGCGGATTATATTATTGGTCCATTAATTGCCTATGGTCAAAACAATCCATCATTAAAAAGCAACTTAACCGCATCACTGACATCTATTAGTGAACAAGGGTCTAGTACTTTTAATCAAACATACCCAACCACAGCGCTTGCCTCAGACTGTAATAAGAGTGGTGCAACTTCAAGTAATGGCGTGTATTACTACTCTTGGACTGGTACTTCACAAGTCACCAATATTTTAGATGTCGCAGATAGTGCAATCTCACTATTAGGACCTTTAGCATATGGTAATTTAGACAATGATGGGCTGGTATCCCGTTGTAATACACACTTTGGTAAAGTCATTCGTGATGATTATGATTGGAATCATTTAGATGAAGTCAACCAAGTGATGGGTTTACGCGGTCTATTTAGCTCCGACCCTGTCGATGTTTACCGTCAACATGCCAATCGTTTAAAACTTCAAGGGCTTTAATTATATGCTTCTCTTCAAACCCCATGCGTTTTGAAGAGAAGCGCTTTATGAATTATCCAGTTACAAATTGTACTTAATTTAATCGGATTTCTTCCCGCTGTGACAGCGCACATTTTATACTCATCTTGACAACTTAAATTGTCGCCAAAAAAATAAAAAATGAGGATGATCAATGAAATATGGACTATTGATAGCTGGACTGCTATCGACCTGCGCACTGACCGCAACACAAACTCAGGCGGCTGCTTCGCAAATTAAATCAAACTATGTTGCCTCTAGCTACGCAAAGACCAAATATCCTTTAGTCTTTGCACATGGCATGGGAGGTTGGATTCGTGCAGGTACGGATGAGCTGGGTGTGGATTATTGGTATCAAATCTTGCCTGACCTAGCCCGTAACGGTGCAAATGTATGGGCAACACGGGTTTCTCCATTTAACACGTCTGAGGTTCGTGGCGAGCAACTACTACAACAAGTTGATGAAGTTTTAGCCATTACAGGCGCCGCTAAAGTTAATTTGCTTGGTCATAGCCATGGTGGGCATAGCATTGCCTATGTCTCCAATGTTGCTTCCAATAAAATTGCTTCAGCAACGGCTATTTCCAGCCCTTTAAAAGGCTCTCCTGTTGCAGATCTGATTATTTCTGCACAAGGAACCCCATTGGAACAGCCATTGGTGGCGCTGATTAATTTTGGATCTAAGGCGATTGTATGGGCACAGCAGCAAGACCCTAACTCTCTACCACATGACGCACTTGGTGCAGGAAAAAGTTTAAGTCAAGCAGGATCAAAAGCATTTTCACAAAAATATGCTTTAGGTATGCCAAAAACAAGCTGTGGCGAAGGTACGGCCATGGAGAAAGGAATTTACTTCTATTCTTTCTCCGGGAACTCAACATTAACCAACATTCTTGATCCAGACTCATTATTAGGTGCAACAGGTTTACTCATGCAAGCACCAAATGATAACGATGGCTTGGTCTCACGCTGTAGTGCAAAGTATGGCAAAACAGTTCGCGATAACTATAACTGGAACCATTTAGATGTCATTAACCAGTTCTTTGGTTTACGTTCTATTTTTGCTCCAGACCCTGTTGATGTCTATCGTCAACATGCTAATCGCTTAAAACTTCAAGGGCTGTAAAACTTAAACATAAAAAATGCGCCTAATGGCGCATTTTTTAGCAAATAAGCAAAGTTAAAATTAACCTTGTTTACGTGCTGGTAACTTTTCACGAATACGTGCAGCTTTACCAGACAACTCACGTAGGTAGTAAAGTTTAGCACGGCGAACGTCACCACGACGTTTCACTTCGATTTTAGCAACGATTGGAGAGTGAGTTTGGAATACACGCTCAACACCAACACCGCTTGAAATTTTACGTACTGTGAACGCAGAGTTCAAACCACGATTTTTCTTCGCAATTACAACACCTTCAAATGCCTGAAGACGCTCACGGTCACCCTCTTTTACTTTAACCTGAACGATTACTGTATCGCCTGGTGCAAAAGCTGGGATGTCTTGTTTAAGCTGTGCATTTTCTACAGCTTGTACTAAAGGATGCTTACCGCTCATGGGGTATCTCCAATATGTGTGGGTCAGAAGAGGTCTGAGATCCACTGGGTATAGAGGCTAAAACGCATAGACCCGATTAGCTTTCTCTTTATGCCTGACCACTTCAATGCATAAAGAGCCTATTAAAAGGATACTTTTATTGAGTATCCAAATCTTTTAGCCATTTCTTTTGCTGCTTGCTCAACTCAACATTCTCCACCAACTCAGGTCGGCGTGCTTTGGTTCGTTGATAACGCTGCAAAAACCGCCATTTCTCAATATTGGCATGATGTCCCGACTTTAAGACTTCAGGGACATCCAAACCTTCAAAATGGTCTGGCTTGGTATATTGTGGGCAATCCAAAAGACCATCCACAAATGAGTCTTGCACATGAGACTGTTCATCAGACATTGCACCCGGAAGTCTCCGAATAATACTGTCCAATAAAACCATCGCAGGAAGCTCTCCACCTGACAAAACGTAATCCCCTATGGACCATTCCTGATCTACATATTTTTGGATCAGACGCTCATCAACCCCTTCGTAACGACCACACAACACAATCAATCCATCATAGTCGACGAACTGTTGTACCGCATGCTCATTTAAGGTGTTTCCTTGCGGTGACATATACACCACAGGAACATGAACTGCACCTGCTTGCACTGCAAGCTCTTTGGCATGTTGAATCGCTTTCGCCAAAGGCTCAGCCATCATCACCATACCTGGACCACCACCAAAGGGACGTTCATCCACTCGTTTGTAGTTGCCCTCAGCATAATCACGAGGATTAATACAAGTCACTTGTACTAAATCACTTTTTGCTGCACGCCCGCTAATACCGTAGGCTGTAATCGCTTCAAACATTTCAGGAAAAAGCGTAATGACTGCAAAAAACATCGCAGACCCCCGTATTTCCAAAAATAGTTAGTAATCCACGCCCCAATTAACGTAGATACGACCAGCTTCGAGATCAACGCGTTGTACCACATCTTTATGCCATGGGATCATGCGCTCTTCGCGATCAATGCTGTCTGGTGTTGCGTGAACCACCATGACATCATTCGCTCCAGTCTCAAACAGCTCATGGATTTTACCGAGATTTACTTCTTGTTCCTCATCATCCAAACCTAACACTGTTAGGCCTTTCAAATCAGACCAGTAAAACTCATCCACACCCGCTTGAGGTAATTGCGCTTTTGAAATCCATACATTTGCACCAACTAGGTTATCTGCTGCAGTGCGATCAATCACACCTTTCAACGCAACAACCAAGCCTTTGCCATGTGGTTTCCAACGTTTTACATCAACTGTTTGCCAACCTTCTTTGGTCTCAATATACCAAGGAAGATAGTCAAAAATGTTGCTCATAGGTTCTGTATTGGAATAGATCCAGAGCCACCCATTTAATCCATATGCTGAACGCAACTGTCCAATCTGAATACGATCTTCAGGAACATTCTGTGTTGGTGTCATGGGCTACCTACTACTTAATCAAAAATTATGCAGTAGCTGCAGCTTTCTTAGCTTGAGCAGCTAAAGAAGCAACACGTTCAGATGGTTGAGCACCTTGAGCAACCCAATGCGCAAAACGGTCAGCATCTAAACGAAGTTTTTCTGCTTTACCTTGAGCTGTTGGGTTGAAGAAACCAATACGTTCGATGAAACGACCGTCGCGTGCATTACGGCTATCAGTTACAATAACTTGATAGAACGGACGTTTTTTAGCACCACCGCGTGCTAGGCGAATAACTACCATGATACAACCTTATAGTTTTTACGGATTATCCCTGTATCGACCACCGATACATTTCAAACCCCTTTCATAGAGGGCAGTATTTTACGTTATCTTTAGAGCGAAAGAAAGATCAAAATTTGTTTATCCACAATTTTGAATTTGGATTTTATCTGCCGTCCCAACTTGACGTTGAGGATAATACACAAGCCGTCGCACCTTTCTCCCAGTATTTCTGAGTTTCTTGGTTTAAGCAAACGACGCCATTAGCATTTTGCATACTTGAACTAATAGGGGTTGCCGTTAGAGTATACCCTTGATTATCAGCATCAACGTCTAAAGCCAACGTATAATATGCGGTTCCAGTACTTGGATAATTTCCTGCACCACCGACTCCAGTTAAAGTAGCACTTGTAAAACTACCATTTGCTAATTTATAACTTTGTAGACTACCCGCTATCCGCATCAACTCACTTTGAACATCTGATCGGTTAACTCTAATTTTATATTGCGTATAAGAAGGGTAAGCAATCGCAGCTAATATCCCTATAACAGCAACCACAATCATGAGTTCGATTAAAGTAAGACCTTGATTTATTTTTATCATTACCAACTCTCTGATCCTGCTGCTATAGCGCCACAATCTGAATAAGAAACATTTGACTGAGTCTTATTCTTACATCGAATATTTTTATTTGTTAATAAAAAATTATAGTTTTGTTCATCTGCCGTGGTGGCTTTCATAACCCAATTACGACCGATTGCACTACTATTCGTTAATGTAGCATTACTTGCATCAGGGTCAACTATTGTAATCGTATATGGATAAGCAGAACTTGTTGCAGCTGTTGCCGTTGTTGTTGAAAAGCCCTTATAACTAAAGTTACGAGCTTTATAACGATCCAGTAAAACAGCAAGGCGCTGCATTTCCTGCTGTGTCTCAGATGCATGTGCGCGTCTTGCATACTCTTGATATGCTGGAATTGCAATTGCAGCAAAAATCGCCACAATCACAACAACAATCATCAACTCAATCAAAGTAAAGCCACGACTTTCCTTCCCTAAAAAAGCAGATTGCATACTTCAATCCCCATTAGTAATTAGACTCATACCAACGTAATGTTCTAATTGTGCCCCCATTTGAAAAGCTTTGGCACTCAATTTTTGTTTTATTCGTAGCCTGAGTACAATCTGTATCTGTAGTAATCGTACTTTTCACTTCAGATCCTGCTGTATTCGCGGCACCTAAACCAGCACCTATAATACCTGCACCAAGTAAAGCTCTATCTGGAGTGCCATTGGTATTAACGGATGAAGTAAATCGACTACAATTCCCTGTTGGTAAACAAAAACGATATAAATAGGTCTGTCCAGCAACCCCACCATTACAAGTCGTAGCTCCCGTGCTACTATCTCGATAATATACATTAGTGTACAAAATACTATCTACAGAATAGACACTATTTAGCCCTTTCCATATACCAACACCAGCCCCATTGCCATAACGATATACCCAGCCTCCATTGGTTAATGCCACACCATTAGTATAATTTGTATTCAATGAAACTAAACTTACATCTTCGCTCTTTAGTGTATAGCTTGTGCTATATAAATTAACATCACCCACATCCTTATCATAAATCACAAACATTCCATCATCTGCACTTGTAGATGCTGTCGCATTATTGCTCCCTACCGCACCCGAAAGAGGCGAGCTACGATTACCCGAACTTAAGGCCACAGTCAAAAACAGTCCTAAACTGGTATTTGTTTGTGCTGAAACACTTGGCATCTCATAAAAACGTGGACTCGCTCCGTTTGAAGCATGCTGATTCGTTAAACGTACAACTCTAGCATCAATTTTTTGTGTGGCAGTTGACGTCTGATTGTTCAAGTCAATCCGGAAAGCCTGCCCGCCTAAATCTCCAAAATACAAGTTATCGACATATCCATCACCATCCCGATCTATGGCATTAATCTGGCTTACCACACTATATTTCAGGTTCGTATTTAATGTAACAGCTTGGGCCCCCTGCAAATCAGTTGCGCTTGCTGGATTCGCACTTGCCCACCATAGTAAATCACCATTATCAGCATCAAACATATATACCCCAGCACCTTTTTGATTAGTCTGATCGTAACTAGGAGATTCATACCCCGAATCATACCCCCCCCCGACAATCATGACTAATTTTGATACTCCACCAAATTTGACACGCGCAATAGTTGGTTTAGACCAACTTTGTCCCATGTGATTCAATGCAGCAACCGATGTTGTAGTACTCGCATTAATAATCTCTGAATTGGTATCTTTGGGATTAATGTGAAACTTGAGACTAGGGGTTGTAATTGTAGTTAAATCTAAAGAATAGTAGCTAGAGCCTCCCATTCTCAAACCACCATACACCCATTGTCTTCCTTTAATCACATTACCTGTAGTACTGCGATCGGAAGTTCCAACAGTTAAAGAACCATCACTATTAGCAACGTATTGCGTATTTGCAACCCATGGAGCATCAATCCCATAAAACAAATTACCACTACTACTTGTAGTTAAGCTTTCATCTAAGAATGCTGTAGGCTGACGTTGCATCATTTCATGAGGAGCAAAAGCGAAAACCTCTGCACCATCTTTATCGACCACATGAAGTAAACCTTGAGTCGTTCCAAACATTAAATAATCTTGACGTGTACTGGTATCCAAGCTATTGGTGATTGTGCCACTTTGTGTCAACAGTATAGGCGTAGAATGCATAGCCGAACCAAGTTGACGTAAATCTGCCGTTTTACCAATATAATCATTTAATGTCGTAGTATCGGATAGTGAAACATTATAACCCAATAGATTTAACCAATAATTACGTTGGGGATCCGTAGTGAGATAATCACTAGTAAACGTAATTTTGTTTAAACTACGACTTTCTGATGCCGTACCACTTGCGATTTGCCGATTAGTGTAAATAGTTCGATTTAGAGTTGGGCCAGTAACGATACCTAGAGATAACTGCCCTTTAACCCCCCCTGTCCAAATACCAGTTGCACTTGAATTTAAAGTGCCATCTGTATTAAACAGTTTTATCGTTTTAGCCGAATTATATAATTCACCACCTATTAGGTGATATTTATTTAAATTACCAACCCAAAGTTGGGTACTATCCTGAGGTTTTGGCGTAAAAGAAGCATAATAACCATAGGGCAATACACGTAAAGGATTTAGAGCATCCTGTGGCAAGGTTGGGGACCCTGCTACCGTTTCAGGAATACTCGTATTAAATATATCGTTTAAAAATGTATTGATACTACTAACAATACCTGTTTTTGCACCACCAGAGTCATTTGCGCTAACTGCAGTATATTGCCCGCCACCTGCGGTCGCCCAATTTGATAACGAACTACCCGTATAGTTAAAACCCACAGTCGAAGTTTTAATTTTAATTTGTCGGTTACTTTGGGTATAACCAGTTGTTTTCAATAACCCCCTCGCCATAGCTTGCGCGCAACTGTCAAAACTATTACAAGAAATCGAAGACCATCCCATTGCCGATGCAAAAAGGTTATCATTTGATGTCGGGGCATTTGCATCACCATCGGTTAGAAAATAAATTCCATGCTGGCCACATTGTTGCTCTTTGGTAAATTCATTTGCATAAGTTGTGTTCGTCGGGCTAGCAACATAATTTCTTACATTGTCTATCGGACTAACATATTTAACCGTATCGCCACTTCCTGTAGTTAAACCACTCAAAGCGACGTCAATAGAAGTATTTGCTGGGTTTGTATTGGTTAAGGGCTTTGTGCTATTGCCCAACATATACGCTACAGTTTCAGCATACAATTGCGCCGATGGAGTCGCTGTATCGGTAATAATACGCTGAACCTGTAAATTCATAGATTGTCTAGCAGTCATCCCCCCCGCAACACCAACATTACCCAAATTAGTGACCAACTGACTAGAAGAACGTTTAGTATCTGCAAACATACAGTTACTTGTACGTGATGTATTATTATCGAGTGTCCAATCAATATATAAATGTGGGTTTACACGGTCTTCTTTAATATCATAGAAAGTATAATCCGCGCTATCTCTCGCCACTTCAAAAACAACATCCCCCATACCACACCAAGAAGAATTATTTTGAATTAAGGACTGCATCTCACTTTGTACATTCATTGCATACACGTACATAGTGGTATTATTATATGGAGAACCCTGATCAATATTATCTCCAGTATAATAATTCTGATAAGCATCTACTGCACGTTGCGTCGTTGCTCCTGAAAATATGTTGGTAAGATAACTATTATTTACACCAGCCTGGAGAGTTCTAGTTGTAGCTGCACCAGTAAAAGACTGTAATTTCGTAATTGTTGGATTTGCAGCATACAGATCTGCGTGCCGAGCAACTCTTATTTTTAATTTTTTACTTCCATTATTCACCTTTGAACGTAGCTCTAAGTATGCCGCATTAATCGTTGCACCTCTTGGAATGTCCACTTGGAAACGAATATACGCTTTTTTGGTTGCATCTATTTTAGTTGAACCACTTGTCACAGTTGGTTGAGTCGATGTGTTTAAGTTTCCATTTAAAGTAATTACATCTCCATTGGTTGGGAATAAGTCTTTACGACTAGATGGATATACGATTTGACTATCTAATAGTTGTGCCGGGGAGGCAATATAACCAGCTCGACGACGCGGGGGATTTGGCGCATCCGGATGTACAGCAGTATAATAAAGCGTATCTGTGCCGTTTTTAATCGGATACCAAGCTGGACTTTCAAAGGTTGATAAACCCGCTCGAATGTTTCTCACAGGCTGAATAGTTCCTTCTCCTAGCAACACTGCCTGCATCGAGTCTTTCAAATCAAAAGCACTACGTGTATTCGTTACAGACATAGAACCTGAATTATCTAGAGCAAACATAACAACAGGTTTAGGACTAAAGCCTGTTTTATAAATATCAATATCACTAGCGTTTACATGCAAACTTTGACAAACCACGCCAACCATTAACGCGGACACCGTAAAAGATAGTAATTTTTTCTGATAAATTTTATTCATTGTTAAATCCTCAATCTATCACGATGTTTTTAAGGTTTGCGAAGTGCCAACTGTATAATCTGCACGTTGTATATTGTAAGGAATATTAAGTGCACTAAAGCATGCCCCAATATCATCTTTATTCTTTTTAAAGCAATTCTCTATATTCGTAGAAGAAGCAGCTGAAAAACTTGGTAATACAGAAATTACTGTAACTGCAATACGCTTAGTTGTATTTGGTACATTATTACTTGATCCCGCACTCGTCCCTATCGTTAAATTAGCCAAAGGCTGAGATGTGGTTGTGATTAAACTTAAATAAACCTGCGATAAAATCGCTGAACGACCTGTAGCAAACCAGGTTGACTTACAATACCCAGTTGAACCATTCTTTGTTAAGGTTCCATCAGGTGAAATTACACTGGCTTGATGTAAATTAAAGAATTTCGTATTTTCACCTTTATAACAAAACACTAACTCGTCATTTTTATTGTCATCAGAGTCAAAATACGCAAACATTCCGTTTGCAGCCAGTTGAGTTTCAACTTGGGTTGGATCCTCAACCCTAAATAATGCCGTGTCTGAATTCTCAAATAATAATTGTTGCACTTGTCCATTGGTTGCGATATTTAGCGACACCAAGCTTTGCCGAATTGCCAACGTGCCAATAATTGTCACCAATAAAAGTAGAATCAACACAACAATGATCGTATTGCCTTGCTGGGATTTTATATGTTTTGTCATTATCTCGCCCCCAAAGCATTACGTACAGCTACAGTTTGAGTGATTACTTGACGTAAATTTTTTATTTGCGCAGCTTGAATCGTGCTATTTAAGGTGACGGACTGATTTAAAACCTTAAATGTTTTAGATAAATTTATATTTGGATCATTGCCAACAGATTGATTTGATCGAGTTAAAAGACCTAATTTCACCCCCAAGATACGAGCATCTGGAGCAGATGCTACATATTGTGCAATCGTCATATCTCGAATATTGCCAGCACTGTTTTGCACAGAGAGTAGGATATGAAAATAATCCACTCTCTTCATAATAATTTGACCCGTTTTATCATTAAAAGCAGTCATATTATTTGAACGACCAGCAGCACAAACTAAAGCCAAAGCTGTAGCTGCTGTTTCATTTGTATTTACATTCGTATCTTGGCGTACAAAATAACGCTGAACCACATAAACTGAAGTACTCGTAATTTGTGTTCCCTCACAATCAAACCCACCCGTTTGCTGAGGTAAATACTGAATTGTAAGTTGGTCACTACCTACAGCGACATTTGAAGTATCACTAAGTGCGCTTTGACTAACAGCAGTATCAGCTATTCCTGCCAAATTTGCAGTACTAAATACAATTCCGCCATTTGCTAAACTTGATGTCATACTTGCCGTAGAACCGTTTAGATTCGCCATACGAATATCTTTAGTCATATAATTAAGGGCAAAATTAGCATTATCTTGAATATCAGCAGCACCTTGTTGCAAAGCAAAACTCTTTTGACCTGAAATAAAAAGCAGAGTCGCTGCTGCAACAATAATCATCCCTAGTACTAAAGAAACCATTAATTCAATAAGCGTAAAACCTTGTTGTGAATATCGCATTAGTATGCCTCCATCACGACACAGGTTGAGCCATCATTGTAAGAAAAACTAGATGTTGTACTATTGGTACAGGCTATATGACCTGATGTTGTAGCAGTGCTATTAGTAGGATCTGTTTTCCCCCATGCCACATAAACACACTGCCGACTATTTGCAGTACCTGGACAAGTCAGCATATTTAAAACCATTCCTATGCTATTCGCTTGCTCATATGCTTCATGAACATCGAAAGCAGCTTTCGCGGTAGGAGCACAAAATGCAGTATAACAATTTGTTGCAGGTGTAGATGCTTGACTTGTTGCACTTGCCAAGTTTGTTTGATAGGCCAAAATTGCTGCTGCTGAACTATTGATACGCATTTTTTCAGCTAAATCTCGTGCAATATTCATGGCCTGTATTCGATTTGCACCTTCTGCTGTAGCTTCAACAGCCCTCAACTGCAATGCAACAAAGCCCAACACAGCAATTGCCAACAGAAGCAAAGCCACTAAAATATCGAGCAAACCAACACCTTTCTGATACTTAACTTCCTGCATTACACCCTCCATTTACAAGCCCACCTTGCTGAACAACCCCCATACGAGAAATGACAATTTGTTTTGAATATTGGGCTTGCATTTGAGCTTGATCACACAAAACTAATGTTATGGCAGAACTCAATGGATTTGCTGGAGTCGTCGGATCTCGAACCAAACCATCCGTACGAAATACAATAGATGTTGTATTAGAAACTAAAGTAGATTTTCCAGAAGCCATCCAATTTAATGTACTTTCTGTATCACTTGAAGAAGAATTCAGTGCAACAGTTACTACTCTTCTTTCCAACGCTGCTTTAGAACGCGCTTTCTGCAAAACGATGACCAAGTCTCGTGTACTCTTATTTAAATTTTGCTTTAAAATTATGTTATTAAAAGAAGGAGCTGCCATCGTAGCAATAATTACCATAATCGCAATTGTCACCATCAATTCAATTAAGGTGAACCCTTTATATCTCTTTTGCATACTCCCTCCCCAAGGCAACAAAACTTTACCCTATTTAAAATCATATTCTAATTCTTTACACAACCAACACAATACAGGATAAAAGGCATAAAAAAACAGATGATTGCCAATTTACAATCATCTGTCAATTTATCAATAAAATTAGAATGTTAACTAATACACCTTTTAAGCTTGAGTTACCGCAATACGTAACTCTTTTGGCAAACTAAAAGTAATATTTTCTTCACGTCCAGCCAACTCTTGCGGTGGGGTTGCACCCCAATCCTGTAACCGTTGGATGACTTGTTTAATTAAAATCTCAGGTGCGGATGCGCCCGCTGTAACCCCAACTTTAGCAATATTTTCAAACCATGCTTGTTGGAGTTCGTCTGCATTATCAACCAAATAAGCCGATTTACCCATACGCTCTGCAAGCTCACGCAGGCGGTTCGAGTTTGACGAATTTGGTGAGCCAACCACGAGCACCACATCACATTGGGTCGCTAAATCACGCACCGCATCTTGGCGATTTTGAGTCGCATAACAAATATCATCTTTACGTGGTCCTTGAATCTCAGGAAATTTTTTACGCAAAGCATCAATCACTTTAGCAGTATCATCAATCGACAGCGTGGTTTGTGTCACAAAAGCCACATGCTCAGGGTGTTTAACTTCAAGCTCAGCGACATCCTCTTCATCTTCCACCAAATAAATTGCACCACCATTTTTTAGGTCGTATTGACCCATGGTTCCCTCAACTTCGGGGTGACCTTCATGACCAATTAAAATAGCCTCCACTCCCTCACGGGCATATTTAGTAACTTCAATATGAACCTTGGTCACCAATGGACAGGTTGCATCAAAAACCTTTAAACCACGACGTTCGGCTTCGATCTGTACCGCTTTAGAGACCCCATGTGCACTAAAAATTACAATATTGTCATCAGGTACTTCATCCAATTCATCGACAAAAATTGCACCACGTTGACGTAAATCATCCACAACGAATTTGTTGTGAACCACTTCATGGCGGACATAAATGGGCGGATTAAAGCACTCAAGCGCACGATTGACGATGGCAATCGCACGGTCAACACCTGCACAAAAACCACGTGGATTGGCCAATACAATTTCCATATGTTCCTCGATACCACTTTTCAATCAGCGGAAACTAATAAAATAAATGCAAACAAAGTGACGCCTAGCTATTTCGTTTAAACCTTGTCTGCTCTAAAATAGAGAAGATATTTTATCATATCAGGAAAAATATCATGTCGGGTCTCTTGTTTGTCGTTTCTGCAGCTTCAGGAACAGGCAAAACATCCCTCGTAAAAGCCCTCCTTGACCGTGTAACGAATCTTCACGTTTCTGTTTCTCATACTACACGTGGGCAACGTCCCGGCGAACTTGATGGTGTTCACTACCACTTTACCGAAAAAGACAACTTTTTAGCATTGGTTGAACAAGGTGGATTTATTGAATACGCTGAAGTCTTTGGTAATTACTACGGCACAGCACAAGCCACTGTGAAAGAACAATTGGCCAAAGGTCATGACGTCCTACTGGAAATTGACTGGCAAGGTGCACAGCAAGTTCGTAAACTTTTTCCTGACTCTAAACAAATTTTCATTTTACCACCAAGCCAATTTGACTTACGTCAACGCCTATCGAACCGTGGCACAGACTCGGTTGAAGTGATTGAGCGTCGTTTAGGCTGTGCGGTTGAAGATATGCAACAATATGTCAACTTTGACTATGTGATTATTAATGATGACTTTAATAAAGCCCTTCACGATCTTGAGTCTGTGATTATTGCCAATCGTCTTGTTCTTTCTCAGCAAGCCAATCGCCATCAAAAAATGATTTCTGAACTGATCACCCCTGTAGAGAAGTGATTAAAACTTGAGTCTACAGACAAAGCGCCTTATACTGCACAGTCTGTTTTATTTTCCCATTCATAACGAGAACTCTTATGGCACGCGTAACCGTTGAAGATTGTTTAGACCATGTAGACAACCGCTTTGAGCTTGTACTAGTGGCAAGCAAACGCGCGCGTCAATTGGCACGTCAAGGCATTGAACCTACTGTTGAGTGGGACAATGACAAACCGACTGTTGTTGCATTACGTGAAATCGCAGTAGGTCATGTTTCTAAAGATATTTTGAAACAACGTGAGCAAGACTACCAAACTTCGAGTCTTGATCTTGCCCTTTCTGCAAACAATTTGAATTTAGATGGTTTTTCTTTCCAATAAGAAAAATTTATCGTTTAAAAGCCTAGTTTTTAACTAGGCTTTTTTATTGGATAACTTTTATATTTCTGCAATACACGTTATAACTAGAAGATAAGATTCATCGTGGTTTAGGTGTATCTTTTTTGCTTTTATTCCAATGAAAAAATTGACAACTCATGCAATATGTTTTTCATTAGATGATCAGTAAAATTTTCTTGTAATTGCTACGTCTTAAAGGTGTTTTATGCCAGGCCCAATGGTCAGCCAAGCTAAACAACAGCTCAAAACTATTATCGATGCTTACTTAACTGAAAGCGATGTCGAGCGTGTGCTTGCGGCCTGTGATTATGCGGATATTGCCCATGATGGTATTACCCGTAAAAGTGGCGAACCGTATATTTTACATCCGATAGCCGTAAGTTGTATTTTAGCGCATATGCGTCTAGACGCAGAAACACTCATGGCCGCACTTTTGCATGATGTCATTGAAGACACTGACTTTAGCAAAGAAGATATTGCTGAGAAATTCGGCAAAACTGTCTCAGAGCTTGTCGATGGTGTCACTAAGCTCAGCCAGTCGAGCGATAAAGAATATAATAAAGCGGCTTCATTCCGTAAAATTCTGCAAGCAACACTACAAGATCCTCGTGTCATTATTATTAAACTGGCTGACCGCTATCATAACATGACCACCTTGGATGCACTGCGCCCCGACAAACGCGCACGTATTGCCCAAGAAACCTTTGATATTTTTGTTCCAATGGCACGTATTGTTGGTATGAATGAGATGGGCGATAACCTTGAACATTTGTGTTATCAAAACCTCGATCTCGATATGTATAACAATGTCCAAGAGGCTTTATTACAAACCAAACCCAAACGCTGTGAATATCAAAGTAAATGGGAACATAATCTAACCGAATTACTGAAAACCCATCAAATTTCAGGTCGCATTAAAAAGAAAAATAACAATATTGAACTACTGCGCCACTTTGTCAAAAATGACATTGATCTACATGAACTCACCCACAGCCATGCCTTTGAAATCATTTTAAATAGCATTGCAGACTGCGACCGCTTAGCCGAGGTGTTGCGTGAGAGTTTTCAAGTTTTGCATTTTGCAGACCATATTCGCAAACCGCTCCCTGGTGGTAACCAATCGTTACTACTACGTTTGAAAGGTGAAAATACGACACTATCAGTAACCATTCAAACAGAACTGATGCGTAAAGCTGCGCGTTTTGGCGTGGTGCTTGGTGACAGTGCACCACAAGCTTGCCGCTCTGCAATTCAAGCCTCAATGCAGAACTTAAATGTCTTAATTGATGGTGCCTGTGCCAAGACCACCTTTAGTGAATTACTCGACTATCTACATCAAGAGAAAATATGGGTCTACACTCCACAAGGTCATTTACATGAATTACCGCAAGGAGCAACAGTAGTCGATTTTGCCTACTCTGCCAGCTTATTTTTAGGTAACCATGCAGTAGGTGCAAAAATTAATGGGGAAACCAAACCCCTTTCTACACCATTGCACAGTGGGCAGGTGATTGAAGTGATCACCGATGTCTTAGCCACCCCCAATCCGGATTGGCTCAGCTTCGTCAACACACAAAAAGCCCGCCGTGCTTTGCAAAATATTTTGCGCGATCAAGATATCGAAGAACAACGCTTAGTGGGTCAACAAGCTTTAAATCGTGCCTTAAAGCTATTTAATGTCTCCATCAAAGACTTAACTGAAGCCGACTGGTTAGAGCTTCTACAATGGCGTCATATCGAAACTAAAGACCAACTGTTTGAGCAAATTGCCGTAGGTGATTTATTACCACAACTGGTTGCGAATCATTTATTTGCACATGATCAAGGGCAACAAGAGTCTGATCGACTGATCCAAGGTACTGAGGGAGTCGATGTTAAATATGCACATTGCTGTAACCCTGTACTCGGTGACCCAATTCAAGGACACTTATCCCGTCGTGGTCTGATTGTCCATCGAGCACGTTGCCACAACCTCTTACATGAACAACATCTGCACCCTGAAAACATCATGCCATTACAATGGACGAATGAAAACGAAGAAGAAATTAGTTTCACTGCATATTTACTCATTAATATGGCAATGGATGATGAGCAAATTTCCGACCTAATCTACCAATGTCGTAAAGAAAAAATCGGGGTAGAGATGGTTCGCAACCAAGATGATAAAACCTATGTCAATGTGGTCGTGCATAACCGCAAGCAAATTGCCAAAATTATCCGCGATTTACGTATGCATTTTGGCTTCCCACGTATCAGTCGACTGGCTCAACCTGTCAGTCTTTCTGAAACTTCAGTTGCGAGTTAATTATTTAAATCTGCACATTTTAATGCCAATCTAAGCTATGATTGATGGTGAATGATAATAGGAGAACACGATGTCCCGCCAAGTAATTCATACTGAAAATGCCCCTGCTGCAATCGGCACTTACTCACAAGCGATTCTAGTCGGCAATACACTTTATCTTTCTGGTCAGATTGGTTTAGATCCGTATAGTATGGAATTGGTTGAAGGCATTGAAGCGCAAATTCGTCGTGTTTTTGACAACCTAAAAGCCGTATGTGAAGCAGCAGGTGGAACTCTGGCTGATATCGCTAAATTAAATATTTTTTTAACCGATCTCTCTAACTTCCAACTCGTTAACCAAATTATGGGCGAATATTTTGCACAGCCCTATCCTGCACGTGCTGCACTCGGCGTGGCGAGCTTACCTAAAAATGCGCTGGTTGAAATGGATGGCATTGTAATTATTAATCAATAAGTTATGATTTCAAAAAAAAGCCACCGATCAAGTGGCTTTTTTTTATCCAAAATCTCAATAAAAACGAATGGAATTCCAAATGATTTTTATTGACAAACGATAACAATTATCAATAATATCACTTATCTTATTTATTTCATGTGGCTTGCTGAAATGTACGTGTGCTTATGCCGTGGTATTACAGATCAAGATATTAAAGATGCCGTTGAAAATGGTGCGGGAAGCTATCGTGAAGTCCGCGAGATGCTAGACCTCGGCACATGCTGTGGGCGCTGTGCACCAGAAGCACGTTCGATCATTAGCGCTGAAGTATCTGCGATTGCCTCACGTTTGGCGATTGCGGCATAAATAAGTATTTGTTTCATATTTTAGAATAATCATAATTATAAAATTACTCTTTATGAGTAACTCCTCCCCCGCTTATGACTCTAGGCGGGTTTTCTTTTCTTAAAATAACCCAAAAATTCAACTCTCATTCCGCATGCTTTTGATTGCGATTTTCATTTGCTGTTCTATAAATTACTCGCCAAAGATCGCATTGTTGTTTAAGATATTTCTCATAAGTTATTGATATTATTTTTTAGCAGCAGTTTGAATGGAGCTTCCTCATGAAAGGCAATCGTGATGTAATTAATCAGTTAAATCAGGTGCTTTATCATCATTTAACTGCAATTAACCAGTATTTTCTTCACTCGCGTATGTTTAATGACTGGGGTATTGAGCAACTTGGCTCTGCCGAATATAAAGAATCCATTCGTCAAATGAAACATGCCGATAAAATCATTGAGCGTATTCTTTTTTTAGAAGGCTTACCAAACCTACAACACTTAGGCAAACTTTATATCGGGCAACACACGGTTGAAGTACTAAACTGTGATGTACGTAAGGTCAATGAGAACATTGAAGCTATTCAAGCCGCTGTAAAGCTCGCTGAAGAGCAGCTAGATTATGTCACTCGTGATCTCGTGCAAGAAATTTTAGAGAAAGAAGAAGAGTGGTTAGACTGGACAACCACACAGCTTGATTTGGTTGAAACTGTGGGTATTGAGAATTATATTCAGAGCCAGATGTAAGTTATTTTAGAGCCCGTAATAACGGGCTCTAAATTAAATACCTTTACACGCTGTAGGTAAATATAATTGCCTAATTTCCGTAGATGTACACTCCCAATGTGCAGAGCCATTACCAGCATAATTCATCATTGCAAAAATGTTTTTTATGTTAAACACTAAGATGAGATGACCCTAGTCAGAAAATATTTTTTAATTTGAGCACTTAGACCCTTTTCATGAATCAAAGAAAAACAATCCTAGTTTTAGCATCAACTTATCCACGCTGGTCGGGAGATCCTGAACCAGGCTTTATACATGAATTATGTAAAAGGTTAACTTTACAATTTAACGTTATTGCACTTGTACCAGATTCTGTAGATGCGGAGCCCAATGGGCTACTTGATGAGGTTAATGTAATCCGCTATCAATACGCACCCAAAAAACTACAATCTTTAGTTAATAATGGCGGAATTGTTAATAATTTAAAAACCTTTTGGTGGAAATGGCTTCTTGTTCCAGGTTTTCTTATTGGTCAATATATTGCCGTGAAAAATATTCTACTCAAACAAAAAGTTGATATTATTCACGCCCATTGGCTTTTACCGCAAGGTTGGATTGCATATTCGCTCGCTAAACACTTTAATATACCATTTATAGTTACATCTCATGGAGGCGATTTATTTGGTTTACAAGGCAATATTTTAACCAAAATTAAAAAGAAAGTCGCAGAAAATTCTGAGGCAATGACTGTAGTTAGCCAAGCAATGCATGAATATTTAAATCAATTGCAGATAAAACCCCAAGCACTTACAGTTATTCCCATGGGGGTAGACTTACAAAATAGATTTACACCAAATCCATTAAGAAATCGTCAAAAAAATGAATTACTTTTTGTTGGCAGACTCGTTCCAAAAAAAGGGTTAAATTACTTATTAGATGCTTTATCAGTTTTGGTAAAAGAACGCCCAGAATTACAGCTTAAAATTGTAGGGTTTGGACCAGAAGAGAACAATTTAAAAAAGCAAGTAAAACAACTTAAACTTGAGGAAAATGTTAGTTTTATAGGCGCCTTGACACAAGATAAACTCCCTCAAATGTACCATCAAGCCACTCTGTTTGTTGCGCCATTTGTACGAGCCGATAATGGAGACCAAGAAGGATTACCTGTTGCATTGATGGAGGCAATTGGTTGTGGCTGTCCTGCAGTAGTTGGGCATGTCGTGGGCATTGAGGATTTATTAGGTGAAGATATTACACAAATTGCAGTTAATCCACATAATATCGCTGAATTAATAACAGCTATTTCAAATGCACTGAATAATCCAATTCTGGCACATGAACGAGCTATGCGTATTCGGCAAAATGCCATCGAATTAATAGACTGGAATAGCATTGCACAATCTTATGCTAAACTCCTAGATACAAGTATTAACCATTATCTCACTAAAAATTAAGATTTTAGAGATGTTATCAAAGGTTCTAATCGGTTGATGATTGTCTTCCAATCATCAATAGTGAAATCTACTTTATCAGGAACATTGATCTGTTGTTTTAATTTGAAAACAAGATCCTGTGTATTGCCAGCTTCAAATAATGCATGAGGTAGATCAGCAAATAAATTATTCATCTCACCAATATTTGATACAACTACAGGCAAACCACAAGCCAACATCTCATATGCTTTTTGTGGAAAACAATAACGTCCAAATGGAGTATCCAATATAGAAATTACACCAACATCTAACGCCTGAAAAACTATAGCAATTTCGTGATGTGGTAAAGCTCCCAAATAGTGAACCCGATCTCCTCTAGGAGGGGGGCAATCTTGTTGAAAAGGACCTGCCAATACCAAATGAACATCTGGCATCTCTTCTTCTATACTTTTCCAAGCTTGATAAAGAACTTCAACACCTTTGTCTTTATATAATCCACCTGCCGTGCCAATATATCGCTTACCAAGATTTAATCCCAGCTGCTTTTGAGCTTCACTCTTATTTTTTCGACAAAATATCTGAGTATCGACCGTACTTGGCATCGAAACAACTAATCCTTTAGCATCATAATCATTTGACACTAACTCAGCTAAAGGTTGACTAGTTGTAGTCACCAAGCTTGCTTGTCGCACAGCTTCACGTAAAAGATACTTAAAACCAGGGATTCGAGCCTGTCCAAACCCCTCAAAATTATCATAGAGGTCTGCCACAAAAGGAACTTTTAATTTTTTAGCACACCAAGCCCCCAGAACAATATGTGGAATATCAGAAGCTGAAATAATCACATCTGGTCGATATTGACTTAACATTTTTAACAATAAAAATGGATACGTTAATAAACCCATCTTTGTCAGCTTTTTATAACTTTTTGAATGCCAGATCAGCTTCTTTTGCTCATCCGATTCATCCCAAATACCTTCGTTATGTGATTGGTAACTCAGACAAAAACATTCTACCTGATGACCCAATAATGCAAGTTGATTCGGAATCTCATATAAACGAGCATATTTATCCAAAATGACATCTTTAGACATATATTGTCGTTTACATAAGAATGCGATTTTCAATTACTTTTTCTCCAAAATTTTGCCTACCGCATTTAACGCAGCACCTACAACTTGATCCATATTATAATAACGATACTCAGCCAAACGTCCTACAAATGTTATTTTCTCTTCCGCATTTGCAAGGAACTGATATTTTTTAAATAGCTCTTCATTCTCATCACGTGGAATTGGATAGTATGGATCACCCTTATCCGTAGGATATTCCCGAACGATAGATGTTGACTCTGCCTTTTGCCCAGTTAGATACTTAAATTCTGTAATTCGAGTAAAGTCATAGTCATTTGGATAGTTGACCGTTCCAACACTTTGATAGTGTTCAATGCTTAAATGCTCATGTTCAAAGCGCAGTGAACGATATGGCAAATGTCCAAATTGATAATCATAAAATGCATCTATTGGCCCTGTATAGACCAGATGATCATACTTAATATTTTGTGCCAGTAAGTCTTTATAATCTGTGCTTAATTGGACTGTAATGTTTGGATGTTTCAGCATATTTTCAAACATAGCCGTATAGCCATGCAGTGGCATGGCCTGATATGTGTCAGTAAAGTAACGGTCATCTGTATTGGTTCGTGTTGGTATACGTGCTGCCACACCTGCCTTTAACTGGGACGGATCTAATCCCCATTGTTTTTTTGTATAGTTCAGAAAAAATTTTTCATATAAATCACGCCCAACCGAGTTAAGTACAACATCTTCACTGGTCTTTATCGAATCACACGGTTCACGTACTTTTTCAAAATATTCAGTAGCTTGTTGCTCGGTTAAATCCAGACTATAAAGCTGATTTAAAGTATCTCGATTGATTGGAAACGGATATTCTTTGCCCTCAACCACACCACGAACACGATGTTCGTAGTGGCGCCACTCTGTAAATTGCGATAGGTAGTTAAAAATACGTTCACTGTTCGTATGAAAAATATGTGGCCCGTATTGATGAATCAAAATATCATGCACATCTTTAACATCATAAGCATTGCCACCGATATGGTTTCGGCGGTCAACAACGAATACTTGATGCCCTGCTTCTGCTAACTCTCGCGCAGAAACTGCACCAGCAAATCCTGCCCCAACAATTAAAAACTGCATACTATTTCCTTATAAATCCCACTTGTCATGACGTCTTCCAGTATTATGAAATACACCATCATAAAAACCAGCAAAAAATGCCTTTACTTGTTTTAGGCGTTTTTTTTCATTAAGCAAAGCTGCAAACAATCGAATAAATGATGCTGGAATTGTTTGTGTATAATACTTAAATCCATAATATTTTTTGGCGATTAAGAGTCGATTCCGTGTATCGTAATAACGCTTCCATGCAACCAAATTCAAACATGTAATTTTCTTTCCTAAAAAATTAAATTCATAACGATCTGATTTTGGATGCTCAATTTGGCTTTGCCCGCAAATAAAAATTTTATGCCCTGCATGCTGTGCACGCATACAATATTCAACATCGTCCGCTGCAATAAAGTATGAAGCATCTGGCAAGCCAATGTTTTGATAGATTTCTTTACTGGTTAAGAATCCTAAAAAGGGCAAAGATTGCACTTCGGCGAGTTCAGAAACCTGTTTTTTTAGATGAACCGTCTTATTGTCAGTCAATAATGTGGTTGCCCATGCAGTATCCTCTCCATTTACAGCCAGCGAACCATAAATATGCTCAGGGGTTACATACCGCATAAGTTCTTCTAAGGCGGTAGGATGAGGTATAGCATCATCATCCATCATCCAAACATAGTCTGCACCATGTTCAAAAGCATATTGCATACCTGCTGCAAAACCGCCTGCTCCGCCTGTATTTTCTTTCAAAGCAATTAACTGAATTTTTGACTGTTCTAGCCAACCATTTTGTTGCAATGTTTCAATTGTTCCATCTGTTGAGGCATTGTCCACAATCAAGATTTTTGATGGCTGCTGTGTTTGTACTGATAATGCTTGTAAACATTGCAACAATAATTGCTTTCTATTAAAAGTTACAACAACAACCATAAAATTTTGCATAATTTATCTCAAATCTTCCGAATATAAGAGCTACAACCTAGCTTATATTTCAATCGCCTGAATTGATGATTCATCCACCGTTTAGGCAACATTAACCATTCTATAATAAGCGGATGAATCCAATTAGGTAATTTCTGAAAAAAAAGATCGCTTGGTCGTGAATTTGGATCGAGTGTACGTGCATATAAACCAATTTTTGTCCAATATATTGGCGCCTGACAAAATGCTAAATGTAAATTTCGCCATAACCCAATTGCTAAAAATTTCTTACTTTTTTCTTCCAACTGATAATACTCATAATATTTTAGAATATTCTCAGTATTGTTCTTAAAAGCTGGATAATAGATATAGGGTGTCGACAATCGATCATTAGAGTGTTGAAACCAAGCCCCAACTACTTGATCCCTATATATCCATTTACATTTTTTACTTAATAAAACAGAAAAAAACCATTCAAAATCTTCTCCATTATGATTAAATTCATTCCAAATTAAATTTTCTACAGATCTTTTCTTATATAAATTATTTAATGTTGTTCCTATTATTTCTCCAGAAAGGATTGCTTCTGAACCACTCTTATATTTATGTAAATAACTTACAGGATATTTACCACCTAACTCATCTAAGCAAAAAAGCATATAAGTACTTAAATCGGCATCTGAATTATATAACTCAATATATTGCTTGTAGGCTACTTCAGGTATTAAATAATCATCGTCATCCAAGAAGCGAATTAATTCTCCTTGTGCAATAGAAAGCCCATAATTACGAGCCTTAGAAACATTCCCTTCCTCTAATTTATAATATCTGACTAAACGATGTTGAAAGGATGTGCTTTCATCAAAAAGCATGCCATTTTTGCCATTCAAAATTACAATAATTTCCGTTTGGATTCTTGCATCATCAATCAGTGCACTTTTAATTGCTCTTTGTAACAGTTCAGGACGACGACCCGCACTAGGTATAATTATACTAGTTATAATTAACATATTAGAGGGCCTTATAATCGACGATTCTTCTTGGTTATGAATCTAAAGACTCTGGTTACAACACGAAGTGGCGCTGTTAATTCCCAAGAAAATGACGACTGGATTTTCTCCATAATCCATCTAGCCTCTTGCTCAGATTCAGGAATCTTATCTGGGGGGCACTGAGTGCCTTTCAATACTCTATATAGCACCCCTCTGATTACCTTCATAAGACGCCATGATAAAGAGTTATAATAGCTAGCACATAAATTCCGATAGTAAAAGACATCCTCTCTTGAATAAGTTACTGTCTCCACCTCAAGCGCCCACCATCCAAAATGTGCTAACTTTAAATTCTTAATATGATCTCCTGCCACTTTCCATTCCTGTTTTTTCATTTTTATGACAGCTTCATTCTCTACACCAGCAATATTTGTATTACTACCATCTGCTCTCAGACAATATTGAGTTGACTCTAATGGTATGTAGCAAGGTTTATACTTATAAGCTAATTGAAGCAAAAAGTCATAATCCTCATATTTCGACAAGCTTTCATTAAAATAACAAACTTTTTCCAATCTATAAGTATCAATAACAAATGAATGTATTGGTATAAAGTTTTTCGTCAAATGTTCCAAAAATGAATAATAATTTCCATGAAAAATATTATATCTATAATTTAATTGATTGTCTTTATTATAAATAGCCCAATCACAATCAGTAAAGCACCAAACTGAAGTGCTATTTTCTAAATTTGAAATGCAGACCTGAAAATGATCTGGATAAATTTTATCATCATCATCTAAAAATGACAAATATCTACCTGTGGCATTATCGATCCCAATATTTAATGATTTTGACCTCGCATCAAAATCAGCATAATGATGAATAAATTTTATTTTTTTAGCAAAAAAAATAGACCACCTCGATAAAACAGGCTCTATTAAACTTAAATCTTGATTATTAATTGTTGTCTGACATACGACAATAATTTCAAGGTCATCATAATTTTGCCCGCTCAAGATAAATAGGCATTTATCTAAAAAATTATGTCTATCTGGCATAGTCCGAACAATTACAGAGACAGTCTTATTCATATTAAACTTTCTTCCACATCGGCTTACTAAAATTTAAGCCATAATTAAAATTAGGGCTAATACTCCTAACGCTTTTGTGTGACTGCTTTTTTATATTTATCATATTTTTTTCAACTGATTGTGCGGCATTATTAGAAATCCCCATTAAAATCTTTCTAGAAAAATCATAAAAACTCCTAGATCGCCATTTATAGGCCAAGATCATAGCAGATTTCCAAATCTCTATCTCCCTACTCTTCCTATCTTCTGCAAAATGAAAAAAAAGTGCAGTACTACATGTAAAACATTGAATATTATTAGCTCTTGCACGCCAAGAAATATCAACATCCTCACAATATAGGAAAAAATCTTCATCAAACCCATTTAAATACTTATAAATACTCTTAGACATGAGTAAACATGCACCAGAACACCAATCTGTAAGGCCTGTATTAGGATCGTAGTATTTAGGATGCATAATTGGCTCTTGAATCGCTTCAAACAAGCCATTCAAATTTTTACTTTTTGCTAAAGTTAATAATTCCTCAAGGCAAGTTGGATGCATAAAACCATCTGGATTTAGTGCAAGATAAAAATCAGAGGTGGAATGATTTACAAGGTTATTATGACCTCCTCCGAAGCCTTTATTTTCGCCCTTCAAAATAATTAGATTGAAACTTAGGTTATCTTGGGATTCCTTCCACTGAAGTATATAATCTGCATTTTCTCCCGTTCCTTGATCAATTACTATTACTTCAGGTATTTGAGCTATAGCTGTCTGGCTTAAAATACCTCTAAAGCATTTTAGAATATCATCGGTAGAATTGTTATAAAAAATAATTCCTATTGCTACTGTAGGATACATCACTATTCCGCCATAAAAGTGTTTAACTAAACATTACTGATCCATAAAAATCATCTTTTTACATTAAAAAAATCATGTTCCATCAACCATATATCCCCAAGTAGGTTAATACATACGCCTGCTTTGGGTAACTGATTACCTCAGGATACAAATACTGTAGAAACATTTTTACTCCTACAAAATATTCAAATGTTGTAACTTGAATACTGCCACTTATCCACGTCAACAGAATGTCAATTATCTTGTTTAATTGAAAAAGAACTTGCACCTATTAACATAAGAATTTATATCCAAATTAGAATCATGGCGTACTGTGCCATCATCAGTAACGCTATAGATGCTAATCTTACTAAGTAAAAGTTCTGAACAGTTCAATAATGATGAATATATAATATTCTTAGAATAATCTCATTTCCCCAGTATTATCATACTATTACACTTTGCCACAGCACTCTCTCGATGTGCAATAATTACCATCGTTTTTTCCCCACTTAGCCCCTGAATAGCCTCATTTACTGCTTGCTCAGTTTCTGTATCTAAAGCACTGGTTGCTTCATCCATAAACAACACTTGAGGGTCTTTATATAAAGCCCGAGCAATACCTATACGTTGACGCTGCCCACCAGAAAGCATAACCCCACGCTCACCTACAAAAGTATCATAACCATCTTTTAAATTATGCACGATAAAATCATGAATTTGTGCAGCCTTTGCTGCTTTTACTACAGCATCTAGGTCAATACTATCTTTTGGGGTACCAAACGCAATATTTTGCGCAACTGTATCATCTGCTAAATAAATAAACTGAGGAATATAACCCACCAAATTTTGCCACAAATGAACATTTTTTTTATTGATCACCTCACCATCGACCAACAATGCACCGTGTTGTGGTTGCAACAACCCCAACATTATATCCATTAATGTGCTTTTGCCGGCCCCACTCTTTCCAATAATTCCAATACTACTCTTATAAGGAATAACAAGATTAAATTGTTCTAATACATTTTTTTCGGGATAAGTCGGGTAAGCATAACTTACTTGTCGTAATTCAATTTGGTGCCTAAATTTTAATTGCGAATAATCCTGTTTTTGGTTTACTTGAGTGGGTAAATATAAATCATTCAAAACTTTATTCGCTGATTCCAATGAAAAACGCATACTAGATACAGCACGATAAATATTTTGTGCTGCAGGCAACATACGGTAAGCAGCAAAACCAAATAAACCTAGAGATGGCAATATTGTCGAAATATTTTGATTATTTAAAACCAGACTAACTGCCAATCCAATAATTGCACAATACCCAATTGCTTCTACCATTAATAGTGGAACATTTCCTATTGTCTGATTTGCAGCAAGATGGCGTGCAAAAATTCGAGATTGTTCTTGAAAGTGCTTTAAATAACCCTGATCCGCTTGATTAATTTTTACATCCTTAATTCCACCCAGTACTTCATTACATGCTTTGAAACGTTCACTATTTGAATGATGAAATTCATGTCCAATTCGGCTTAAAAATTTTCTGACACCTAAATAAATTACAACATATACCATAAAAAACAAAATAGCTACCGTAATTGCCATATAAGGGTTGTGCAAAAATATCAAAACAATCATTGCAACAATAACCAAACCATAAGAAATAATGGTCATAATAGGTTGAATAATATTATCTACAAGTTGATCAATTTGAGAAAGGATATTTTTTGTTAATTCTGAGCTATTTTTTTGTATAAAAAATTCATAATCTTGTTTCAAATATATCGACAATAATCGTGTTGAAAGATAGTGGCGTTGCAAACTAATAAAACGACTTGTTCCATAGCTATGAATAATTTTAAATAAAGCAGAAGTTAAAATTAATATCATAGAAAATATGCCCAATTTAATAACAAAATTAACATAAGAACTTGAATTCAATATTTGATAAAAATAGTGAATTCTCGGATCACTTTGAATAATATCTGGACTTGAAAGAACAGCTAAAAATGGCACAATAGAAATTACACCCAACATTTCTAAAAAAGCCATTAATATTGTTAAGATCAAAACTATTATAAATTTTCTTCGTTCTAAGGGCGTCAAACTCCCCCATAAACGTAAAATAATATTTTGCATATATGATTATTCACTATCTTTATACATCAGACTCGTAATCTGCTCAGAGATCAGTCCCATTAAGAAAATCATAATACTGCCCGTATACAACAAAGCACTCATATTTGTAAAACGCTGATATTCATATAAAGTATATCCATACCAACCTGATCCTAAAGCAAAAAGTAATACAGCAAATGGTAAAAACATTTTTAAAGGTGAATATAACGTCGCAATTTTAAAGATAATTAGAAAAAATCGAACACTGTCTTTTATAGGATGAATATGACTCTTTCCAATTCGCTTTGCAGCATGTATCGGTACGTATGTCACAGAATACCCAGCTCTAAAAAATGCCATAGTACTCGTTGTAGGGTATGAGAAGCCATTTGGCAATAAATAGATAAACTCCTTAAATTTCTCTGCACGTACTGCCCTAAATCCTGAAGTTAAATCTTCGACCTGATGTTCAGACATGTATGAGGCTAGATTATTATAAAGTTTATTTGCTATACCACGCCCCACACTGGCTTGTGATCCTTTCTGACGGGCACCTACAACAAGGTCATACCCTTGTTCAATTTTTTCAATGAGTTTAAGAATATCATTGGCATCATGCTGACCATCAGCATCCATAAATACAATGACATCACCTATTGCATTTCTCGCACCAGTTTTTATAGCAGCACCATTCCCTTTGGAATAAGGATGGTTAATTACTTTAGCACCTGCTTGTTCTGCAATCTGTGCAGTATCATCAGTTGAACCATCATTGACCACAATAATTTCATCAACTCTATTAAGTTGCTTAATTGCCTTAACTGTCTGCAGAATAGCCCCCGCTTCGTTTTTGGCTGGTAGAACCACTGTAATTTTATTCATGACTCTTATCCACAATTTTTAAAGACTCATCTGTTTGTTTAATAGAGTTTTTTAAACTACTAAGACTAACTATCCAAGATTTCTTGGCAGCATTCGTAGGCGCATAAGATAGTGATTCATCTATCCATCTCATTGCAGCCTGATTCTCATGCATCTGAAATAGTTTTAAGGCAATTATCTGCGCAATGGAAAGACTTGGATAGTCATAAAATGCTTTCTTAGCAAAATCAATATATAACTGCTGATTACCAGAATATTGATAATTTAGTGCAATTTCATAGTTTATATGATGTCTGATTTTTGGGTTTTTTTGCACTCGTGGTAGTGTCAACAATTTATATAAAAAATTCTGATAATCACCAAGTGTAACTCCTGTACAGCGCCCTTCTCGAATTAATCCTCCAAGAGAAGCAAGGCCTGTAGTTAATTCCAAAGGCGCTTTAACTTTTGAAGAATGATTAATTAAGCCATAAAAATATACTTTTAGATTCTTTGGATTATGTGCACTAGTTGAGCACATTTGTATCATGCTTCCCATCCCAACACTAATATGTTCAGGATGCTTCTGATAAAATTCATTTAAAATTTTAATAGATGCATCTTCAAAACCATATAAGCGATATTGCCATGATAAGGTCTGAATTGCTCGCGCAGACTCAGGATGTCGCATAGCCCATAATTCAGCAGCCTCTAATGGTTGCCCCCAAATGGATGTTACTTGCTGAGTTGAATAAATCTGAATAACACTATAAATAAGGACAAAAAACCAAACAATAAACTTAGATGTTACAACATATAAACTTTCAGCAATCAAAACAGCTATTAAAAGTGAAATCCCAAGTATTGCAACATAATTCCTATGTTCAAAGTATAACTCTAGTGGAATAAATGTAGATTCTATTAAATGAGCTGCTAAAAAAAATAAAATAGAAAATGTTAAAAATTTCACCCAAACAGTCTTAGGTTTTTTTATAAATAAATATACTACCGATATAATAATTAAAACCCAGAAACTTAGGGCTAGCCATGTTTGGTACATTGACCAATCATATATCTTATAATCATCATGGAATGGTCCAAAATCAATTGCTCTAGGTATAACAATCTGTTTAATATAATCAAATAATATAATTAATTCTGTTGCTAATCTTTCTGATAAATCAAACTCTCTATAATAATTAAAATTATTTGTAATACCCTTCCATGTTACAAGCCCATAAAGTAACAAGAAAAGAGGAACAATTATTAATGACAATTTAGACCAAAAAAACCATAATTTTTTATATACTGGCGTAGCTAAGCCTTTTAATAAAAGAATCTCGCACAACCCAATATAAAGGATGGTTAAAACCCCATTTTCTTTAGAATATAGACTTAATAATACACCTAATGATACAAATAGACTCATAGTGACAAGTTGCCACAAACTGCTCTTACCAGCATATTTGATACGCCACCATATATAATAGGCTAAAGTTATAAGACTAAAAAAGGCAGAAACGAGCGTCATCCGTTGTACAGGCATGAGTATTGAACTCACCTGCATTGGTGAAAAACACCAAAAAAAAGTCGCAAAACAAGCCATCCACCATGCATTATTTTGGAATTTATCTTGAATGCTAAAAAGCTTATAGGCGATAAAAAAAACCAAGAGACTATTTAATACGTGCCAGAATAGTGAAACTTGCACAAATCCCCATGGATTATTGGGCCAATCATTCACATTTGGAATAAAACTCAATAAAGAAATTGGCCGACCTGTAGGCCCTGCACCACCGCCAAATACAAAATTGATGATGCCTTGATAACTATCAGCAGTTGCCAAACCTTTTAAATTGGCAAAATCATCAAATTGCCAAGTTAATCCCTTTGCTTGAGCATAAATAAAATATAAACAGAGAGTTATGACCAATAAGAATACACAGCATAGTTGTATTTTTTGTGCTTTTTTAACCTGCATGTTTAAATCATCATCCCCAATAAGTACATGTTATGTAAAAAATCCAGCATAAAGCTGGATTTTTTAAATCTTTGATTAATTAACGGAACGCTTTAGGTGCCCATTTGTCATCAAAGTTACATGAACCAGCCCAAACCACACTGCCGCCAGCATCACGTGGCGTAACTGTACAGGTTTTACCAGTAATTTTCGAGTTCACATTATTACCATAAGTTGCAGTAATAGCCCCACCTGTTCCTACTTTAACTTGAGTTACATAAGTTCCTACAATAGAAGTTTCCACTGGTACACCAGCAGACTCATTACTAGTAGGGAAACGACCTTTGTCTGCCCAGAAGTCAGCTACACCTGATTTAGCGCCAGCCATTAAGTTAACACCCTCACCAACTTGCGTACGGATTACATAGTCTTGATACGCAGGAATCGCGATCGCAGCAAGAATACCAATAATCGCAACAACGATCATTAATTCGATAAGGGTGAAACCCTTTTGAACTGATTTCATAACATTCTCCACAAATGTTTTGTTAATTTCTTATAAGCTTTTAAGGCTACTTTGTAATTAGCATGTATTATGCCAACTTTTATTATATTTATTTTCAAATAAAAAACAGCACTTTATTTCACTATTTAAAAAATTATTTTTTGTGCTTTGTTTTTTTATGTGACAAAGTGACAAAGAATGTCAACTTTATCACATTTTAGTTCAGCATGATTGGGGCGTTCTCAAGTTCATCGTTTTGGTCCTGTATTTTGTTGGCATAAAACCGATCCAAAATTACGCCAATTTGAATTACACCATCAAGCAAAGCCTGTCGATACTGCTGTTGTGCCATTTTCGCAATAATGGACTGACAAACCTCATCCCATACCAGCTGTGTCGTGGCTTGTTGTATGCCACGATCTATAACAATTTCAACCTTACGCTCACACAAATTAAGGTATAACAAAATCCCACTGTTAAACTCAGTATCCCACACCCCAAGCTCAGCAAAAAGCTGTTTGGCACGTCCACGTGTGTCTAGATAATAAGCCTCTCGAGCAGGCATGTGTCCTTCGATCACCACTTGGATCTCCCCAACATGGCCCTGTTCAGCATTTACCACGGCTTGTGCAATTGCATGTTGATCTTGCTGATTAAAAAAACGTTTACTCGCAGGCATATGCAATAAATGCTTTAACCACCGTTTAAAACTAGGTTGTATTGCTTCATCTAACTTTGGTTCAGTGACGATTTCCGTCGTTTCCGTTGTTGTTACCATGACCCTGATGCTCCTCCACCGCCGAAGCCGCCGCCCCCGCCACTATATCCACCTCCGCCAAAACCACCGCCACCACGACCTCCACGCCCACCTCCACCGCCAGAGGAGAGAAAAAGCTGAAAAATTGTTTGGGCTAAGGTGGTGATGAGTAGAAAGAAAATCCCTCCCCCAATCAGTAAGCTGGTGATTAAGCCTGCTCCATTCACCAAACCTGCAACTATTCCTGCAACTGCAGCAGTTGACGCACTTAAACGCTTCCCCACCACCAAAGATCCAATGGCCCCTGCAATGAGAATAAATAAAGCAGTACTCAACGTTTTACTTTTGGCTTCTTGTTCCCGATTGGCTTGGTCTTGACGTTGTTGTAGCTCTTGCGCTGCTTGAGCCGCAACTTCAGGGTCAAGATTTAAAATACGTTCAATTTCAGTCAGTCCTGCGTTAATCCCTTGGGCATACTGACCTTGTTTAAAATAGGGGGTGATTTGTTGGTTAATAATACGGTTCGCAATAATGTCAGGAATGACCCCTTCCAAGCCATAGCCTGTAAGAATCTGAATGCGCCGATCATTAATAGCAATTGCAATCAATAAACCATTGTCCTGCTTGGCCGAACCAAGTTGCCATTGATCTGCAATACGCATGGCAAAACTGAAAATATCCTCTTGCCCTGTGCTCGGAACTATCACTACGCCTATTTGTGCCTTTCCTGTATCATGTAAAGCACGAATTTTTTGACCAATCGCTTGTTGTTCTTCAACACTGAGGACGTGAGCTTGGTCGATTACTGGCGCATTTAAAGTCGGTAAGGCCCGTATCGACTCGCCCTCTGCCATATCATTCGCAACAGGCGGTTGAGGTTGAGATACAGCATCAGCGCTTTTAGAAGTCACGTTATTGGAGGTCTCTGCTTGCTGATCTTGAATCATCTTTCCAGCGATGACTGTTTCAGTCGCACTATCTGTTGCAGTCGCAACCTCCGCCCACGTTAATGAACTTAGACACAACAGTCCTGATGAAATGAATGCAACCATCCATTGATACGGAAACCGTTTCCCCTGTTGTGCTCCCTTCATTCATTCACCCTCTATTCATAACGACAAGAAACCCGACTTAGTTAAATGATACCGTTGGTGCTTTTTGTGCACTTTGCTCCGCACTAAAGTTCGGTTTGGTGTCCATACCAATCACCTTGGCGGTCATGACTTGTGGGAACTGGCGTGAATAGGAGTTAAAGTCTTGCACCGTAGTAATATAGCGATTACGCGCGACAGCAATACGGTTTTCGGTACCTTCGAGTTGAACCTGTAAATCACGGAATTGCTCATTGGCTTTTAAGTCAGGATAGTTTTCTGAGACTGCAATTAAACGCGACAATGCGCCTGTCATTTGCGCCTGCGCTTCTTGATATTTTTGGAATAATGCAGGGTCTTCTAATACCTCTTTATCGACTTTTAAACCCGCGACATTGGCACGAGCCTGTGTGACTTCGGTTAGGACTTGTTCTTCATGTTTGGCATAACCCTTTACCACATTCACCAAGTTCGGCACCAAATCTGCACGGCGTTGATATTGGTTTTGTACTTCTGACCATGCTGCTGTAACTGCCTCATCTTTGACCTGCAAGGTATTATAACCACAGCCCGATAGGGTTAAGGTGCTCGCAAGGGCAACAACGACAGCAGTTTTTTTCATAAAATTCATTCAGCTATCCTCTTTCTTTTGTATTTATTGCAATAACCTGATTGTAAACACATTTGAATATCCTTTTGTTGCATTTAGTTAAAGCTTTTAAAAATGAAAAACCGAGTGATCTTGACTCGGTTTTGATTATTCGTTTTTTATGCTTAAACTAAGCAACCGTGTGCAATTCCTGCTGAAAACCTTCTAGTTGATAGTCTTCTGCCAAACGGGTTTTCCAGTATTTCAACAGTTCGGCGTAATCAATCTCTGAGGG
Organism: Acinetobacter halobius; assembly: GCF_044130335.1. Taxonomy (NCBI): domain Bacteria; kingdom Pseudomonadati; phylum Pseudomonadota; class Gammaproteobacteria; order Moraxellales; family Moraxellaceae; genus Acinetobacter; species Acinetobacter halobius. The sequence continues at coordinate 126,416 of NZ_JBIQOD010000002.1, forward strand.
ATGAAAGTTGCTTTTGTAATAGGACAAATATTCAGGCAGCAATTGCACAAACATCTTGGCCAGTAAATACAATCCAAAGAGATTCCCACCCAATTTAGGTACACTCTTTTTAAGGTCTTGTAAAAATAAACGGCTGGCTGAATAAAAAGTTAAACTGGCGAAACCTGTCGTTACACTGCGCATAATTAAACGACGAATTTTGTCATCACCATAGATATCCTGATAAACATCAAACGCCACCGAGCGATGCTCAATTTCTTCAATAGCATGCCAGACCCAAAGTTTAACGGCATCATCATCCAAGGTACTCAATACCTCAGGATGCCTTAAAATATAGCCACCTAGCAATGCCGTAAAATGCTCAAAAGCGCAGGTGATTGCGAGCTGAATTTTAGGATGCAGGTTTTTCACATAATCATCTTTACGCGCCAACCACGCCTGAAAACGATCGAGATTATAATCATCCCGTCGCCAAGCAGCGTTAAATGCCGTATGTGCTTGAGAATGCATCGCCTCTTGACCAATAAATGCCGCAATCTGCGCTTGCAGATTTTCATCCTTCACTTGATCACGGACATTGCGCACACTATGCACAAAGAACTGCTCACCTATGGGAAAGGTCGAAGACAATGCTGTCAACAAATGCGACATGACTGGTGAATTGGCAAAATAATGTCGGCGAATGGCTTTGGGGTTGAATTGCAAACGTCGAATTGTAATACCCTGAGCTTTTGGACGATGTTGATATAATTTTTCTGTCGTCACTTGAGTCATGTCTCTTTCCTAACATTTAACCGAGCGATCTTCAGTATCTGAATTTATCAATGCGACACATATGGCAAAAATGCTTAGTACATTTGCAAATTCATCCATTTTTATCGGACTCTCCACCAGATCTTTTTCGATTTATCCCGAACCACCTCATTCATATCATATCAGGCAACTAGTAATAATAAAAAAACCCGCCGTAGCGGGTTTTTATGTTGAACGATTTAGATTAAACGTCTAAATAATCCAAAATACCTTCAGCCGCTTGACGACCTTCCCAAATCGCTGTGACAACAAGGTCTGAACCGCGAACCATATCACCACCTGCAAATATTTTCGGGTTTGAGGTTTGGAATTTATAGGTTTGCTGTTCAGCCGCAACTACACGACCCGAACCATCAAGGTTAATATTCACATTTGTAAACCAATCCGCAGGGCTGGTACGGAAACCAAATGCCAATAAAACTGCATCTGCAGGTAAAATTTCTTCTGAACCTGGAATTGGTTCTGGGCTGCGACGACCACGGCTATCAGGCTCGCCAAGTTGAGTCGTAACCACCTTAACACCTGTAACTTTACCGTTTTCGCCTACAACCTCAATCGGCTGGCGGTTAAACAAGAAGTTCACACCTTCTTCTTTGGCATTTTGCACTTCACGACGTGAACCTGGCATGTTTTCTTCATCACGACGGTATGCACAGCTCACCACTTCTGCACCCTGACGGATCGAAGTACGGTTACAGTCCATTGCAGTGTCACCACCACCAAGAACAATCACCTTTTTACCTTCAACACTGATGTACTCGCTTGGGTCTTTTTCCCAACCTTGAGTACGGTTGACATTGGCAATCAAGAAATCGAGTGCATCATAAACACCTTCAAGGTCCTCACCTGCGAAGCCACCTTTCATGTAGGTATAAGTACCCATACCCATGAACACCGCATCATATTCTGCAAGCAGTTGATCAATAGTGACATCTGTACCAATTTCAGTATTTAAGCGGAATTCCACGCCCATGCCTGTGAAAATTTCACGGCGACGCTTCATTACATCTTTTTCCATTTTAAATTCTGGAATACCAAAGGTTAATAGACCACCAATTTCAGGACGTTTGTCGAATACAACAGGTTTCACCCCGTTACGCACCAAAATATCAGCACAGCCTAGACCTGCGGGGCCCGCGCCAATGATCGCGACTTTTTTATCAGTCCACTTTACATTTGACATATCTGGACGCCAGCCGAGTGCAAAAGCGGTGTCATTGATGTATTTTTCAGCATTACCAATCGTTACTGCACCAAAACCATCATTTAAGGTACAAGCCCCTTCACATAAACGGTCTTGCGGGCATACGCGACCACACACTTCTGGTAACGTGTTGGTTTGGTGACACAATTCTGCAGCTTGGAAAATACGACCTTCAGCAATTAACTTTAACCAGTTTGGAATGTAGTTATGTACTGGGCATTTCCATTCACAATACGGGTTACCACACCCTAAACAACGGTGGGTTTGGTTTGCTGCCACTTCCGCTGTAAAAGGTTTATAAATTTCCACAAACTCTGCTTTGCGGACCTGAATCTCTTTTTTCTCTGGATCTTGGCGTGCTACATCCAGAAATTGAAAGTCATTGTTTAGGCGCTCTGCCATGTCTCTCTCCGTGGGTAGGTGCAGCCCGTTTATCTCTCGTCTGCACCTGCCTATGTATCAGCAGTAGTGGAATTATTGTGGATCAGCTTGAGTCGTTTTCAACAACGTCTGTAAGTTGGCAGCTTTTGGTTTCACCAACCAGAATTTACGACTGTAGAAATCAAACTCGTTACGGATCTTGTACGCCCAAGCACTACCAGTCTCAGCAATGTGTTCATCTAAGATACGGCTTAAGAACTCTTTATGTTCTTCCATCGACTCAGTCGAGATACGATTCAGCTCAATCAGCTCGTGGTTGTAATGATCAACGAAGTCATTATCAAGGTCAAGAACGTAAGCAAAACCACCTGTCATCCCTGCACCGAAGTTGTGACCTACTTTACCAAGTACAGTCACGATACCACCTGTCATATATTCACAGCAGTGATCGCCCGCACCTTCAATCACAGCAAAGGCACCTGAGTTACGCACTGCGAAACGTTCACCTGCCGTACCCGCCGCGAACAACTTACCACCCGTTGCACCATACAAACAGGTATTACCAATGATTGCTGTTTCTTGGGTTTGGAAAGGTGAACCTTTTGGTGGGAAAATCGACACACGACCACCCGCCATGCCTTTGCCCACGTAGTCGTTCGCATCACCCTCTAAACGAATGTGCAAACCACCCGCATTCCAAACGCCAAGAGATTGGCCCGCAGTACCCACTAAATTCAGCTTAACAGGATGTGCTTCCATGCTGAGGTTGCCATAACGACGCGCAATCTCACCTGAAATACGTGCTCCAATTGAACGATCACAGTTACCAATGCTGAAATGATATTCACCTGTGGTTCCTGCTTCAATGGCTGGCAACATTTCAGCAATCATTTGCTCAGCCAGTAAACCTTTGTCAAACGGTGCATTACCTTCAACTTCACAGTACTGAGCCTTACCTTGTGCAGAAGGATGTGACTCCAGTAATGCGCTCAAATCAAGGTGTGCATGCTTTTCAGTTTCACCTGGAAGCATTTCAAGCAAATCTGTACGACCAATCAAGTCTTTTAAGCTCGAAACACCCAACGCTGCCAACCACTCACGTGTTTCTTCAGCAATAAACGTGAAGAAATTAATGAGCATTTGTGGCTCACCAATATAATGTTCTTGGCGTAAATGATCTTGTTGAGTTGCAACACCTGTTGCACAGTTATTCAGGTGACAAATACGCAGATATTTACAACCTAAAGCAATCATTGGCGTTGAACCAAAACCAAAGCTTTCTGCACCTAAAATAGCTGCTTTCACCACATCTAGACCGGTTTTCAAACCACCATCAGTTTGAACACGGACTTTACCACGTAGGTCATTGACACGAAGTGCTTGATGCGCTTCAGAAAGCCCCAACTCCCAAGGAGAACCCGCATGGTGAATTGAAGACAATGGCGATGCTGCTGTACCACCGTCATAACCTGAAATAGTAATGAAGTCGGCATAAGCTTTTGCCACACCTGCCGCAATAGTACCCACACCCGGCTCAGATACTAATTTCACTGAGACCATCGCTTGAGGATTGACTTGTTTTAAGTCAAAGATCAATTGCGACAAATCTTCAATTGAATAAATATCATGGTGCGGCGGAGGAGAAATTAAGGTCACACCCGGTACCGAATAACGTAAACGTGCAATTAAGCCATTCACTTTACCCCCTGGCAATTGACCACCTTCACCCGGTTTCGCCCCTTGCGCTACTTTAATCTGCAAGACTTCAGCAGAGGTTAAATACGCAGGCGTTACACCAAAACGACCTGAAGCAATCTGTTTGATTTTCGAGTTACGAATGGTGCCATAACGCGCTGGATCTTCACCGCCCTCACCAGAGTTTGAACGACCACCAATAGTATTCATCGCTATCGCTATCGCTTCGTGTGCTTCTGGAGACAATGCCCCCAAAGACATGCCAGCAGAGTCAAAGCGCGGTAAAATCGCTTCTACAGACTCGACTTGATCTAGAGCAATCGAGTTGTCTGTTTTTAACTTTAACAAATCGCGAATTGTCGCCACTGGGCGGTTATTCACCAATTCAGCATATTCTTTAAAATCTGCATATTGACCAGAACGCACTGATTTATGCAAAGCATTGATCACATCTGGGTTGAATGCATGGTATTCCTTGTCAAAGACAAATTTCAGCAAACCACCTTGATCAATTGGTTTACGTGTTTTCCATGCAGTTTCAGCCAATTTCTTCTGATCATTTTCCAGATCAACAAAGGTTGCACCTTTGATACGGCTCGGTACACCAGTGAAGCATTTTGAAACCACTTCTTCAGACAGACCCACCGCTTCAAATAGTTGACCACCACGGTAAGAGGCAACCGTAGAAATCCCCATTTTTGAAAGCACTTTTAACAAGCCCTTTTCAATGCCTTTACGGAAATTCACTTGTGCTTGGATTGGGTCACCCAATAGCTCACCTTTTGCAACCAAGTCATTGATCACATCATAAGCAAGGTAAGGATAAATTGCTGTCGCACCAAAGCCTAGAATAACCGCAAATTGATGCGGATCACGTGCCAATGCTGTTTCAACAATAATATTGGCATCCGTACGCAAACCGACATTAATTAAGTAGTGATGCACAGCACCTGTTGCCATTAACGCATTTGCAGGTAAGAAACCTTGGCGGATTTTCTTGTCAGACAACACCAATAAGGTTTTACCGTCACGAATTGCCTGTGCTGCTTCTTCACAGATACGCGCAATCGCTGCTTCTAGACCTTCAGATTCAGCATAATTTAAATCAATATCTGCAATTTCATAGCCTGTACGACCTAACGTACGGATTTGATGCATTTTCGAATTTGACAACACTGGACTTGAAATAATCAAACGATCTGCATGCTCAGGACCTTGTTCAAAGACGTTCTGTTCACGCCCCAAACAAGTTTCCAATGACATCACAATTGATTCACGCAATGGGTCGATTGGTGGGTTGGTGACCTGAGCAAACTGTTGACGGAAGTAGTCCGACACATGACGTACTTGGCGAGACAAAACTGCCATTGGCGTATCATCACCCATTGAACCCACTGCTTCCTGACCGCTTTCAGCGATTGGACGAAGCAATTGGTCACGCTCTTCAAAGGTCACCATAAACATTTTTTGTGATGCTTTCAGGTCATCACCTTTTAAGCCTTGATCACATAAATATTCTTCTAGCTCTGGACTACCTTGTACACGAACTGAGTTTTCACGTAACCATTCACGATATGGACGCATTTTTTTCAAATGCGTGCTGACATCTTTAGTATCGAGCATTTTACCTGTGAAGGTATCAATCACTAAGATTTGACCTGGACCAACACGCCCCTTAGAAATCACATCTTCAGGCTCGTAACCCCATACACCAATTTCAGATGCCAGTGTGATGTAACCATTTTTGGTAATCACCCAACGTGCTGGGCGTAAACCATTACGGTCCAACATACAAATTGCATGACGGCCATCTTGAATCACGAGACCAGCAGGACCATCCCACGCTTCCATGTGCTTCGAGTTAAACTCATAAAATGCACGTAAATCGGCATCTAAAGTTTCAACGTTCTGCCATGCTGGCGGAACCAACATACGCAATGCACGGAACAAGTCCATACCGCCACCTACAAGAATTTCAAGCATGTTATCTAAGCTTGAAGAATCTGAACCAGTACGGTTCACAATTGGGTTGAGTTCAGTTAAACCTGGCAATAATGGGTTTTCAAACTTCGGCGTACGCGCCATCGCCCAGTTACGGTTCGCAGTAATGGTATTAATTTCACCATTATGCGCCAGATAACGGAATGGCTGAGCCAGAGGCCAACGCGGTAAAGTATTGGTCGAGAAACGTTGGTGGAACACCACAATATGCGACTCAAGACGTGGATCTGCCAAATCTGTATAGAAGTCAGCAATCGCTTCAGGCATCATCAAGCCTTTATAGCTAATCACTGTTGAACATAATGTAGTCACATAAAATGATGAGTCATTGCTGAGCTGCTGTTCTGCACGGCGACGTGCCAAGAAGAGTTTACGGTTAAACTCAACTTCAGAGACACCCATTGGGCAGTTCACAATAATTTGTTCAAATGCAGGAAGTGACTGCATCGCAATCGAACCCAAAGCATCGTTATTGGTCGGGACTACACGCCACGCCAAGACTCGACAGCCTTCAGATTCAATTTCTTTATTTAGAATTTGTTTCGCATGTGCTGCAATTGCTGGATCGAGGCTTAAAAACACCGTACCGACAGCAAAAACTTCACTGAGTGTAATATCACTGAGTTTTTTCGCTTCTTCGCGGAAAAACTGTTTTGGCATTGCTAAGAGTAAACCGCAACCATCCCCTGTCTTACCATCTGCAGCAATACCACCACGGTGGGTCATACAGCTCAGACTATGCATAGCAGTCTTCACAAGGTCATGGCTTGCATCACCCTGCATATGGGCAATTAAACCAAAACCACAGTTATCTTTAAACTCATCCGGTTGGTATAAACCTTGAGCGGGAGCTACAGTATTAGGCGATGGCATGTGCATAGCGTACCCTTCTTTCTACAGGCCCTGTCGGGCGTCTAACAATCTAATTACTTCTTGCCGATTCGTTCAATTGACTCATATTCAGATTCTGATTGAAGTACAGCATTTTTTCCTCATACCCAAGATAGACTGATTTTCATCTTTATGCATGTCTTAATTGAAAAAATGTATGCAACAGTCACGCACTTTTTTAAGGCGCTTGATCGCTACTATTTCGCTCATAAATCGAATCTTTTTTGCGCCAAAACAGTGACATCAACTCAATTCATGCACCATTAAAGCAAATTTTATGCCAATAATTTAATACAAGCATTAAACACCTTAGTTTTCTTAGGTTTATGTTTTTTACTGTAAATTAAGCTCAAGATTTGGCTAATTAATCGCACCAAATTAATGCAATATAAGGGTTGCGAAACTTTTTTGCTCCATAATGACCCAATTTTAATTAAATGGATCGGTCACTTCTGGCTCAATTGTTTTATTTTGCGACGCACCATCCACCGCACTTTGCGACTTCTGCACATCAACCACATTGCCTTCTGCATCTCGACGAGTAACCGTCGTTGTGGTGGTAGACTGGTTATTTTGCGTAGCAACACGTGCTGCCTGTTGACGTGCTGCTATGGTTGCTTCATCAATTACAGGTACAGCGGCTGGTTTCAATTGTACTGCATAGAGTTTATTACTCAATCCAAGCTCATCAGCCCCCATGTCATTGACATACTCTGCATAGCTTTCAATTTTTTCGACTTTGGGTTGTACCGATTTTGGTAAAATTAGCTTTAATTCGCTCAGCGCATTTTTCGCTTCGCTCACATTTTTATAAACCCCATAGAGCAGAACATATTGTTCGATCTGGTTTTCACCCGTCAACCTTAAGTAACTAAAAGCTTGACGATCAGATTGCCTTTGCAAAAAACGCTTAATAATCGCTTCTTCTGATACTCGAAACAGTTCAATTGTGCTGTTCTTTTTATTTTCCTGAATGAATTTGCTGCCACGAAATTCAGCCTCATGTTGTGCAACTACGGCTACACGGGTAGTCATATCCAAAGGCTTTACTTCATCAATGAATGAGCCTAAATGTGCAGTTGTCGCAACTTTCTCTGGTTGAATTTGCAGCTCAACTTCTGATTCGGCTTTCCTCTCCACCTCAACCACAGTTTTTTGATCTGTGATTGCCCAAAAAACCAAAGCGCCAAACAAGCACGCTCCTCCGAATGCAAGCCAAATATAATTTTGCTTTGTCTGCCACTTGGTTCGAAGGGTTGTTGCCATAGTAAGGTTATGCCTGTTCTTGGTTGGCTAAAATTGCCTGTTTCATCAATTCTACATCAAACGCTCTCGTAATGATGGCCTGTCCAACAGCTTGCATCAAGACTAAGCGAAGTTGCCCATTAAGTACTTTTTTGTCATGTGCCATATATGCCAAGAAGTCATCAAGGGGAATCTGCGGACATACTATCGGTAAATTTGCACGTTGAATGATATTTTTTGTACGTAGTACATCTTCGGCACTGATCCAACCCATACGCTGAGAGAGATCCGCCGCCATCACCATACCTGTCGCAACCGCCTCACCATGTAACCATTCACCATAGCCCAGATAAGATTCAATCGCATGACCAAAGGTGTGCCCTAGGTTCAATAAAGCTCTTTCGCCTTGCTCTTTTTCATCATTTGCAACGATACGGGCTTTATGTGCGCAAGAACGATACACAGCTTCTGCCAGTGCAGCTTCATCGCCCTGCACCAACGCATCCATATGCTGTTCTAGCCAGATGAGAAAATCAGCATCCCCTAAAAGCGCATACTTAATGACTTCAGCCAAACCCGCAGATAGCTCACGTGGTGGTAATGTTTTAAGCTGAGACATATCTGCCAAAACCACTTGGGGCTGTTGGAAAGCCCCAATCATGTTTTTACCGAGTGGATGATTAATCCCTGTTTTTCCACCTACACTGGAATCGACTTGCGAAAGAAGTGTGGTTGGCACCTGAATAAAGTAAACTCCGCGCTGAAAACATGCCGACGCAAAACCAGCCATATCTCCGATCACACCGCCACCCAAAGCTAAAACCGTACAATCGCGATTAAAGCCCGACTCTAGTAATGCATCAAAAATCAGGTTCAAGTGCTCAATGTTCTTATATTTTTCACCATCAGGCAAAATACAGGTTGCTACTGTTTTTCCCAACGCTTCAATCGCTGTAACATAACGGTCTAAATATAACGGCGCAACAGTCTCATTACTCACAATCATCACTTGTCGACCGTGAATATAAGGCTCAAGCAAGGCTTTCGGATCTAGATCACTACCAATAAAAATCGGATAACGGCGTTCGCCAAGTTCAACATATAAGGTTTGCATGGATCAAATCACTTCAAAACTGAATCAAAATTACTTTACAAGAATCAAGCTTAAAATACGCTGCGCAAGATCACGAGCAGCCCCTTGATTAGTCTCTATAATATAGTGTGCAACTTCACGGTATAAAGGATCACGAACGTTCAACAAGTCACGTAACTTTTGTTCTGGATTCTCCACTTGAAGCAGTGGGCGATTTTTATCACGATAGGTTCGCTGCAGTTGAATTTCTACAGGAGTATAAAGATAAACAACAATACCACGTTGTTTTAAAAATGCGCGATTGGAAGCCTGAGTTACTGCCCCACCCCCTGTGGCCAAGACCAAATTAGGTCGAGACGTTAACTCATCTATAACAACTGTTTCACGACTACGAAAACCCAGTTCACCTTCTTTTTCAAAGATCCATGGAATCGTTGCCCCTGTTTTGCGTTCAATCTCATGATCACTATCAAGAAACTCTCGCCCTAACAGTTCAGCTAAATGTCGTCCTACAGTTGTTTTTCCTGCCCCCATAGGCCCTACCAAATAAATATTTGGTAGGGTTTCAAACTCTTTGCTTGGCAAGGAGTCACCTTTTAGATTTGTTCAAATTGAAAATATATTAATGATTTCTTGAAACAGTGTCATTAACAATTCGTGGTGTCACAAAAATCAATAGCTCAGTTTGTATCGTGGTTTTAGTACTACTCTTGAATAAATTACCCACTACTGGTAAATCCCCAAAGAATGGCACTTTTTGATAGTCACTACGCTTTGTGTCATCAAAAATACCACCAAGCACCACAGTTTCGCCATCATCCACAAGTACGTTAGTTTGCAATTCACTGGTGTCAATTGCAAGACCGTCGTTGGTAATATCACCAACCGAGTCTTTTTCCACCATAAGCGCCATTTGTACTCTACCATCAGGGGTAATACTTGGCGTAACTTCTAATTTTAAATTAGCCGCACGAAATTCTGTTTTTAAACCCTCTGTCGCACTCCACGTTTGATATGGGATTTCTGTACCCCTTAAAATATAGGCTTTTTGTTTATCCCCTGTCAGTACTTTCGGCGCAGACAAAACCTCACCATGACCATCCGCCTGTAGTGCCGTTAATTCGAGATTCAACATATAATCAGAAATTTTTAATAGGCCAAAGCTAAAAGTTCCAGCTGTTGATGTCGTTAAATCCACACCCAAATCAAAACTTGGCTGATAGTCCCCGCCCCAAGTTGTAGTACCAAGCTTATCTGCACTCCACTTAATCCCCAACTGACGAGAAAAATCTGTAGTCGCAGTCACAATACGGGCTTCCACCATCACCTGCTTTACCGCCACATCAAGCAAATCAATCATACGGCGAATTTTATCAATATTCTGTTGCGTATCATTGATAATTAAAGTATTGGTACGAGAATCAGAAACAGCACTACCACGAGCACTTAGCAGACTTTCCAACGCCAAAGAATCTGTGCCCGCCGTACGGTTTGCTACGCTTCCTTTGCCATCACGAGAATCTTCTAACAGTTTCAACACATCTGCTGCTTTTGCATAGCTTAGTTGAATATAATCTGTTTGAATCGGTGCAAGTTTAAGGTTCTGTGCAATGGCTTTCGCTTCATCTTCCTCAGATTTAATCAATTCGGCTACAGGCGCAATCCAAATTACATTACCATTACGTCGCTTATCCAAATTCTTGGTTTTCATAATGATATCAAGTGCCTGATCCCAAGGTACATCCTTCAGGCGTAGGGTAATATTGCCTTGTACCGTATCCGAAGCCACCATATTAATACTTGTAAAATCAGCCAATAGCTGTAACACACGTCGCACTTCGATATCTTGAAAATCTAAAGAAATCTTTTTGCCAGTATATGCCCCAGGTGCTTTAGGCTTCAGAGGGTTCTTATCTTCAGGACGCTTCAAACTAATCGTAAGCTTATCTTCCGCTTGATAAGCCATATATTCAAAACTGCCATTAGATTGAATCGTAATCAATCCATTTGAACCATCATTTTGAGCATCAATCGTTGAGACAGGCGTTGCAAAATCGTTCACATTCAAACGACGTGATAAATGCGCAGGAATTTTATTCCCCAAAACACGCACCACAATTTTACTGCCTTGTTGCTTCACATCGACAGGAGTGTTATTACCTTTTAAATCAATAACAACTTGACCTTCACCGTCTGAACCGCGTTGGAAGCCAATATTTGAAATCCCTTGTTCATAACGTGGTGCTGCTATAGGCGTTGCGGTAGTCGGATTTGCCGAATTAATCTTTAAAATAAAAGTATTACCTTCAACTCGTGTCGTAAATGCACCCGCATCTGCCAAATTCACTGTTAAACGCGAACGCTGCGCATCTGAAGTTACATCTACTGAACTTGCCTCAGTCGTTGCAACTGCAATGCTGCCTTGCTTCAAATTTTGTTGTGCTTTATCAAAGTCTAATACCAGTCGAGATGGCTGCTCTAGTTGATATGCTTGTGGTTGGGGTGGCAACCCGTTAAACATGACACGAATTTCTGTTCCTTGTCCTGGAATTTGCATCGGGACAATATTGGTAATACTCACTTGCGCATTTGCAACCTGCATCACCGCTATTGCAATTGCACCCATTGAAAACTGACGGAACATATGGTTCATCGTATTGCCATCCCCAAATATAGAATCTCTAACACTATTTTTCATTTTTATTCCTTTTCCTTTTTTAAGGCGCTGGCCCAATTAACACTAGGCTTCTTGGGCGCTCGACATAGCCCTCACGCCCATCTGGAATAATTTCAACCAAATCAATCTGCGTTGCGGTGATATTGATCACGCGACCATGATTCATCCCCAAGTAACTTCCCCGTTGCACGCGCTCAATTTCCCCATCTGGTGTTTGAATCAGCGCCAAAATTTGTCCATTTTGACCACGCATACTGCCTTTCATATTAAGCGTTTCAATCGCATAACTTTCTAAAGGCTGCGGTTGGCGAGACAAATTCGGATAAACACGTTTCCCAGCCATAATTCGCAATTCAGCTGCCAAAGAACTTGGCATAAAGGGGCTCTTTAATTGGTGCGCAGCATAACTGAATGTTGGCACTGGGGGAAAGCTTGGTGCAGGATCAATTGCTAAAGGAGGTTGATTGCGAATTTCTGCCATTTGCATATTGACTGCATCAATGCGTGAATCACAGCCCACAACGAATAACCCAATACAGAGACTTAGGAAAAGTTTTTGATATTTCATTTTTTAGCCTCCCCTGCATCGGCTTTCGTCGTATTTTCTGCGTCTGTAGTCGCTGTCGCTCCTACATAACGATAGGTTTTAGCTTTCACACTATATGAAATTTGTGGAATATCCGTTTTTTTATCATTAGCACTTGATGCCGAGATATCAAAATCATGCAAAGTTACAATACGAGGCAAAGCAGCAATCCCACTAACAAATGAACCAAAGGAATGATAATCACCCGTCGCTTCAATTGAGATTGGTTGTTCAATAAAGAATTCTTGGCGTATTTCTGGCTCTAAACGAATATTTTTAAATTTAAGACCTGAATTCACGCCGCTGACGTTAATGTCTTCAACCAAGCCTGGAATTTCGGTTTCTTTCGGCAGTTGTAATAATTGCTGTTCAAAATTTGCTTGCATTTCCTGAAGCTGCGCTTGGTATTGTTGCAAATTACGCAGTTTTGAGTCCTTTTCGCGAAACTCATTCAGTAAATTTTGCTCTTGTGCCCGGGCATTAGATATTGCATCTAGTTTAGGCTTGATCACAACAAAATAACCTAAAGCACAAATCAGTAAAATGATAAAGAGCCAGCAGGTCAACTTAACCGAAAAAGGCCAGCTTCCATAATTATTCGGATCCAGCGTATTGAACTGCTGAAAAAATTTATCAACAGTCATCTTTTTCTTTGGTGCAGCATGATTTTCTAGTGTTAATTCGTCAAATTCATCGCGACTCATTGTGCTGCCCCCGCTGTTGAATTATTCACTGCATTTGCTTGTTCTGGCGCAGCTGCATCAGATGCAACTGGCTGAGCAATTTCATCCAAATCAGCCGTAACCACAAATGTGCCATATCCCTCTTCCACTCGTGGCACAATTGAACTTGGTGCCTTATCTTTATTTTCTTCTACAGCCAAGAACGAATTCATAAATGCATTTCGATACCAAGCAGACGCCTCTAAGTTACGTAAGAACTCAGCCACCGTATTTGGGCTCTCGGCCTTGCCTTCAATAGTAAACTTATCCCCAGAACGCACAAATTTAGTAATATACATATTACTTGGGGTGACACGTACCATTTCATCGACTAAGCGAACTGCTACAGGGCGTTGCCCTTGTAAACCTTGAATCAACTTCATTCGCTCTACAATTGCATTACGCTGTTCTTGTAGACCTTCCAATGACTTTAATTGCACATCTAAGTTTTGATTAGTACTCATCACCAACTGATTGGCTTGCTCTTGGTCTTCAAGTTTTTGACCATAATAAAACCAAGCTAAGGCAACAGCTAAAACCCCAACAAATGCGGCCCCAATACAGTAAGCAATAAATTCTTTTTTTCGTTTCTCTCTTAACGCATCACGCCAAGGGAGTAAATTTATTTTTGCCATTAATCAAAACTCCTCAATGCCAATCCACATGCCACCATGAGTGATGAAGCATCATTTTCAATTTTTTTAATGTCGATTTGTGGAGAAAAGCCCATCTGTAAAAATGGGTTGGCAATGGTGACCCGATAACCTAATTTTTGTTGTAATAATTTCGCCAGTCCTGGGATATTGGCATTCCCCCCTGCCAATAAAATATGGTCGATCTCATTGAATTGAGAAGATGAAAAGAAGAACTGTAAAGAACGTGCAGCTTGCTGTACCACAGCCTCAAGAAAAGGCTCAAGTACTTCAATGTCATAATCATCAGGTAATGTACGACTTTTTTTGGCACGCCCAGCTTCTTCAAAAGACAAACCATAACGGTTTTGAATTTCTTGGGTCAATTGTTTCCCCCCGAAGACCTGCTCACGCGTATAAATCACTTTATTGTTTTGCATGACAGAGAGTGTGGTCATGGTGTGACCAATATCTAAAATACCAACTGTATTCACACCCATCGGTAGAGTGTCAGAAAAGACCTTAAATGCATTTTCTATGGCAAAACTTTCAACATCGGCAATCTTCGGTGTCAAACCCGCAAGCTCTAATGCTTCAGCACGTGCTTCAACATTCTCAATGCGTGTTGCAACAAGGAGTACATTGACACGATTGGGATTGGCCAAACGGTCTGGAAGGACTTCAAAGTCCAAACTCGCTTCATCTAATGGGAATGGAATATATTGCTCAGCATCATCACGAATCTGAATTTCACGTTCGTCATCGTTCATATCGGCATCCATTTCAATGATTTTAGTAATCACCATGGAGGTCGGAACAGCCAACGCGACATCAGTGGATTGGACATTGGCCAAATTTACCGCACGCTCAAGGGCATCACCAACTGCTTCTGGATTCAATATATTTTTTTCGACCACACTTCCTTCTGGTAAAGGGACAAGCGCATAGCTCTCCACCCAATACCGATTGTTTTTAACAGAAAGTTCCAAAACCTTAACAGAAGTCGAACTAATATCTACTCCTATTAACCCCTTACTTGGCTTACGATATAACCTGAGCACAATATCATTCCTATTATTTTTTTATCCCCAAAAAAAGTAACTCACTAATTAGTCTACGTCTATATTTTTATACGGATACAATAACTCATCTAACATTCCGTATGTGTACAGGATATACTGACCGCTAATTAGTTTGCCATTAGCTCTTATTAAAACTTACTTGTTATGAAAAAGCTATCTTGTTCGGGCCGTGTTCATCCATTTTTTTTGATCATTATTATAATGTTGGTCTCAATTCCAATGGGTTTTTATGGCATGTATCTCTATATTGCCCCATCTTTGCCGCAAATGACAACTCTAAAAAAGGCACCATTACTAAAACCTTTACAGGTTTATAGTGCGGATAACCAACTCATTTCGGAATATGGTGGCAAGCTATCTGTACCCGTTGATTACGATCAGATCCCACAAAGTTTTATTCATGCCTTTTTAGCGGCGGAAGATTCTTCCTTTTTTGAACATAGTGGCATTAGCTTTAAAGGTTTAGGCCGTGCTGTGAGTGAGAGCATTACAGGCTCAAATGTACAAACGGGTGGTTCGACCATCACCATGCAAGTAGCGAAAAACTATTATCTCAGTCCCGAGCGCACATTAAAACGTAAATTGACTGAGGTTTTTCTGGCACGAAAAATTGAACAGAATTTGACGAAAGAGGAAATCTTAACCCTCTATGTCAACAAAATTTTCTTGGGTAAAAATGCCTACGGTATCGCAGCGGCAGCTAAAATTTACTACAACAAAAACTTAGATGAGCTTAGCATCGCACAAATGGCGATGATTGCAGGTCTGCCTAAAGCACCCTCGAAATACAATCCAGTGGTCAACCCAGAACGTGCTTTAGAACGTCGTAACTGGATTTTGGGTCGCATGCTCCAACTCGGCTACATCAATCAAAGCCAATATGAAAAAGGCATTGCGGAACCGATTAACCTCGATATGCCTGATCGCGGGGTAAGTAACCGATTTCCCTACATCGGTGAAATGGTCCGTAGCGAACTGATTGAAAAGTTTGGCGAGCATGCCATTGACTCTGGTTATAAGGTTTACACCACCATCAACAGTGAACGCCAAGCCTATGCTGAACAAGCGGTGCAAGATGGTTTAGAAGCCTATGACCGTCGTCATGGCTGGCGTGGTGCAGAAGCTCATGACAAACCTTTAAGTAACTTTAGTGCGTTTGCCAACACCTTCCCTGCCGAAGTCACCCGTGTCAATCAAAATAGTTTTGATGCCTTAATGCAAGATGGCTCAACAGTAACCGTGCCATGGTCTGGTATGTCTTGGACACGCCCTTATCGCAATGCCAATGCGGTAGGTGGTGCGCCATCAAGAGCATCCCAAATTGTTCAAGTGAAAGACATTGTACGCCTGCGCCCGAATGACAACAAAACCTCATGGGCTTTGGTGCAACTACCTAAAGTTCAGGGCCAGCTGATTGCACTGAACCCAAACAATGGGGCTGTAGAAGCGTTGGTCGGTGGTTATAACTTTTATCAGTCTAAATTTAACCGAACCACACAAGGTTGGCGCCAACCCGGTTCAATTATTAAACCCTTTGTTTACGCACTCGCTTTAGAACGCGGTATGACACCGTATAGCATGGTCAATGACAGTCCAATCACTATTGGAAAATGGTCACCGCGTAATGCTGATGGTCGCTATTTGGGTATGATTCCCCTGCGTCGTGCATTGTATTTATCGCGGAATACCGTTTCTGTTCGACTCTTACAAACAGTGGGGATTGAGCGGACACGCCAATTATTCATGGACTTCGGCTTAACCGATGAACAGATTCCACGCAACTATACAATTGCACTCGGAACACCTCAGGTTTTACCAATTCAAATGGCTACAGGTTACTCAACCTTTGCCAATGGTGGTTATCGCATTCAACCACACTTCATCAATCGTATTGAAGATGCTTATGGCAAAATCATTTATCAGAACAACCCTGAATATGCATGTATCAGTTGTATTTCTCAACAAGAATCAAACCCTCAATCTGCTGAGACCATAACACCTGATGATGAAGTGATTGAAGTCACCAACCAAGATCTAAACTCTGCTGAAAAATCAGCGAATCCAGTGGAGATCAATAGTGACTATCGCCAAGCACAACGTATTTTAAAATCCAGCTCTGCTTATGATATGGCCAATATTTTAAAAGACGTGATTCAACATGGTACAGGTCGTGCTGCTCTACGCATTGGGCGGGATGACTTAGGGGGGAAAACGGGAACCACCAATGATGCGAAAGATGCTTGGTTTGCAGGCTTTAATAGTAAATTGGTAACTGTGGCATGGGTCGGTTTCGATCAACCGACGACTTTAGGACGCCGTGAATACGGTGGTGTAGCTGCCTTGCCAATTTGGACAGATTTTATGGCTAAAGCCTTACAAGGTACACCTTCTTCTTGGGTTCAACTGGACGCCAAAGCCAAAGCTCCAGTTCAGCGCCATCAAAAAGGAGCTGTTCAAAGTAATTTAGGCCCGACTCCGCCTTTAGCACAGCCCTTGTATCGACCTGCACCAGTGGTGGTGCCGCGTTCTCCTGAACGAGACTTTGATGATTTACCGGGTGAAGAGGAAACACTGGTTCCACAGAACAGTGCTCCGCCAACCATGCAAACGCCGCCCAAAGAACAACCTAAACCGAAAGCCGATGCACTCGATCATTTGATTGATCAAGTCCAATAATAAAAATGCCCGCAGATTAGATTGCGGGCTTTTTTATACTCATGCTTTTTTCTGAAACAGTAAAATTTGATACTGGGCGTGTAACTCAAAAGCTGTTTGCGCCTCCAAAGCTTCACGGCGCTCTGATTTTGCCTTATAGGCATAAGGCGTCATCGCAATCAGGTTTTTTAAGTCCTGCTGATTAAGCTTAAATTCAGCATCAACCACATCATCACTCACCAAGTCGAACACATCACTCAACTGTTCTACAAATTTGCTTGGTTCATGCGGCTTGACCTCTTTGAACAAAGCCTCACGCATTGCATATAAATGCTGAGGCGCAGGCGTCACCACCAATAGATATCCTTGCGGCTTGAGCACCCTTAAAATTTCCTGTTTTGGAATCGGACTAAATAAACTGCTGCATAAATCAATTGACTGATCCAGTACAGGTAAGGTCGCCCCAGTACCCACCACCCACGTGATATTTTTATTGATTTTCGCAGCCACTTGCACTGCATTTTTCGCAATATCGACACCAACACATTGCAGCACTTCTGCCTGCATCGCGTCTGTGTAATAACCTTCACCACAACCAATATCCAGTAAGTTTTCAATCCGAAGCTCGCGTACTTTGTTCACTACGGCTTGCTGTAAAGGCGCATAATACCCTGCACTTAAAAATGCACGGCGTGCTTGTACAGACGCTGGTGTATCCCCCGGGTTCTTACTGTGCTTGTGTTGTACGACATGCAGATTGACGTAGCCTTGTTTTGCCACATCATAACTATGTGAATTCGCACAGCGCCATGTTCTTTCGTTTAAAGTTAAAGCCTCACGACACACAGGACACATGAGCAGATTCATTATTTTCTCCAAGACATTACCTCAGGCATAAAAAAAGCCGGCAAATGCCGACTGTTTTCATCCTTTTGCTTAGCGCAATTTTAAGGTCATTAGCCCTAAAACTACCAGCATAATTGTGATAATCCAGAAGCGAATCACCACTTGAGTTTCACGCCAGCCTTTTTTCTCATAATGATGGTGTAAAGGTGCCATCAGAAATACCCGCTTATTACGCATTCTGAGTGAACCAATTTGTAAGAAGACTGAAATGGCTTCCACCAAGAATACACCAGCCATAATGGCAAAGACAATTTCCTGACGAACCATTACAGCGATTGTACCGAGCATTGCACCCAATGATAATGCACCCACATCACCCATGAAGACCTGTGCAGGATGTGCATTAAACCAAAGGAAAGCTAAACCTGCACCAATCATCGCAGCACAAATCACTACCAACTCTGAAGCAAAGCGCACATAAGGAATATGTAAATAATTGGCAAACCGCACATCGCCAGCCAAATAAGCAAATACCCCCAGACCCGCAGCAACCAACACCACGGGCATAATTGCTAAACCGTCCAAACCATCAGTGAGGTTTACAGCATTAGAAGCACCATTAATCACCAAATAGGTGAAAATGATAAAACCAATCCCCAGTGGAATCACCGACAAAGGAATACTTAAATCTTTAAAAAACGGGATCAGCAAATCCAGCATATTTGCAGTATGCACAGGATTGGTCTGTTGCTGTGCAATCACATACAGTGCAATACCTGCCCCTAATGACGCAACCGATGTCCAAAAGAATTTTTTACGTGCAGGTAAACCCGCATTGTCTTTATAGCGAATCTTGATCCAGTCATCGGCCCAACCCACGGCACCAAAAATCACCATCACCGCCAAGACGATCCACACATAAGGGTTAGATAGGTCTGCCCATAACAGTGTTGAAATACCAATCGACATTAAAATCAACACACCACCCATAGTTGGCGTGCCCATTTTTTTGGCATGATTTTCAGGAGCATATGAACTCACGGCTTGACCATATTTGAGTGCTTGCAACTTGCGAATCATCACAGGACCGAGCACTAGACCAATGGTCAGTGCGGTTAAAACACTGAGCAAAGAACGCAATGTCAAATAACGAACCACCTGAAACGAGCTATGGTAGCCCGCCAGTTGTTCAAATAACCATAACAACATTTAGAGTTTCTCCATCAAATCAGCCATCAACGTTTCCATATGGGTATAACGAGAACCTTTAAAGAGGAAACTCATTGACTGGGGTTGATGTGTTTCAATTAAACTATGTAAAAAAGGCAATGCCTGCTCTTGAGTTAAAAAAGCCTGCATTTTTTTGCCATATTGAGTGCTGCGTGCACCTTCTTGTGCAGCAGGTGCAAACTCACCTACAGCAACGACGAAATTCAGCCCTTTCACCGAAACCAAATCACGTCCCAACATATAGTGTTGCTGTGCCGCAGCACTGCCTAGCTCACCGATATCACCCGTCACCATCACACGAATACCATCTTGCTGTGCAAGTACTTCGGCAGCAGCACGCATAGAGGTTGGATTGGCATTATAGGTATCATCAATAAACAAATGCGCACCCTGTTGAATAAAGTTTAAACGCCCCTTCGCCCCGACCGCTTGCTCTAAACCCAGTACAATATCATCTAAAGCAATACCAATTGCCAACGCAAAAGCGGCTGCAGCAGTTGCATTTTGAACATTATGTTCCCCAGCAAACGGCAAATCTACCTGACGCCCCCCTTGAGGTGTATTTAGGCGAAAGGTTGCCGATTGTGCATGTAATTCAATCTCAGTGGCAAAAATGTCACCACCTTGACCAAAACTGAGCACCTGTTCAGTTTGTACAGCTTGGCGAATGCTATCGGCAAAGTCATCGGCCGCAGGAACAATCGCTGTACCATTTGCAGTAATATGCGCATAAATCTCAGACTTGGCACGGCAGATACCATCGCGTCCACCGAATTCACCCAAGTGTGCTGTACCAATATTGATAATGCCTGCAACCAAAGGTTGGACCAAGTTCGAAGTATAATCAATTTCACCTTGATGACTTGCCCCTAGCTCCATCACCGCATATTGATGTTCAGGACGAAGCTCAAGCAACATGACTGGTACACCCAAGTCATTATTCAGATTGCCTCGTGTCACCAAGGTGGGCGCTATACGTGACAAAATACTGCCTAGCATTTCTTTGGTGGTGGTCTTACCACTACTGCCCGTCAGCGCAATCACTTTTAACTGTGGATACTGTGCACGGCGGTAAGCTCCTAGCTGCCCCAGTGCCAAACGCGTATCAGGTACCACCAACTGGCAAATCTCTGCATCAATAGGTTGGCTCACAATGGCAACTTGACAACCTTGTTCAGTAACTTGTGCAATAAAAGTATGCGCATCAAAACGCTCACCTTTGAGTGCCAAAAATGCATCACCCACTTCTGCATGACGTGAATCCGTCAAAATACGCTTAATCTCCGTATTGGGTGCTTTGTCGTTCAACCAATAACCTTGGGTTGCTTCGACCAATTGTGCTGCTGTCCATGGCATTAAAGGCACTGTGCTTGTTGTAGAGGTATGCATACGACTTCCTTAGTGTGCAGGGTAAGCAGAATCTGTAGTGTGGGTTTGGGTATCAATGGCTGACTGGACTTCAACGACATCATCAAACCAATGCCGAACACCCTCTATTTCTTGATAATTTTCATGACCCTTGCCTGCAATAACCACAATATCACCCGCTTTGGCATGCTGAACGGCAAATTTAATTGCCTCACGACGATCACGGATTTCATGCACCACGCGATCTGCAAAATCAATGCCTGCTTTCATATCTGAAAAAATTTGCTCAGGATCTTCGGTACGTGGATTATCTGAAGTTAACATCACCACATCTGCCCCATTTAATGCAGCTTGGGTCATGAGTGGGCGTTTACCGCGATCACGGTCTCCACCACAGCCAAATACTGCCCAAAGCTGGTGTTCTACATGACGCTTCAACGTGCTTAAAACTTGCACCAGAGCATCAGGCGTATGTGCATAATCAACCACAAACAAACGTGCATCATCTCGAATCACTTGCATACGGCCTGGTGCACCTTTGAGCTGTGCTGTTGTTGCAACAACAGTGGTCAGATCGAACCCTGCTTGTTCCACCACAATTAAACTTGCGACCAAATTTTCAATATTAAAATGACCGAGTAATGGGTTTTGTATGTGATATTCAGCATGTTCCGTACACAAGCTAAAATTTGCACCTGTCAGGCTATATTGAATATTCTTCACCTGATAATCGGCAGGCTGGGTAGTTGAGTAAGTCAATATTTTTGGTTGAGCTGGATTATTTTGCGCGGCTTGCATCATGACCCCAGCGTGCTCATCATCCAGATTGATCACAGCGACCTTCAATGACGGAAATTGAAACAAGCGAGATTTGGCTTCGGCATAAGCCTCAAGTGTGCCGTGATAGTCCAAATGATCACGACTTAAATTGCTATAGGCTGCAATTTCAATTTCACAACCCGCTAAACGGCCTTGCTCTAAACCATGTGAAGAAGCCTCAATAGAAGCAAATTCCGCACCTTGAGTCGCATAGGTATATAGCGCATTTTGTAAATGCACAGCATCTAATGTGGTATGTGAAGAGGCTTCTAGATTCGGCAAAATACCATTGCCTGTGGTTCCCATCACCGCACATGATTTACCTTGGAGCATCAACAGTTCTGCAACCAAACGAGAAATCGTGGTTTTACCATTGGTTCCCGTGACCGCTAAAATCCGCGCAGGCGTAAAAGGATGACACGTCAACAAATATCGTTTCTGCCACTCTCCCATGAGGTGACGCACATTCGGCACTACAATGCTGTTTTCAAGCCCGAGGTCAATTTCACTCACCACCGCCAAGGCACCTTTGTCTAAGGCCGTTTGTGCAAATTGAGCTGTCTTTTCAGGTTGTGAGAACGAGGTCAGGGCAATAAAGATTTGTCCTGCCTGTACTTTACGACTATCAAGAACAAAACCCTGAAATGGCTGTGTCATCCATTCAGCAGTTGAGTTAACGGTGTAGAGTTGTTGAAATGTAATAGACATTCATCACCTATCTCTTGATTTCGGGAGAATCTAAGGGTTTATCTAAAGGAACGTTCATTAAACGCAAGGATTCTTGCATAACACGGGCAAACACAGGTGCCGATACAGTACCACCATAGTAAGTGCCTTGTGGGTTTTCAACCACGACCACCATCGCCAAACGTGGATCACTCACAGGTGCAACGCCAGCAAAAAGCGCACGATATTCGTTGGTTGAGTAACCTTTACGGTCAGCACGTAATTTATGTGCTGTACCTGTTTTACCACCTACACGGTAGCCCGGAATGGTCGCACGAGTCGCTGTACCACCTGGCAAGGTTGCAGTTTCCATCATCAGCAAGACTTGATCCGCAATTTTTGGATCAATCATTTGCTCACCTTGAGGTGGTGCATCCAACTTATACAAACTCAAAGGCATTTTTACCCCTTTGTTTGCCAACATGGCATAAGCATCTACCATTTGCAGCACAGTGGCATTCAAGCCATAGCCATAAGCCATTGTTGCAACTTCGGAAATATTCCATTTACTTGGTGGTAAGATTAGACCACCACTTTCACCCGGAAATTTCACTGCCGAACGTTGACCAAAGCCCAAACGCTTATAAAACGTTGGCAAAGTTGAATAAGGGAGTGAAAGCGCAATTTTTGCCACACCGACGTTCGAGGACTTTTGAATAATGCCACCCAAAGTCAATGGGCCATAGTTATGCGTATCACGAATGGTATGGTTGCCGACCCGCATCGAACCTGGAGTAGTATTCACCACGGTATTAGGTTGATATTTTCCACTTTCCAAAGCCATAGAAATGGTTAAAGGTTTCATGGTTGAACCTGGTTCAAAAGAGTCAACCGCTCCACGGTTACGCATGGCATCTTTATTCGATAAACTATTTTTATCATTCGGGTTATACGATGGCCATGACGTCATCGCTAAAATTTCACCCGTTTTTACATCCACCGCAATGGCTGTTGCAGAACGGGCATTGTTCGCTACACCCGCAGCAGTCAACTCACGGTACATGATGTACTGCAAACGCGAATCTATACTGAGGGTAATATTTTCCCCTGGCTCAACTTCTTTGATTACTTCTGGATCTTTAAAGCGATTGCCCTTTTTGTCACGAACGACTTGCTGTTCACCATCAATACCTGAAAGACGTTGATTGAGCTGCATTTCCAGACCTTCAATGCCTGAACCTTCACTGTTGGTCAAACCAATAATCTGTGCATTCGGCTGGGGCTGAGGATAATAGCGCTTGTAGTTCTTTTCGGTATACACCCCTTGGAAGCCTCGCTTCATAATCAGCTCTGCCTGCTGTGGCGGGACTTCTTTTTGCAAAACCAAATACCGTGAACGAGGGCGCTCGTTCAACTTTTGCTTTAACTCGGCCCGATCCATGCCAACAGCATCAGCCAACTCATCTAAATTTAAATTTTTATCAGGCAATTGACGTTTCAATTTACGATTATGCGGATCATTGGCTAATTCAGCGGTGATTTCATCAAATAACTTTTTATTATCAAAATAATCACGAGGATCAATCACCACTTTCATAATTGGTGTACTGATCGCCAAAGGTACACCATGACGGTCATAAATTACGCCACGCATGGCCTTAATTTTTTCAGTTCTTAAAATATTGGCATTGGCTTTGTTTTGTAAAAATTCAGTATTAATCACCTGAACATAAAAAGCACGTCCGACCAAAGCAAAGAAGCAGGCTAAAACCACTGCCCACATCAGATAAAAACGCCACATCTCAACCTGTAACGCTGATTTTTCAGTCACCGCTTGCTGTTTTTTACGGGTGGGTTTACGCTTTTCTACCATGTTGCAGCGGCCTTATTTTTTATTTTCTGAAGTCGTGGGTAAAGAAATTACTACGGTTTGTGCCGCAGGAGGTGAATACATTCGAAGTTGTGTCACTGCGCGCGTTCCAATTTGTGCAGTTGCGCCAAAGGTTTGCTGTTCAATCAACAAACGCCCCCATTCTGCATTCAGGTCATCGCGCTCTCGCATAAAAGAGCTCATTTCACGATAGTCATGTCGATATTCAAAAACTTGTAAGACCACCATCATGGCACTGATAAACACCAGCACCAATAAAATGGCATAAGCAATGAACTTCTTAAACTTTAACTTTGTTGGAGTTTTTTCAACGACTTCAGTTTTCATTATTCGCCTTTTGCTACTAAGCGTTCTGCAACTCTAAGCCATGCACTACGTGAACGTGGGTTGGCTTTCACTTCGGCATCACTTGCTTTCACACGTGATACTTTCTTTAAACGACGCGTATCTACGCGTTGTTGTGGCATGCCCCAGCCCAAATCTTCTTCAAGTGTCGACTCTTTTTGAATAAATTGTTTAATTAAGCGATCTTCTAGTGAATGGAAGCTAATGACCGCCAAACGACCATTCGGCTTTAACACATCTACCGCCTGCGGTAGAAAAACTTCAATATCTTCTAATTCTTTATTAATGGCAATACGAATGGCCTGAAAAGTTCGGGTTGCAGCATGTTTATTTTTTTCCCATTTCGGGTGTGCCACTTTCACAATCTCGGCCAGTTGAGCTGTGGTTTCAATCAACCCTGCAGCCTTGATAGCTTTCGCAATACGTCGGCTATAACGCTCTTCGCCATATTGGAAAATAACATTGGCTAAGGCTTCTTCTTCAATATTCACCAACCACTGCGCTGCCGTTGGACCTTGCGAGTTGTCCATACGCATATCAAGCGGACCATCTTTCATAAAACTAAAGCCACGCTCCGCCTGATCAAGCTGCGGTGAAGACACACCCAAATCTGCCATGACTCCATCAACCAAGCCAATCCCACGTGCTTCGAGCTCATATTTCAGGTCAGCAAAGCTGGCATGAATAATTTTAAAACGTGGATCTTCTTGTTCTAAAATAGCCGCTGTTTCCAGTGCTTGTGGGTCTTTATCAAAGCCATAGACACGCGCATTTTCATCCAGTTTAGATAACAATAAACGGGTATGTCCGCCACGACCAAACGTGCCATCAATGAAAATTCCTGTATTGCGATCTGCTACCAAAGCATCAACAGTTTCGTGAAGTAATACAGAAATATGCGACATAAAGACTCAATACGATCGGAAGGAAAAATGTAACTGCACATTATTACCTTGTTTTAACAAAGCTCCAAACGACTTTTTGTACGGAAATATTACTTTTCATAGACAAAACCGTTTCAAAACAGCCACTGTCATAAAAAAAGCCTCCCGTAGGAGACTTTTTAAACAGCATCAGCAAAGCGAGCCTAACTCATTTACGGTTATTTGAGATCTGATCGTAAATTGCCCCATTCACAAAGTGAGTCTGTTGCGCTTTCGCCCAGCCCCCAAAAACCTCATCAATGGTGAAAGTTTGTAAGGGTGGAAATTGCGCTTTATATTTTTCTAAAATCGCAGCATTACGCGGACGGTAAAAATATTTCGCAGCCATTTCCTGACCGATCGGTGAATATAAATAGTTAATATAACCTTTGGCTAACCACTTATTGCCATTTTTTTCAACGGTCTTATCTACGATTGCGACAGAAGGCTCAGTTAAAATCGAGATCGAAGGATAAATAATCTCGAACTGGTCTTTACCTAATGTTTTTTGTGTCACTAAGGCTTCATTTTCCCACGTCAATAACACATCACCTATGCGACGTTCCGCAAATGTCGTCATTGAAGCACGTGCTGCAGAATCCATGACTTTTACATTACGGTACATTTTACTGACAAACTCTTTCGCTTTGGTGTCATTACCACCAGGTTGTTTCAATGCATAACCCCAAGCGGACAAATACACCCACCGTGGCAATCCGCCTGTTTTTGGATTTGGCGTAATAATTTGTACACCCGGTTTGGTTAAATCAGACCAGTCTTTAATTTTTTTCGGGTTACCTTTACGCACCATAAATACAATGGTCGATGTATAAGGTGCCGAGTTATTTGGAAACTCTTTTTGCCAGCCTGGTTGAATTTGACCAGACTTCACGATTTCATCAATATCATTGGCCAAAGCCAAAGTCACTACATCGCCTTTTAAACCATCCACCACCGAACGTGCTTGCTTACCTGAACCACCATGTGACTGTTTAAACTCGACCGTTTGTCCTGTACGACTTTGCCAGTAAGCAGCAAAAGACTGATTAAATTCATCATAAAACTCACGTGTTGCATCATAAGATACATTGAGCATAGTACGATCCGCAGCTTGTGCTGAAGTAACACTCAATGTCAGGCCTGATGCAAATAAAGCAGCAGTCAGAATAAATTTTAAATGGGTTTTCATAGCAACATTAAATTAAATATCTAAAATTATGCTAAATATATGAAACAAAATCACAAACCACAATTCGTGTTTCATGATTAAATTGTTGCGACCTTTAATTTAAACAGGATTAATCCACTGTTTTTATTCAAAATAATAATCCGCTCTTTATTTCTTCCAATTAAATAGATTTTTATGCTTTAAATATGCAGAAAGTGAATATATAACTATTCACTTTCACTGATCAAACATTCATTTATTAAGCTAAGCTACTTATTTTTCAGTATAAATTTGATCAAAAATCGCACCATTCACAAAATGAGTCTTTTGCGCTTTAGCCCATCCACCAAAGACATCATTAATATTAAATGTTTTTTGTTTTGGAAATTGTGCAATATATTTATTCGCGACCTGTTTATTTCGCGGGCGGAAAAAATGCTTCGCAGCCAACTCTTGCCCTTTAGGCGAATACAAATAATTTAAATAGCCTTTGGCCAAATTCCGATTGCCATTTTTGTCGACGGTTTTGTCCACAATCGCAACTGATGGCTCAGCAAGAATCGAAATAGACGGGTAAACAATATCGTATTTGTCTTTACCCAAACCTTGCGTTGCCAGTAAAGCCTCATTTTCCCAAGACAAAAGCACATCGCCAATCCCCCGCTCAGCGAATGTGGTTAATGAACCGCGTGCGCCTGAATCCAGTACTTTGACATTTTGATACAGCTTTTTGACCAACTCTTTGGCTTTGGCATCATTTCCACCTGGCTGTTTCAATGCATAACCCCAAGCTGATAAATAAATCCAGCGTGGAGCCCCTCCCGTTTTGGGATTAGGGGTAATAATTTCAACATCTGGCTTGGTTAAATCATTCCAATCTTTAATGTGCTTTGGATTACCTTTACGTACCAAAAACACAATGGTTGAAGTATAAGGAGCAGAGTTATTTGGAAATTCTTTTTGCCAGTTTTTATCAATTTGTCCCGTATTGACGATTTCATCAATATCATTGGCCAATGCTAAAGTCACTACATCAGCTTGTAGCCCGGTTGCAACCGCCCGTGCTTGCTTGCCAGAACCACCATGCGACTGCTTAAAGTTTACCTCCTGACCTGTTCGGGTTTTCCAATATTGCCCAAAAGCTTGGTTATATTCTTGATAGAACTCACGAGTCGGATCATAAGACACATTTAAGAAATCTTTTGCTGCATACGTCGTTGCAGCCCAGCCCCCCAGTAACACAAAAACAGATGTCGCTAATATTTTTTTCATTGCTTTATACTCTTAGTGAATTTTCCCACTATATAAACAACAAAAAATCAATACAATCATCTAGTTATAATTAATTATGACTTCAAAATCGAATAAAAAGATATCTTTTGAATGACTAAGCTCTATACTTTTTCTCATAATCATCGCGGAGCAAACACTGATTTACGCACTTAAAATTTTGAAATCTTCATGTTATCTCCACACTTGTTTGGTACAAAAAGCCAAACGATTTGTATTTTCTATTTAGAAATGTCAATTTAACCAAACTTTCTTTATATTTTTGTAAATTTTGTGACACAGTTACACTTTTTTATTGGTAAAACTGGTTAAATTGAAACTAGATTGAAAAAGACTTTTAATAAAAATCTGTTCTAATACCATGTTGAGAGGGGGAATAAGGACATGAAAGCAACATTTTTACACAGCGTTACTTTAAGTATCGGCTTGGCATGTATGAGCCAAATAGGACACAGTGCCGCAATTCAAAACAACGATAAAGTTGCAATGCCTGCTGAAAAAACATCGTTGATTGAGAAAGCGCTCAGCCAACAAAAAAGTGGTGAAAAAAACACATTGACGGATACTGATTTAAAAATCATGACCTCAATTAAAGTTGCACCGACACAAAATTTCTTTGCTACACAAAACCAACGCTTCAGTCGTTTTGTGCAATCGCTCTTCCTCTAAATAAAAAAGCATCACATCAGCGCCTCTCTCAAGCGATGATGTTGCCGATTAAAAGTCTGATCACGGAATGTTGAATTAAGCATTAAGTGGTCGGGCTTTTTCGTTATAATAGACCTCAATTTACATTCTGAATCATTATTGGCCATGACTGTTCGTACTCGTATTGCTCCCTCTCCAACAGGCTTCCCACATGTGGGCACAGCGTATATCGCATTATTTAACTTATGCTATGCCAAGCAACACGGTGGTGAATTTATTCTACGTATCGAAGATACCGACCAACTGCGTTCAACACCTGAATCTGAAAAAATGATTTTAGACTCTCTTCGTTGGTTAGGCCTGAATTGGTCAGAAGGTCCAGACATCGGTGGTCCACATGCACCATATCGCCAGTCTGAGCGAATGCATATCTATAAACAATATGCTCTTGATTTGGTTGAGAAAGGTCATGCATTTTACTGCTTTGCAACAAGCGAAGAACTTGATCAAATGCGTGCTGAACAGCAAGCCCGTGGTGAAACACCAAAGTATGATGGTCGTGGTTTAAAACTATCTGCCGAAGAAGTTCAAAGCAGACTTGCTGCAGGTGAGCCACATGTGATTCGAATGAAAGTACCTGAAGAAGGGATTTGTACAGTCAATGACTTGCTACGTGGTGAAGTAGAAATTCCTTGGGCACAAGTGGACATGCAAGTTTTATTGAAAACAGATGGCTTGCCAACCTATCACCTTGCCAATGTGGTCGATGACCATCTCATGCAAATTACTCACGTGTTCCGCGGTGAAGAATGGTTGCCTTCTGCACCGAAACACCAGCTCCTTTACCAATATTTTGGTTGGGAAATGCCTGTACTGGGTCATATGCCTTTGCTACGTAACCCAGACAAGTCAAAATTGTCAAAACGTAAAAATCCAACATCAATCACGTACTATAAAAACATTGGTGTCTTGCCAGAAGCCCTATTGAACTATTTAGGTCGTATGGGCTGGTCAATGCCAGATGAACGTGAAAAGTTCAATCTGGCTGAGATGATTGAGCATTTTGATATTCACCGTGTTTCTTTAGGTGGCCCAATTTTTGATGTAGAAAAACTCAATTGGCTCAATGGTCAATGGATCAAAGGCTTAAGCCCAGCTGAACTATTAGATACACTACTGGCATGGAAATCTGACCGCAAGATGCTCGAAGACATCGCAGCAGCGATTCAACCGCGGATCAACTTACTTTCAGAAGCCGTAAACTGGTCTGCGCACTACTTTAATCAGTTCCCCGCACTGAGCAAAGAACAGTTTGAAAGCAAAAAGCTGACCGAAGAGCAAGTTCGTCAGAGCCTTCAATTTGCGATTTGGCGCTTAGAAAGCATGTTTACGTGGAACAATGATACAGTAAGCCAAACATTGATGGACTTAGCCACCCAGATGGAGATTAAGCTGCGTGACTTTATGCCAGCGTTCTTTATTGCGATTGCAGGTTCGACTGCTTCAACCCCTGTGATGCAAACCATGGTTACCATCGGCCCTGACTTAACCTTCGCGCGCTTACGTCATGCACTTGAAATTGTAGGCGGTCCAAGCAAAAAAGAAGCAAAAGTATGGGAAAAACTAAATGAAAGCTTAAAATTGCCGAAAAATGATGCAGTTGATAACGCTTAATTGATTTTTTAGTTGACGCATGAACGTTATATCCCTAATATAGCGCTCACACAGAGAGACGGTGTTAACCACTCAACGTGATGCCTCAATAAGTCCCTATCGTCTAGAGGCCTAGGACATCGCCCTTTCACGGCGGTAACCGGGGTTCGAATCCCCGTAGGGACGCCATATTTAAGATGGCAACATCTGATAAAAAACCCAAGCATAATGACTTGGGTTTTTTATTGCCTGAAATTTCTTAGCCATCCATTCCAACGCTTTTTTTGGCTTTCTGCACTAATCCGATTAGAATACAACATAGATTAGAATTTCGGAGTCGTCATGCAATACCGCTGTCCTCAATGCCAAAGTCCAAAAATTATGCCTGTTGCTCAAGCAGGCGCTCCAGCAACACGTCCAGTTGTGCCTAAAAGTTTAGTTTTTCTAATCCCTGCTATCTTTGTGTTATTACTTCTGGTGTTAATTAGCATTGCAATGTGGATCTTTGGGGATGGTGCAGGCTCAACACTTCAAATTGCAACGGTTGTCGTGTTTATCGTATGTGTAGTTGCGGGTTTCTTGTTTTACCGAGATCTTCCAGATTTTAAAATTTCGATGCAAGGCTTTATGCAATCCCAAAAAAAATGGAAATGCCGCGAATGCGACCATGAGTGGGAAATTTAAATCCCCTCTTAATATCAGCAGATCAAGGAGAGGCCAAGCTCTCCTTTTTCTTCAGGCAAATTATAAATAATAATTATTATCAAATGGTATTTTTTCTCGATATAATCAACCCACTTTTTGATTTTATTCGGAACTTTATTGCCATGAGAAATATGCTCTTTTGTGCGCTTGCTCTAAGCACTGCGACTCAAGCCCATGAACCCTATGTCGCACCCTTAGCCTATCTCACAGAGAATACCCAAGTTCCTGTTCTCAGTGCTTATGCAGAACAAGCTTTTCATCCTGAATACGCTTTAAAAGATACATCCTTCACTGTTTTTCAGCCCAACCAAACTCAAAGTGCCGTTCAACCCGTAAAAAATTTAAACTCAGCAGCAACGTTTGATCTCAAACTTCCTGAAAAGGGTACCTATACCATTTTCGCAAAGACTTCGTATCCAATTGATTACGTACAACACAATCATCAGTGGAAAATTTTTGCCGATGTAGCAGCAGACAAAGTTCCTGCTCTGAGTGAGCGTGACTATGTCATTCCAAGTGACTTTAAAGGTAAAGTGCCAAGCAAGGTCTCTACGGTTCGTGAATGGAGCATTCAAAGCTATGTCAGCAAGGACAGCACCTCACCTGTCGCTGTAACACCAGCCCCAATTCAAGTCAGCTTTAAAACCCATCCCAACCAAATCAATGTACAGCAACCTGTACAACTGCAAATTACGCAAGCAGGCAAAGCTCTTGCGCATGCAGAGCTTATGGTTCGCGCTCAAGGTGAGCTTGAACAGCAAGCAAAAAGCACACCTGTTGATGCACAAGGCAATGCCACGCTCACTTTTGAACAGGTTGGACAATACTTGATTGAAGTGAGCGAAAAGGTCGATGCCAAAGCAAAACCTAAAAATCAGTATTACAGCATTATCAGCTTACAAGTGAATGCCTCTAAAACTCCTTAGAAAACAATTAACAAACATAAAAAAACCAGCCCGAAGGCTGGTTTTTTTATTGGCTAACGACAGTATTAACCGCCAATTTTCTTGTATTTAGTACGTTTTTGTACAGCATCTTCACCTAAACGAGCCAAGCGGTATGCTTCATACTCGGCATAGTTGCCTTCATAAAACTCAGGCTGTTCGTTCTCAAACGACAAGATATGCGTTGCAATACGGTCAAGGAACCAACGGTCATGCGATACCACCATTACCGTGCCTGGGAATACAAGAATTGCATCCTCAAGTGCACGTAAAGTTTCGATATCCAAATCGTTCGATGGCTCATCCAGTAAGATGACATTAGCGCCCATTTGCAGGATTTTCGCCAGTTGTAAACGGTTACGCTCACCACCTGACAATTCACCTACACGTTTTTGCTGATCTTGGCCTTTAAAGTTAAAACGGCCAATATAAGCACGTGATGCAATTTCGTATTCGCCAATTCTTAGGATATCCAAACCGCCAGAAACTTCTTCCCAAACGGTTTTGTTGTTATCCAAAGTATCACGGATCTGACCCACATAAGCGACTTTAACCGACTCACCTAGTGTCACCGTACCTGTATCAGGCTGTTGTTCACCCGTCATCATACGGAATAGTGTGGTTTTACCTGCACCGTTTGGTCCCACAATACCCACAATTGCTGTAGGTGGTACGGTAAAGCTTAAGTTTTCGTAGAGTACGCGACCATCAAATGATTTACTGATGCCTTCTACTTCAACCACTTTATTGCCTAGACGCGGACCAGGTGGAATATAGATTTCAGACGTTTCGTTACGCTGTTGGAACTCACGTGAGTTAAGTTCTTCAAAACGCTCCATACGTGCTTTGTTTTTCTTTTGTTGACCTTTAGCATTTGAACGAACCCATTCCAGTTCTTTTTTCAATGCTTTAGCAAAAGATTCTTCTTGCTTCTGTTCTTGCTCTAAACGTGCATTCTTTTGCTCTAACCAAGCAGAATAGTTGCCTTGATATGGAATGCCCATACCGCGGTCAAGCTCAAGAATCCATTCAGCGACGTTATCCAAGAAATAACGGTCGTGCGTAATCGCCACAATCGTGCCCGCGAAGTCTTTCAAGAAACGCTCTAACCAAGATACAGACTCTGCATCCAAGTGGTTCGTCGGTTCGTCTAGAAGCAACATGTCTGGCTTAGATAAAAGCAAACGACATAATGCAACACGACGACGCTCACCACCTGATAGTAAAGTTACGTCTGCATCCCAAGCTGGAAGGTTCAATGCTGCAGCAGCTTGATCCATTTGGTTACTCAGGTTATGTGCATCCCATGAGTGGATAATCGCTTCTAATTTTTCTTGCTCTTTTGCCAATTTGTCAAAGTCTGCGTCTTCAGCCGCATATTCAGCAAATACTTCATCCAAGCGTGCCAAAGCATCTAATGGTTCACGTAAACCATCTTCAACGTTACCGCGAACATCTTTATTTGGATCGAGTGGTGGCTCTTGCTCTAAATAGCCGATTTTGATACCCGGTTGCGCACGAGCTTCACCAGAGAAATCTTTGTCTACGCCAGCCATAATACGAAGCAAGGTCGATTTACCTGCACCGTTTAAACCAAGCACACCAATTTTTGCACCCGGGAAAAATGACAAAGAGATGTCTTTCAAGATTTCGCGCTTAGGCGGAACCATCTTAGACACTCGGTTCATCGTATAAATATATTGGGCCACGCAGGACTCCTCAATAGAAAACCAAAAAATCGCAAAACAGCGAAAAATATTTTGGGGCATTATACGATGAATGCGCTGAAAAAATAAGGCATTAAACCGATCTTCAATGCAATGTTACAACTTTCAGTTCGAGTGTTTTTTAAACGCTTGTTTTCAGCAGTTTTTATATGCTTACCAAGTTAAAACTTACACTTCATTATGAAAATTTTAGATAAACATTCATATTTTTTTGCAATTTCACTTATATTCATTAATGGTAGACTGTGTAATATTTAACTCACGCAGATGAAGTCACATGACCTATAAAGACGAAACTTTGGCTATCCATGCTGGTTATAGCCCTGAGGCCACCACTAAAGCTGTGGCTGTGCCGATTTACCAAACGACCTCGTATGCCTTTGATAATACGCAACACGGCGCTGACCTATTTGACCTGAAAGTCCAAGGCAATATTTATACCCGTATTATGAATCCAACCACTGCGGTGCTCGAACAGCGTTTAGCTGCACTCGAGGGAGGTATTGGAGCTTTGGCTTTGGCTTCGGGCATGGCTGCCATTACTTATGCTATTCAAACCATTGCTGAAGCAGGTGACAACATTGCTTCAGTATCGACCTTGTACGGTGGCACTTATAACCTGTTTGCCCACACTCTGCCGAAACAAGGCATTGAGGTACGCTTCTTTGATTATCAAGATCCGGAAGCCCTACGTGGTTTAATTGATGAAAAAACCAAGTTGGTGTTTGTTGAATCCATTGGTAATCCACTGGGCAATATTATCGACCTAGAAGCAATTGCCAAAATCGCCCACGAATATGGAGTACCTGTAGTGGTCGATAATACGGTTGCAACCCCTGCTTTGCTTAAACCGTTTGAATATGGTGCTGACATCGTGATTCACTCGCTCACTAAATATATTGGTGGACATGGCAATTCGATTGGCGGTGCGATTGTTGATAGTGGCAAGTTTCCTTGGGGCAAATATCCTGAGCGCTTTAAAGTGCTGAATACACCCGACCCAAGTTATCACGGCGTGAACTATGTTGAAGCTTTGGGCGAAGCAGCCTATATTGCTCGCGCTCGTGTCGTTCCATTGCGCAATACTGGCGCTGCGATTAGCCCACTCAGTGTGTTCCTGATTCTGCAAGGCTTAGAAACACTCAACTTGCGTATGGAACGTCACATCTTCAATGCGCAGAAAGTCGCAGAACATTTACAAGCCCATCCCAAAGTAAAATGGGTTAACTATGCTGGATTGAAAGATCACCCTCAGCATGGTTTGGCACAAAAATATGTCAAAGGGCAGCCGTCCGCAATTTTATCTTTTGGGGTACAAGATGGCCTTGAAGGTGGGACTCGTTTTATTGATGCCCTACAACTGTTTACACGCTTAGTTAATATTGGCGATGCCAAAAGTTTAGCGTGCCACCCTGCAACGACCACGCATCGTCAGTTGAATGAAGCGGAACTGCTATCAGCAGGCGTGAGTACCGATATGGTGCGCCTATCCATAGGGATTGAACATATTGATGATTTAATTGCAGATTTAGAGCAAGCCTTAGCCCAAGTCTGAAATGCATCCTATAAAATAAAAGCCTCAATCACATGATTGAGGTTTTTTATACAGCTGTCTTTTATATTTATAGCCCTTTAATTTCATTTTGATTCGTGATAAAAGTTAATTATTAGAATAAGCAAAATAGAGTTTTTACTCTAAAATTATTTATTAATTCAATAACTTATGCCGTGATATTTTGAAGCAGTTTAGGTATCATATTGTTAAGGA
Source organism: Acinetobacter halobius (assembly GCF_044130335.1). Taxonomy (NCBI): domain Bacteria; kingdom Pseudomonadati; phylum Pseudomonadota; class Gammaproteobacteria; order Moraxellales; family Moraxellaceae; genus Acinetobacter; species Acinetobacter halobius. The sequence continues at coordinate 162,084 of NZ_JBIQOD010000002.1, forward strand.
AAGCAGCTGCATTGGTCCAAAAATCCAGCATAAATAATCGAATACAAAAACAGCCATAACCCTCAAATATTCTATTTAGATCAGGAAAGATAAAGTGAATTCAAGAATTGATAGACTTTTTAAAGAACGTGTAAACGGAAAAACCGTCTTAATTACAGGTGCTTCAAGTGGTATTGGTTTAACAGTTGCACATAAACTGGCTGATGCAGGCGCACATGTACTATTAGTTTCACGCACCAAAGAAACCTTAGAAGAAGTCAAAGCAGATATCGAAGCCAAAGGTGGTTCAGCTACGGTTTTCCCTTGTGACTTAAATGATTTAGATTCCATTGATGAAGTTTCTAAACAAATTTTAGCTTCAGTAGATCATATTGATATTTTGATTAACAACGCAGGACGCTCAATTCGCCGCGCGGTACATGAGTCAACAGAGCGCTTTCATGATTTTGAACGCACCATGCAGCTCAACTACTTTGGTGCCGTGCGTTTAGTGATGAACATCTTGCCACAAATGATGATTCGTCGTGATGGTCATATTATTAACATTAGCTCAATTGGTGTATTGGCAAATGCTACCCGTTTCTCAGCGTATGTAGCATCTAAAGCTGCTTTAGATGCGTTCAGCCGTTGTCTCTCAGCCGAAGTACATTCACATAAAATTGCGATTACGTCAGTGTATATGCCTTTAGTCCGCACACCGATGATTGCACCAACAAAAATTTATAAGTACGTACCCACGCTTTCACCTGAACAAGCAGCAGATTTAGTCGCGTACGCGATTGTGAAGCGTCCGAAGAAAGTCGCAACCAACCTCGGTCGTTTGGCATCTATCACTTATTCAATTGCACCAGATATCAACAACAAACTCATGTCGATTGGCTATAACTTATTCCCAAGCTCTAGCGCATCGGTAGGTGAGCCACAAAAACTCAACTGGGTACAAAAAGCGTATGCACGCTTATTCCCAGGTGAACACTGGTAAGCTTCCTGATCATGACCCAGCTTTTCATTGAAAGGCTGGGTTTGCACATTTTGCAAGTTTTAACAGATCGTTAAGAAATAAAATCCAATATAAAAATAAGAAGAAAAGGAGATAAAAATGCAGGCACTTTATATTTTCAAACTCTTTTGTTTCATTTTTGCCTCACTTATGGCTTTTAATCTATATATAGAACTTCGCCTTCCTGATCATTCAATTTGGCAAGTTATGGTTTATGGTGGGCTAATGATGATTTTGATCGAATTTGCTTTCAGTAGCCGACTCGCTGCCCAATGCTCAAGCTCTCATTTAAACAATAAAAATCACACAGACTCTACACCAGTAAAAACTCCCCCACCGTCTCGTTTATATAGCAATATTTTATTAAAAATAGGGCTGATATCGACGCTTTCAGGGCTACTTGCTCAAAGTGTAATAAACTAGAGACCCACTATTTTTTATAGACAAAAATAAAGATGACGATGCAATCTCACATTTTGTGTTATAAACAGCCGTCATTTTTTGTTTTGTGAGTCTATGCGCAATTTTTCTTTCGTCCTGCAATACGTATGTATCGCCTTTGCGATTTACCTCAGCTACCGCGTAGGCAGCAGCCTGTATTTACAAGATTATGTGATGATGGATGTCGTGGCCAATATCGGCACGATTCTGATCTGTATCGACCTTGCTGTTTTCCTTTGGCATAGTCGTAGCACGCAAGCTATGAGCCTGAAAGATTATGCGACGAGACTAGAACAACCTGCACCGACTTTTGTCAAAGTATGTCGAAAGCTAGGGCATTTTGGCATTATGCTAATCATCACCAGTTGGATCGTGCCAATCATCAACGGATAAAAGAAACCATAAAAAAACCTCCCACTTGGGAGGTTTTTTTATTTAAACATTAAAAGATTATTTAGAACCTTTAATCCCCGCTTGAAGCAACAATGCACCTAAACCACCAATTTTATTTTCTTGAGGTTTAGTCGCTTGTGGCTTCTTGTTTGTTTGAGTGCGCTCGCCTTGCGGACGTGCTTGTTGTGGACGTTTACCTTGTGGTTTACGTTCACTACGCTCTGCATTTTCACGGCGTGGTTGACGTACAGCTTTAGGCGCATCAGCACCTTCAGGGCGCATCGACAAATTCACACGATTACGCTCCGCATCTACACTGAGTACACGCACTTGCACAATTTGACCTGGTTTCGCCACTTTATGCGGATCTGCAACAAATTCATTCGCCAATTCTGAAATATGGACCAAACCGTCTTGGTGTACACCCACATCCACAAAAGCACCGAAGTTCGTCACATTGGTCACAACACCTTCAAGCTGCATGCCTTCTGCTAGCTGCGCTACTTCCGTAATATCTTCACGGAATTTTGCGGTACGGAACTCTGGACGCGGATCCCGACCTGGTTTTTCTAGTTCAGACAACACATCTTGAATGGTTGGTAGACCAAATTTCTCATCTGTAAATTCTTCTGCATTCACTTGGCGAATAATTTCAGAGTTACCAATGATGTCTTTTACTGTTGTCGCTTTCGCTTCAACAATTTTAGCAACCAATGCATAAGACTCTGGGTGAACTGCAGAAGCATCCAATGGCTCTGAACCATCTTGAATACGTAAGAAACCTGCCGCTTGTTCAAAAGTACGCTCGCCTAAACGTGGCACTTTCTTCAAATCTTGGCGGTTGTCAAAACGACCATTTTCTTTGCGGAAATCGACAATTTGCTGTGCAATCGACTTATTCAAACCTGCGATATAACCCAAAATAGCAGATGATGCAGTATTAACATCCACCCCCACCGAGTTCACACAGTCTTCAACCACCGCTTCAAGCGTTTTTGCCAAACCAGTTTGGTTCACATCATGTTGGTACTGACCTACACCAATCGACTTTGGATCAATCTTTACCAGCTCAGCCAATGGATCTTGTAAACGACGTGCAATCGACACAGCACCACGAATCGACACATCTAGCTCTGGTAGCTCCGCAGATGCCAATTCAGATGCTGAATAAACTGATGCACCCGCTTCTGATACTGAAACACGGGTCAGTTTTAAATCACTGTTTGCAGCCATCATTTCAGCCACAACGCTTTCTGTTTCACGGCTTGCTGTACCATTGCCAATGGCAATCAGGTCAACATTGAACTCGCGACATAAACGCGCCAGTTCTGCAATTGAACCTGCTTTATCTTCTTTAGGTGCAAATGGATAAACCGTGCTATGTGCAAGTACATCACCTGATGCATTCACCACAGCCAATTTCACCCCTGTACGGATGCCAGGGTCTACACCTAAGGTTGTACGTGCACCCGCAGGTGCAGACAACAATAAATGACGTAAATTTTCAGCGAAAACATCCATTGCTTCAGATTCAGCTGCGAGACGTTTTTCAGTGAGCAACGAGTGTTCGATGCTTGGACGAACCTTGCCTAACCAGAACAATTTTGCCGTTTGCTTTAAGTAATCTTGACGCGCTTGTGGCTGTGCAGTTTCAAGGCTATATTCTGTTTCAATACGCGCCAATGCTGCATCATCTTCGCCATCAACTTTTAAACCTAAAACGTTTTCTTGACGACCACGTAACATCGCCAATAAACGGTGTGATGGGACTTTGTTTAAATTTTCAGAAAAATCGAAGTAATCGCGGAATTTTTTGCCAACTTCTTTCTTCTCATCACTTGCCACTAAACTTTTTAAAGTGGCTGTTTTTGCAAACATTGCTTTAAGTTCAGTTGTCAGTGCAATATTCTGCGCCCAGTCATCAATTAAAATATGTTGAATCGCATCCAACTGACTTTCTAGATCTGGATAATCTTCATGGCTAAAGCCTGCCAATGCTTCAGCAGGATCAACCGCTTCTGCAAAGATTTTTTCTGCAATCGGGCCCAAGCCTGCTTCTTTAGCTTTAAATGATTTACTGGTCCGTTTTGGACGGTACGGTGCGTAAATTTCTTCTAAGGCATTTTTAGTTTCAGCAGCATTTACACGTGCCAACAAATCATCAGACAATTTATCTTGTTCTTTTAATGATTCGATTACCTTTTCGCGACGTTCAAATAAATCACGCAAATAAGCCAAACGTGTATCGAGCTGACGTAACTGCGCATCGTCCAAGCCTTGCGTGACTTCTTTACGGTAACGCGCAATAAATGGAACGCTAGCACCTTCATCAATCAACTTGATGGCAGCCTCGATTTGATTTGGACGTACGGCAATTTCTTTTGCCAACTGCTGAACTAAGTCAGTCATCGTATGTGATCCCACAAGGATATGTACTAAAAGCCATGATTATAAAGACCAAGACTATAAAATCCACAACTGTTTTATGAATTTCACCGCTTAAATGTGACATATTTCGGGCAAATTTCATAAATCCATATTATTTTCAGTGTTAAATCTTATTTTTAGTCATTCTTTGCCATGTTTTTCTATGGGCTAAGATGTATACATTTGGTATCTATGTCTTGATTTTACCTGCAATATTTGTTGCTTTAGAGCATAGTAAAGACATACAAATGAGTCGTATACTCAAGACTACCCCGACTTTTGTTTACGATGACAATAAAGAATAAAGGAGCACTTCAATGAGTTTAGTTGTACCTGCTGAAAAAACAGATGCCGTACATAACGACGCCGATCGCGTTGAACGCATTTTAGTGGTAGATGACGATGTACGTTTACGTACGCTACTCCAACGCTTTTTAGAAGATAAAGGCTTTGTGGTAAAAACAGCGCATGACGCGACCCAAATGGATCGTCTCTTACAGCGCGAACTGTTTTCACTGATTGTGCTCGACTTCATGCTCCCTGTAGAAGATGGCTTAAGTATCTGTCGTCGTCTACGCCAATCCAATATTGACACACCTATCATCATGCTGACCGCACGTGGCAGTGATTCAGACCGTATTGCAGGTCTAGAAGCAGGTGCAGATGACTACTTACCGAAACCATTTAATCCAAATGAGTTATTAGCACGTATTCGCGCCGTATTACGCCGCCAAGTCCGTGAAGTTCCAGGCGCACCAAGCCAACAAATGGAAGTGGTCAGCTTTGGTCCATGGTCACTTGATTTATCAACACGTACCCTAACGCGTGAAGGTCAAGTCGTGACTTTAACTACAGGTGAGTTTGCGGTACTGAAAGCCTTGGTACAACACCCACGTGAGCCTTTGACTCGCGACAAATTGATGAACCTTGCGCGTGGCCGTGAATGGGGTGCAATGGAACGTTCGATTGATGTTCAAGTATCTCGCCTACGTCGTCTAGTAGAAGAAAACCCTGCTCGTGCGCGTTATATCCAAACCGTTTGGGGTGTGGGTTATGTCTTTGTTCCAGATGGCGCGGAATAATAAGCTCCAATAATGTAAACGTTCACCGAACTTATTGTCCCTAAAAGCCATTCGCTGCTGTTTGAGCCAATTTTACTTTCAAGGCTTGTCAACTTTAATTGCGAGTTCAGCGAATGGCAAAAGTTTTGGTTACTTTTTAAAAAGTAACAGAATGAGCTCCTTCTATTACTGATAAATACGGTAAGACTCCACCGTGTATATTTCAGTAATATTGATAAAAAATAGTCCACAGGAAGCTGGCGTGAAACTCGAACCCATCGACCCTCAAAAATTTACAGATTACGAAGCTTACTCAGAGAGAAAGCGCACGCGTTGGGAACGGTTTCTCGACAAAATTAAGCCACGCTCTGCTGCCATGCGCACCACTGTGCTGGTGTTGTTTGTGGTGTTCTTTAGTTTATTTATGTCCTTATGGTTCTTCTGGCGAACTTTATATCTACCTGAAATTCAACAACACGCCCGCTATCTTGCGGTTGAATTAGAAATACTCAACAACCCTGATTTGCGTATTTATCATAAAGATGCGGAAGTTGATGTCGATGACTGGCTAAGAAGTCGGGTGGGCATTGAATACGTTACCAACCCCAAAGAATATCCAAATGTCAAAGACAAGGTCATTGCTGAATTCTTTACCAACCAAATTGAAGCCAAGCTCGCCAAAGAGCTGAATGTAGAACATGCTACAGTTTATTTTCAATTTAAACCGAGTCCACGTATTTGGATTCAAACCCCAGAAATGAATGGTAACTGGGTACGTGAACCACTCAAAACCTATGCCAACTATAGTCCAGAGCTGATTTTTGGCTGGTTACTTGGTGTTCCCCTGATTGCAGCGGCCATTATTTTAACCCTTGTTCGCCAACTTAACCGCCCGCTACGTCGACTGCAAAATGCTGCCAATAATTACAGTAAGACAGGAAAAGCCCCTTATCTCGAGACCAACCATGGGCCACAAGAAATCCGTGAGGTCAATCAGGCTTTTAACCACATGATCTATACCTTAGATCAAACTGAACGTGACCGTCGAATTATGTTGGCAGGGATTTCCCACGACTTACGTACACCATTGACCCGTATCCGACTCAGTGCAGAAATGATGCCTGATGATGATTTTTTAAAAGAAGGTCTGATTTATGATGTCGAGGACATGGATGCGATCTTAAATCAGTTCATTTCCTATATGCGCGACGGTTCAGATGAGGAAATCCAAGACACCGATTTAAATATGTTGTTACAAGAATTGGTGGTGCAGTTCAAACCTCTAGATATTCGTTTTGACGCAACAGAACTTCCCATTATTCAAGCACGCAGTTTATCTCTCAAACGCCTAATCGGTAATCTCATCAATAATTCAAAACGTTATGGTGCTGAACCTATTGAACTCTCCGCAACACTTGAAAATGAACACATTTTAATTAGCGTAGCGGATCATGGCGAAGGGATCCCAGAAGACCAAATTGAAGAACTCATGCAACCTTTTGTCCGTGGTAATGAAGCCCGAACCGTACAAGGTAGTGGCTTAGGTCTCGCGATTGTGAAGCGAATTGTGGATATTCATCAAGGCGAATTGATTATTCATAATCGTGCACAAGGTGGACTCGAAGCAATTATTTCTCTCCCCTTAAATACTCAGCAAGATGTTGAAATTTCAAACAACAATCCGCTCGAAAAACTCAAGCAAACACTAGTAGAGCATTTTTAATATTGAACAATAGTTGAGCAAATGATTTTGTTTAACTATTCAACAATTTAATTTTACCAAATATATTTCAAATACTTACAAATCATCAGAAAAGCTTATACCCACATTTTTTCAAAAAATTAGACCTTAGCCTAACAGGTATGCACAATGTCGTTCTTGATCGGTACAATCGGTGCCAGATCCAGAATATTAACGAGAGTAAACCATGTCTTTAGATCGTATCCGTTTAGCTTCACTTCACGATAAAGTCATCAGTGCAGAAGAAGCGTCTGCTTTTATTGAAGATGGCATGACTGTAGGGATGAGTGGCTTCACTCGTGCAGGCGAAGCAAAAGCTGTACCTTTGGCATTGGTTAAACGTGCACACACAAATCCTTTAAAAATCACACTAATTACAGGCGCTTCTTTAGGCAATGACCTAGACAAGCAATTGACTGAAGCAGGTGTATTGGCACGTCGTTTACCGTTCCAAGTAGACAACACTTTACGTAAAGCAATCAACAAAGGCGAAGTGATGTTCATTGACCAACACTTGTCTGAAACTGTTGAACAAATGCGTAACCTTCAGTTGAAAAAACCTGATATTGCTGTGATTGAAGCAGTCGCAATTACTGAAGATGGTGGCATCATTCCTACAACGTCTGTCGGCAACTCTGCAAGCTTCGCCATTTTTGCTGAAAAAGTCATTGTTGAAATCAACACCAACTTAAGCCCTGCTTTTGAAGGCTTACACGATATTTATATTCCAACTTACCGTCCAACACGCCAACCGATTCCACTAACTCAAGTCGATGAGCGTATTGGTACACATGCAATCAATATCGACCCTGCAAAAATTGTCGGTATCGTCATCAACAACGACTTACACGACTCTCCATCTACCGTAACGGCACCAGATGATGAAACTCAAGGTATTGCAGATCACCTCATTGCTTTCTTTGAAAAAGAAGTAGCTGAAAATCGCTTACCTAAAAACTTAGGCCCATTACAAGCAGGGATTGGCTCAATTGCCAATGCTGTACTTACAGGCCTTAAAGATTCAAACTTCGAAGACTTGGTCATGTACTCAGAAGTACTCCAAGACTGTACTTTTGAATTGATTGATGCGGGTAAAATGAAATTTGCATCAGGTTCTTCAATTACCCTTTCTGCTAAATATGGCGAGAAAGTATTTAATAACCTTGAAGCATACAAAGATAAGTTAGTACTGCGCCCACAAGAGATTTCAAACCACCCTGAATTGGTTCGTCGTCTTGGCATTATCGGCATCAATACTGCACTTGAGTTCGACATTTACGGTAACGTAAACTCAACTCACGTTTGCGGTACGAAAATGATGAATGGTATTGGTGGTTCAGGTGACTTCGCCCGTAATGCACACTTGGCAATTTTCGTGACCAAATCAATTGCAAAAGGCGGTGATATTTCATCAATCGTTCCATTCGCCTCTCACGTAGACCATGCTGAACATGACGTTGACATCCTAGTCACTGAACAAGGTTTGGCTGACCTTCGTGGTTTAGCACCACGTGAGCGTGCACGTGCGATTATCGACAACTGTGCTCACCCACTTTACCGTGATGCATTAAATGACTACTTCACACGTTCATGTGAGAAAGGCGGTCATACTCCTCATATCCTTCGTGAAGCATTGTCTTGGCATTCTAACTTTGAAGAAACAGGTCACATGCTTCCTGTACAAGCAGAAGCAAAATCGGCTTAATTCAAAGCTTTAAAAAACGCCCAGTTGGGCGTTTTTTTATATCTGATGAAAAGTGTAATAAAACACTTATCAAAATAAAAAAACTCAATTAATCTAAAGGCATCCAAAAAATAAAAATGCCAAGCTCATGTTCATTATTCGCCCCTATTTCGAAACCGATTTAGAAGACGTCATTGCCCTCTGGGAGGTGTGTGACCTCACTCGCCCGTGGAACAACCCTGAAATTGATATTTTTAGAAAGACTGCACAAAAAGATGGTCTGTTTTTATTGGCTGTCAAAGATGAGCAACTGATCGCAACCTTGATGGGGGGTTATGACGGTCACCGTGGTTGGATTAATTATTTGGCGGTACATCCACACTTTCAACGCAATGGGGTCGCAACCGCACTCATACAGCAGCTAGAGAAGCGCCTGATTGCTTTGGGCTGCCCCAAACTACAGTTGCTTGTACGTAAAGAAAATATCGACGTGCAGAGCTTCTATGAACAACTGGGCTATGAAGAAATTGATGTGGTCTGTTTTGGGAAACGCTTGATTACCGATTAAGCATAGACATTTAATGCACCGATACCGCTAGACGTCCCAATCTTACAAAAATTGGAAATGTAAGGTCAAAGATTTGGCTCACATGATCATCAAGCGCAAAAAATACTTTTAACTCGTATAAAGGGTCATCGGCATTTTTCACTCGATAATGCTTCAACGCAGACCAAGTATTGAAGTAATCCAACAATTGGTCAGCAGACCACTGAAACGACATCGACAATTCAGGCATGGGAATTTCTTCATAGGGAAAGGGAATCGTTTGATAGGCCTCGTCGATATAACATCGCTCAGCATCCCAATAGCCTTTCAATGTTCTAAAATAGAGCCTTTCGATACAAGCTTGTAGCTCAGGATGTTGCAGTTGAATAAGGCCATAGCCGATGACAGCGAGAACTCCATCTGATTTTAATGTGCGATTCACCTCTGCATAAAACCGATCAAAGTTAAACCAATGAATCGCTTGTGCCACTGTAATTAAATCAAAACTCTGCTCAGCAAAGCTGGTGTGCTCTGCGGACTGAACTTGATAACTGACATTTTCAAAATATGGCGCATGCTGTAACTGCTGGGTACTGATATCTGTCGCCACCACGGCATCAAAATAAGGTGCCAACAGTTGAGTCAGCTGTCCCGACCCCGCACCACAATCCCATGCAAATTGCGGAGTAACTACATACTTGAGTATCTCTTGAATCAAACTCGCTGGATAACTCGGACGTGCCAATTGATAAAGCGAACTTCCTGATGAAAATAAATCTTTCATAAGCCACCCTCAATCTTATTTTTGATTCGAAATTAACACACCCTCCAGCACGAAAAGCATAATTTTGTCCAACATCCAATCAGATGAAATTTTTATTCAAACGAAAAAAAGCCCCAAACAATGTTTGAGGCTTTTTTGAATATGGTGGCGAGACCCAGGATCGAACTGGGGACACACGGATTTTCAATCCGTTGCTCTACCTACTGAGCTATCACGCCGATGCCGTGTATTAAGCCGTATCTCGGATGAATAGTCAATAAAAATCATCACTTTTTTATTTGATCGAATAAATTTCAGGCAAAAAAAATCCCTGATGGGATCAGGGATTGAAATCTTTAAATTAGATTTAAAATATGGTGGCGAGACCCAGGATCGAACTGGGGACACACGGATTTTCAATCCGTTGCTCTACCTACTGAGCTATCACGCCGATGTCGCGTATTAAACAGTTTAAGCCGTGTAGCGTCAAGTGTGTTTTCACAAAAATCTTTTGAATGCTTACTTTTACAGCAATATTCAACACCCTTTGCACATTTTTTGATTCACCCTGTGTACTTAAACTAAGGCTCAATCACTTTCCATGAAGAAAAGCAGCTTAAAACGACCTCAAAAAACTTAAATTTTGCCAATGTGCTCTAAGCAACGATGAATCGCGCCACAGCCTGGCTCAAACACTTTCACACCTTTACTTTCTTCCATGCGACACGTTTCTTCAACCAGTCGCTCCGCAACCCCTCGCCCACGATTTGCTGGATGTACCACGATATATTCAAGCGTTTTATTTTCACCCTGCCCGCTACACCAAAGTGCACCAATGACTTTAGTATTAAATTCTGCGGTATAAAGTAAGGTATACTGAGCCAGATTCTGCTCAAGTTGTTCTACGGCATCATGCCCATCGCCAAATTCAGGACTGGTGTCGTACAGTCGCTCTAGCTGGCTGCGCAACTCTTCTTTTTCTAGTGAAGTATAAGCGTGTACGGTAATAGGCATTGATAAACCCTCCTGAGCAATCTAATATGCGGTGACTTCGTTACGGCGAAACATTTTACATCAATTATTTGACGTCTTTGAGGAACGTGTCTATGACAGAACGTATCAGTGAAGTGGTAAGAAATACCAACGAAACCAAAATTCGAGTTCGTGTAAACCTCGATGGTACGGGTCAAGGCACGCTCAACACAGGTATTCCCTTTTTAGATCATATGATTGATCAAATCAAGCGACATGGCTTATTTGATATTGATATTGAATGTGATGGCGACTTGGAAATTGATGATCACCACACGGTTGAAGACTGTGGTATCACGCTTGGACAGGCTTTTGCCAAAGCTTTAGGTGACAAAAAAGGTTTACGCCGTTATGGTCATTTTTATGCACCGTTGGATGAATCCTTGAGCCGTGCTGTGGTGGACTTATCGGGCCGTCCGGGTTTGTTTATGGATATTCCATTTACCCGCGCCATGATTGGTCGTTTTGATGTGGATTTATTCTCTGAGTTTTTCCAAGGCTTTGTGAACCATGCTTTAATGACAGTGCACATTGATAATCTCAAAGGGAAAAATAGCCACCACCAAATTGAAAGTGTGTTCAAGGCTTTTGCCCGTGCGCTTCGTATGGCATGTGAAATTGACCCACGTGCAACCAACACCATTGCTTCAACCAAAGGTAGCTTGTAATGACCCGTATTGCCCTTCTTGACTATGGTATGGGTAACCTACACTCAGCAGCAAAAGCGCTTGAACATGTCGGTGCAACAGTCGATGTGACCAATGATCCTAAACTGATTGCTCAGGCCGATAAAATTGTCTTCCCTGGCGTAGGCGCCATGCGTGACTGTATGCAAGGCATGCATGAAGCAGGGATTGATGAAGTCGTTCGTCATGCGGCATTTAATAAGCCAGTCTTGGCGATCTGTGTCGGCATGCAAGCGCTGATGCAACGCTCTGAAGAAAACGGCGGTGTCGATGCTCTCGGTATTTTTGAAGGAACAGTAAGACGTTTTCCAGATGTAGATGGCTTAAAAGTGCCACACATGGGCTGGAACCAAGTTCATCAAGCTGACCCAAGCCACCCAATGTGGAAAGACATTGAACAAGATGCACGTTTTTACTTTGTTCACAGCTTCTATGTTGAACCGAAGAATAGCGACATTGTGGCTGCAACTTGTGACTATGGTTTAGAGTTCTGTACCGCGATTCATCAAGAAAATTTATTTGCAACACAGTTCCACCCTGAAAAAAGTCATACCGCAGGTTTGCAACTGCTAAAAAACTTTGTGGAATGGAAAATTTAATTCATTCCAGCCTCTGTTTGATTTTAAAAAGCTCAACTTCGGTTGAGCTTTTCTCTTATTATCTACAAATAACAGTTTAGAAATATACAAAATGCTCCAATTCCAATTCTTTCCTCGCTCTTGCCCCACACCACCAAAACTTTTAGAGGTTACTGAAGTCTTCAAGCAGCACATTACTGGTATAAGTTCACAAACACATCAACTTTCCAGCAATGAAGTTCTTCTTACTATTGCAACTGGGCTTGAAAAAATCGGGTTCAAAGTTGAAAAAAGTAAATCTTCCGAAGATAAAATCCTTGTTCCAGTCCTATTCGGTTATAACAACCAAGCTTCTAAAAGTTTCTTAGTCGATGCCATTCATTTCGAGCAAAAAATCGTTATTGAAGTCGAAGCTGGACGCGCAGTCGCCAATAACCAGTTTTTAAAAGATGTATTTCAAGCCAGTATGATGGTTAATATCGACTATCTAGTTTTAGCTGTGCGAAATACTTACCGCCAATCAGATGATTTTCAAAAGGTATATCAATTTTTAGATACGCTTTACACGTCACAGCGTATTATTCTTCCATTAAAAGGAATTCTAGTAATCGGGTACTAATTTAATATTGATAGAAAGTTTTTGTTTTACAGCACACTACTACACACCAAATAATTACAATGCCTTTCCATTGTCACCAAATTTGATTATGATTTGCCTGCTTTTTAGACATTTTTATTTATAAAAAATTTAATTTACAACGATAAGGTAAGTCACTATGACTCAATATGTACAAGAATCTGCGCTGAACGCCGCAGGTCGCTTCGGACGTTTTTCATATCTCGCATGGAACTGCCTCCTTGCCATCGTCGCTGTGATTATCATTGGTATTTTTGCCGTGATTTTTCCAACGACTTTCATCAACATGGAAACAGGCAACTTTGGTGGTGGCATGATTTTTCTTGCTGTGATTTATATAGCAATTTTCTATTTCACCTTCGTATTTACCATTCGTCGCCTACATGACCGCAACCATACGGGCTGGTTATCGCTGTTAATGCTGGTACCTCTTGCTAACGTGATCTTAATGCTTTACCTGATTTTTGCACCAGGTGATGATCGTAGCAATAGCTATGGTTCGCCACGCCCAACCGCAGGTTGGGAAACAATTCTAGCGTGGATTTATATCCTGCTATTTGTCGTTGGTATTTTAGCAGCAATTGCTTTGCCTTCTTATCAAAGCTATATACTGCGTGCCAATCAATCACAGATCGAAATGCAACAGCAATAAAAATGCATTCTGTTATCTTGGATTGTACTTAAAACCTGCTTCTTGCAGGTTTTATTTTGCCTTTAAAATCAAAAACCACTAGTCTGAGATAAAAGCATGGCTCAGATATAACATGAATAATTCCCTACCCAGTCTCCCTATCCCCAACAAAGAACACATTCGAATTTTGCCTCGTTTTCAAAATTTGCCAATGCAAGCGATTCATGTCATTCAGAACGTAGAACAGTGTGAAGCCATTCGCGCTGAACTAGAACAGATTGCCATCTTCGGTTTTGACAGCGAGTCCAAACCGACCTTTCAAGTGGGAGAAGTCTCCACTGGGCCACATCTCATTCAACTGGCCAGCGTCGAGCATGCTTATTTGTTTCAAATGAGCCCTCCCATTTGGAGCTTCCTTGCGCCATTTTTGGCGAATCCAGACCAGCTCAAAGTGGGTTTTGGTTTAAAAAATGATGCTCATCTGTTCCGTAAAAAAGGCTTTGAGTTAAATGGTATCGTTGAGCTGTCAAAATGCTTTGCAAGCTTTGGGTTGAGCAACCCTGTTGGCATTAAAAATGCCATCGCCCTGCTGTTTCAACTCAACTTCCCGAAAAGCAAAAAAGTCAGCACGTCAAATTGGGCAAGGAAAGTCCTTACGCCTGAACAAATTAACTATGCTGCTGCCGATGCCTATGCCGCGTTGTTGGTTTTTGAAGAATTGCGGCATTTGGAACAACTACCGAAAGAGATTTTGCAAAAACTGGAAAATATCATAAAACCTCCTCGTCATGAAAAGCTGTAACAGGTGCTTAGAAAATTGCCAATACTTTGCTAAGATGACTGACATTGATTTTATTTAAGATTTGGCTAGGAGCGAAAGCATGCTGATCATCCCTGCAATTGACCTGAAAGATGGCAAATGTGTTCGTTTAAAACAAGGTCGTATGGAAGACGATACGGTTTTCTCTGATGATCCTGTTGCAACTGCACAGCACTGGGTAAATGAAGGCGCGCGTCGCTTACATTTGGTCGATTTAAATGGTGCTTTCGCGGGTACGCCAATTCATAAACCTGTGGTTGAAGCGATTGCTCGCGCACAACCTGAACTGCCCATTCAAATCGGCGGCGGTATTCGCTCACTAGAAACCATCGAACACTACCTAGAAGCGGGTGTATCTTTTGTCATTATTGGCACCAAAGCAGTTCAAGAACCTGAGTTTGTTGAAGAAGCTTGTAAGAAATTTGCAGGTCATATCATTGTCGGGATTGATGCCATGAATGGCATGGTGGCCACCGATGGTTGGGCCAATGTGACCGATGTGAAGGCAACTGATTTGGCCAAACGTTTTGCCGATGCAGGCGTATCAAGCATTGTCTATACCGACATTGCACGTGACGGCATGATGCAAGGGGTCAATGTTGAACAAACTGTTCAACTGGCACAATACTCTGGCCTACCTGTGATTGCATCAGGTGGTGTGACCAACCTTGATGACGTACGTAACCTCAAAGGTCAACCTGGTATTTTAGGTGCAATTACTGGTCGTGCGATTTACGAAGGCAGTTTAAACCTACGTGAAGCACAATTGCTATTAGATGAACAATCGCTCTAACTGTAGAATTTAAAAAAGAGGTCTATTGACCTCTTTTTTATGCATTAAATATCAGTTTGAAGATCTGCTTCTTAATAAATTGCATTACGAATAAACTTTAACGATACATTGCCACGGTTGATATATTGGTATTCAATGGCACTCGAAAAAACGATCGACTCTCCTACACCCAAGACTTTCATGTCGCCTGCCAAATCCAAAGTTAGTTCACCCTCCATCACATAGAGCATCTCACGCCAGCCTTCTGGGTCAGGTTCAGCACTATAGTGTTCATTCGGTGCCAGTACCCATGTCCATAGCTCTACTTTTTGTGTCGCTGCCGCTGAAGCCATTAATTTTGCTTCACTGTGTGCTTGTGTGCCCTGCCAAGCCAAAACGTTCACCACCGCTTGCCCTTGCTGTTCAGGCGCAGCAATAATTTGTACAAAATCGACCTCAAGCACATCGGCTATCAAGCTGAGCTTTGCCAGACTAATATTGTCCTGCCCAGATTCAACCCCAGCTACCATACGACGGCTTAACCCAGCTAAATCAGCGAGTTGCTGCTGACTCAGGCCTTTTAAACTTCGATAATGACGCACATTTTGACTGACGTGTTGTAGCACCGCAGGAGAGTTCATACAGATAAATCAAAAAAATATTGAGCAATATATTGCACACAAAAACAAAGCATGACAAGCTATGTGCAATATATTGCACACCAGTCTTTTTATGTTGAATACTCAGCTCGGTTCTAAAGCGCCTGTGATTGCGCTGATTCTCATTACTTTTATTTGGGGCGGCACCTTCTTGGCCGTGAAATATGCCTTAAATTTTAGCTCCCCCATGTTCTTTGTCGGTTGTCGTTTCGCCTGTGCCGCGACCATTATTGGCTTATTTTCCTATCAACATTTAAAACACATCACCCGGCAGGACCTGTGGGCAGGTGCACTCATTGGCTGTATGGTCACGATTGGCTATGGCACACAAACGGTCGGACTACAAACAGTCAGTAGCAGTGAATCTGCCTTTTTAACGGCACTGTATGTCCCCCTAGTCCCCCTACTATTGTGGTTGATCTTTCGTAAAGTGCCCCATTTTATGATTTGGATTGGTGCACTCTGTGCGTTTATAGGCTTAGTCCTGCTCACAGGCAATAGTCTGAACTCAATCTCATTGAATTTTGGCCAGACCTTAACCCTGCTCGGTGCAATTGCTATAGCAATGGAAATTATTCTGATTGGTTATTTTGCCCCAAAAGTTGATATTGGTCGGGTGACGGTCATTCAACTGGCGGTTGCCTCTGTGCTCGCTTTTGCATCCATGCCACTGGCTGGTGAGCAACAACTACCTGCTTTTTCATGGCCATTATTAGGCATTGCTTTTGGATTGGGGCTTGCCAGTGCTGTGATTCAATATGTCATGAATTGGGCACAGCGCTCAATCAACCCATCACAAGCAGCGATTATTTACGCAGGAGAGCCTGTGTGGGCAGCACTATTTGGGCGCCTTGCAGGAGAACGTTTAGCACCACTGGCTTTGTTGGGCGGTCTCTTGGTGGTGTTTGGCATTATGATGAGTGAATGGAAACCCAAACTGTTGAAATCAAAAAAAGAAGCTGAACAGCACTAATTTAACGTTCAAATGCGGTGTCTGCTGAGTCTAAACATAAATTGTATAGATTCAGCAGCACAAGTTCATGTTTAGAACGATACCATCTTACCCGGATTAATCATTGCTCCTAAACCATACATACTTTTGGCAATTGGAATCACTAACGGTGCCAATGCCCGACCAAAAGGAATGTTCTGATGTTGAATTCGGGTCAACATATTAAAATCATCACATTGACCACAGAAATCATCGGCAATGGCTTTACCAATACGCACCGTTTGCGCAACACCATGCCCACTCCAGCCCTGTACAGCATAAATGGGATATTGATGACCAAATTTCCGACTGTCTGCCGCACCATTAACGGTTAAATCTGTCGTTCCACTCCACACAAAGTCAAGTGCCACCTGCTCTAACTGAGGAAATACATGCTGAATACGTCCCAGCAAATAGTCATGGGTTTGTTCAGGACTCCAACACGAGCCAGTGCCTTCGCCCCCAAATAACAATCGGTTTTTTGAAACGCCACGGTAGTAGTCAATTTGAAATTGCGTATCGTATACAGGCAGATCCGTCGGCAATAGCTCTTTCAAATCTAATGCTAAAGGTGCTGTGGTACAGACGTAAGTATAAAAAGGAATCGTAGTTTGATTACGTTCTTCTAATAGTTTAAATGAAGCATGGTGTACAGCCATCACCACGCTTTTACGCGCTTTAATCACCCCTTGCGCTGTGGTCACATAAATACCATCAGCACGTTCCTGAATCGACTGCACTTCTGTTTGCTCATAGATGCTACCGCCCTTTTGGCAAAAGCCATACGCCAAACCACGTGTCAATGCTAAAGGATGAATATGTCCACCTAGATGATCCAATAAGCCGCCAAAATAGTTATCCGATTGCACATGCTCTCGTAATTCCTCTTGGGTCAGCATTGAGGTATTTTTTTCATCTAAGTACTGACGTGCTTGCATGCCTTCACG
Source organism: Acinetobacter halobius (assembly GCF_044130335.1). Classification (NCBI taxonomy): domain Bacteria; kingdom Pseudomonadati; phylum Pseudomonadota; class Gammaproteobacteria; order Moraxellales; family Moraxellaceae; genus Acinetobacter; species Acinetobacter halobius. Next base: position 179,894 of record NZ_JBIQOD010000002.1, read on the forward strand.
CAAGGCATCTAAATGCCCTGGGTGTACTGCGGCCGTTAGATGTCCACGTTTACGTTGTAAATCTAAATCATATTTTTCAGTAATGTCATCAATCAAAGTCATGGCTTCAGTTGAGGTAAAGTGCCATAACTTTTTTGCCTCTTCAAAGCTGAAGTGCTCGATCATGGTTTCGGCTTCCCAACGTGCCAATCCTGGTGTGAGTTGCCCACCATTGCGCCCTGAGGCAGCACTGCCCACTCGGTTCTTTTCAACCAAGACCGTATCTACACCCTGCTCCGACAAATGCAGTGCTGCCGAGGTTCCCAGTAAGCCACCACCTATCACTACGACATCACATTCGATATCTGCATTTAAAGCGTCAAACTCATGCCATACATGCATTGAACTTTCATAGTAATTGGCAGGATGATCAAACGCACCATGTTGCGGGTTTAACCAATTCCACTCTTTGCCGCTTTGTACAGCAGAACTGGCTTTGTATTCAACGTCATCTACAAATGTCGGTTTATTCATATTCATTTCATTTACACTCAATATTACTTTCATTTTCATGCAAGGTTTAGTATGCATTTCCAATTACAATGTTTTGCTTTTTCAATTTCTTATAAATAAATAACCCAATACCAATTGCTAGCCAAGAGCACCCAAAAATCAGGGCATTTCGTTCTAAGTTGACCCACAGGCAAAGCATCACCAATACGGATAACAGAGGCAGGATCAAATTGAGACATTTGTTTTTGACGCCTTGAGTTTGTTTTTCCAACAGATAAAACTTCACAAAAACCGAGAAGTTCACCGCCGTAAAGGCAATCAATGCACCAAAACTAATCATGCTGACCACGGTCGCAAGATCTAAGAAAATGGCAGACAATGAGATCAAGCCAATGCTCAATACCGCGTACAAGGGGGTACCCAGTCTTGCATGTAATTGTCCAAAGGTTGCTTTGGGGAAAATGCCATCTTTCGCCATAATATGAATTAGGCGTGAAGCACTCGCATGAGTCGCCAGACCTGAAGCAAAGGTATTCATGATTTGAGCACACAGAAATACAGCTTGGAACAATGCCCCTCCGACATAGAGAACAATCTCAGGTAAAGCTTCATCAGGTTTGTTAAAACGCACATTCGTTGGGAAGTACAACTGAATAAACCATGATGCTGTGATAAAGATGGCCCCCCCAGCCAATGTGGTAAGTAAAACCGCACGCGGAATGTTCTTTTGCGGATCTTTGGTCTCATGCGACATGGTTGTAACTGCATCAAAACCCAAAAATGAAAAACATAAAATGGAGGCCCCCGCAATCAAAGGTAAAACAGAGCTGTCCCCATTAAACAATGGTGCTAAAGTCAGTACATGATCATAGCCTTGCGCTGACCCCACCCCTTGAATAACCAAATAAATAAACAGAACCATCAACAGTAAGGGCAAAAGCACAAACACCAAACTCAAGTTCGCTAAAATATTGATTCGGAAGCAGTTGATTAGGGTGACTAAACCTGTAAATAAAACCACCCAGACCCAATAGGGCACGCTCGGAATGACCGCTTCCAAATAAATACCCGCCAGTAAAGCATTAACTAAAGGCAGTAAAATATAATCGAGCAGTGAACACCAACCAACAAAAAAGCCCGCTTTAGCTCCACAGGACTGTGCGGTGTAGTTATAAGCAGAGCCTGAGTCACCGCTGACCCGACTAAAACGTGCATAACTAAATGCCGTTAATAGCATTGCAAACAACGCCAGAATATACGCGAATGGCACACGACCATCGGTGATCCCAGACACGATACCAAAAGTATCGAACACCACCATTGGGGTCATGTAGGCCACACCAATAATGACCACTTGCCATAGTGACATTTTCTTTAAAGAAAAATCTGCATTTTTCACCGAAATCACCATCTTTCATTTTTCAATCTAGTGATTTTGGTTTTTGCAACAACTATGCCATATAATAGCATCTTCTGTATTTTAAGAATATTGAATAAAATGCCTAAATACGATTTAGAAACTCGAAAAGCAGCAATTCAACGCTATAAACTCACTGATTATAAGGTTGCTGTTTGCAAAGAATTCAACATCTCACGTGTGACCCTCGATGCATGGATTAAGCTAGAGGAAGAAACTGGAGATTTATCTCCAAAAGCGGCTAGTAATCGTGGAGCACCTAGCCACATTAAAGACTGGAATGAATTCCAAGTATTTGTTAAAAATACAAAATTTCAAAATATTAGCGATTTAGTTCCACTTTTTGAACAGCACTTTGGCTATTCAGTTTCTTATGCCGTACTGGTTCGTGCCATTCATGTTTTAGGCTTGCGTCGTCGTCGTGGAAGATTCTATGCCTAGCCAGAATCATGCTATTTTTTATAATCAATATCGAACATATTTTTATATAAATAACTGTACATTAATGTATAGTTATTTTATTAAAAAAGTAAATTTAAATTATTAAATATGTAAAATATATTAAATAAAAATGTAAATTATAAATATTAAAAATGTAAGATTTATTGAACAAAAATGTAAAACATAAAATTTAATTTGGTACAGTGCTTTTTTAAAGCCTGCGCAAAAATAGTGAAACTGCTGCATTATATGGTTTCATCTCAGTGCATAAATCCCATCTCAAAAGATACAGACCTAAAAAAAGGGCAAACTGCCCTTTTAAAGTCATCTGGTCTTATTGATACATCGGCTCATTATCATTTAAACGAATGATGCCTTTAATGGCACGATATACAATCCACACCCATGACAGTACAATCACGGCGATGCAGAAGGTTGAAGCGCCTAGTGCTACACCTGCAAATGCCGTGGCATTTTCACCTGTAAAGAATAAGAAAAGAAACGGCACAAAGGCAATCACGTTCCAAATTAAATACCACCAAAACGTGCGAATCTGCCATGTAAAATGGCTCTCAAAAATAGAACCACGGACTGCATCGCGCTTGATGTAATTAATGACTAAAGCGATCACTGCTAAAATTCCTGCGGAAAAAATCGCAACAATATACAAAATATAAAGAATAAAGGTCAGGCTACGATTCGGATCTTGATCGACTGAATAATTCATATTGTCCCTCATAAAGTGGGCTTTTGACTTTAAATAGGCAAACTATTGAAAGGAGAAATAAGCCATAAAATTAAAAGAATATTGAAAAAGATTGTACAAAAGTAAATCTTTCTAAAGGGTTGTTTTTGTGTTTTATGACGTAGCTTTTGCTGTGCCAGCCATGCGGCAGGCCATCCGCCTAAAAATGAAAGCAGATGCAACGTATTTTCAGGTACGCGGCGCTGCCCATTTTGCGCCGCTTCTTTGTCTTGTGCATAGCACCAATAACTGGCTGCATTCATTAAACTAATAAAGAGCAACAGCAATCCACTTAAACGCCCCAGCAGCACCAACAGCGCTAAAACAACAATGTACGCCACCGAAGCGATTTGCATTGGACGCAAATTTTGGCCTTGTACGGTCTTTTTCAGGGGCTTCTTTTGAGTCCGATTATTTTGGGTTTGTGATGCTTTTAAATAGCTGACTTGCTGTGCACGATAACGCCCTTGCGCATCTAAAATCGCATTATATTCCAATGCACATCCTACTATGGGGCGAGGACCTTGCCGCGCAAAGTCCTTGATATGTAAAAACACGCGATCTTTGCTGTCATCGTTAGGCTGAATAAAGCCGTAGCCCTTATCATCAAACCATTCAATGAGTCGTCCTTGGTCACGCATTTTTCTTTCCTATTTAAGTAGTTACAAACTTTAAGCGGTCAATCACCATATTACGCATTTCGACAGGATTTTTCTGCAAAATATCCTCCCCAGTACGGCCTTGTTCTGCATTTTTTTGTGCCACTTGTAAACGCATCATCCAAAAACGTGCAGCAGCCATTGCGAGATACAACTCTAGGCAAGATTTTTCATCAGCAGTCAAAGGACGAATGCTTTCATAGGCGTTTAAAAATGCGATGGCCTTGGCTTCATTTAAATGTACACTTGGGTATTCGGTGCAGAAGTCATTCAGCGTAATCGCAATATCGAACAAGAACTCATCTTTATTCAGTTCATAAAAGTCTAAAATGCCCTTGAGCTGATTGCCCTCAAACAAAGTGTTGTCTCGAAATAAGTCCGAATGAATAAAACCTTTTGGACGATTCGGATAAACCGCCGACAATGCATCGTATAGACCCAATAATTTGCTCAATAATGCTTGATCCGCTTCAGTTAAAGTCGGTTTCATGTCTAATGCCACCGCCAGCCAGTAATCATGGTCACGGTATTCTGCACGTTCCAGTGGAAAATCTTGCAGTGCGACATGCATTTTCGCTTGTGCAACGGCAATTGCCTCAGTTTGCTCAAGGGTCGCAGGCATGGGATGTTTGCCCATCATCCGTGGGGCAATTTGTGCGGGCTTCTCTTTTAAGCTATGAATGGCTTTGCCTGAATGACTTAATGGCACGGGTACCGTTAAACCTGCTTGACCCAAATGCTCAAGTACAGGAACCAACTCGCCTGCGCCTTGTTCATCCATCTCTTCAAATACAGTTAACACGTACTGCACAGCATTTTCACACACAATAAAATAGTTCGTATTTTGAATACCGCCTTGAATCGGGATCAGATCCATCACCTCTAGTCCATAAGGTGCTGCAAACGCCTGAACTTCCTGTAAAGTCAAAGTGGTATAAACCGACATATAAAACCTGCGAAAAAACTTACATAAGTTTGATAGAATACCTGCTCCGACTATTAAGGTGTAGCATCTAAGTCGCGAAGTTTCATAATCGGCTGTTATTTTTGGAAAAAATTATGCTAGCTAAACGTATTATTCCTTGCCTCGACGTAGACAACGGTCGTGTAGTGAAAGGTGTTCAATTCCTTGATATTCGTGATGCAGGTGACCCAGTAGAAGTAGCACGCCGATATAACGAGCAAGGTGCTGATGAAATTACCTTCTTAGATATTACAGCAACCTCAAATGGTCGCGACACAACCTACCGTACCGTTGAACGTATGGCTGAAACGGTTTTTGTTCCCTTAACCGTCGGTGGTGGGGTACGTAAAGTTGAAGACATTCGTCTCTTACTCAATGCTGGTGCAGACAAAGTGAGCATTAACTCAGCAGCTGTGTTTAATCCTGAATTTGTCCAAGAAGCATCGCAACGCTTTGGCGCACAGTGTATTGTGGTTGCTATTGATGCGAAAAAAACGGGTGAAAATAAATGGGAAATTTTCACTCATGGTGGACGTAAACCAACAGGCATTGATGCCATTGAGTGGTCAGTAAAAATGGCTCACTTTGGCGCAGGTGAACTGTTGATTACCTCGATGGATGCCGATGGCACCAAAGCAGGATATGACCTCGAGCTGATGCGCCAAATCAATGACCGCGTCACTATTCCAACCATTGCTTCGGGTGGTGTTGGCAACTTACAGCACTTGGCCGATGGTATTTTAAAAGGTGGAGCCGACGCCGTACTGGCTGCTTCAATTTTCCACTTTGGGCAACACACCATTCCTGAAGCGAAGAAATACCTTGCAGAACAAGGCATTGAAATGCGTTTATAATTGACAGCATCATTCTGAAATGATTAAAAGAGTATCGAAAGATGCTCTTTTTTTTATGACTTCAGTTTTTTATAACTATTTAGAACAACAATTAGAGATCAAACAGTGCAAGACTTACAGGTTATTTTTCTTATCTTTGGCATCGCTTTCTTATTTCTATTACTGTACCTATTAAGAAAATACACAGATCATCCTTTTACCATGTTCGCCATTATTCCCCTCTTAGGCTTGTGCATGTTTAGTTATGTAATGTTCTCAGAATACCAACTCACACAGTATTATAAAAAAGCCTTTGCCGCCCCTGAGCAAATTCGTTATTGCGGAACTTTTCATCAATGGGTAGAAATCAGACAGCAAAACCGACACAACGTCAGCATTGAAAAAGCCTTTTATTTTCAAAATGATCGACAAGGGTTCATATTTACCAACAGTCTACAAGCCAGACAACGCTTTCCAGAGCTGAACACATTAAAAGCGAATGACCCCATTTGCTTCCAGTTTTCTCCACAGTATAAGGACGAAATGGATCGCTATATTTTAACGGGCTTTAAAAAACAGATGAATTAAAAAGCTCAATTCCACTGTACTCATTCACAGCTAGTGCCATTGCCTCAATTATGCAGCAGATGTTAAAGCTTAGAATGCTCTCTGGATCTTGTTCGAACCTACACTCTCAATTTTTGAGATAAAAAAAGGGAGTCTTGCGACTCCCTATAAACCTAGAATAACGACTATATTGCTCTGTTAAACTGGAAAATGAAAAATGACGTACTAAGCTCATGAAGTGAAATCACCTCATCAACAGCTTTACTATAAGATGTTCAAATGATGAAATATTGACAATACATACCAATTTTATTGACAAATCACGACAACTCTCACATTGACCCTATTATCCAGCGATAGTTTCTGTCATCTGCCTAGGCTTACTCTCAACAGCTTCTGGTGCCTTAACCCATTTTGCAGGAAAGACCTGATTTACCCATTGAGTTAAACGCTCAGACACGCCTTGAGGCAAGGTAATGCCCAATGGATTTTGTTCTTGCAAGTCCAATGATGAAATCACGCGAGTCCCTAAAATATAGTCAAACCACGGCTTAGTCACACACCAGTTGGCATCCTGATTAGAGTTCATGTGGTGGTCATAGTGCCACGGAATTTTACGCATTGCCCAGTCAGGTTCTAAGTGCGCACGGCGGTGAATATAATAATAGTTTCCAGCAGAATACAGCACAGATAAAGTCATCCCTTTGGACACTGGATAAAATAATGTTCCAAATACACCCGCGACTACAGCCAGTGAAATGATCTCATTTTTAGTACGCCAGTTACTCCAGCCTTCAACATACCCGTGGTCGTGAAACGCCGTTTTACGTACTTCTCGGTGATGCTCCCAATGTGACTTCATGCTGTCAGGCACAGGGCTGTAGCGTGGCTTACCCGCACGGTGTGTACCATGCAAAATATATTTATGTGCCACCCACTCAAAGGCATTGGCCACCACCAATCCCGCGACAAAACCCTTCCACATGTCAAATCCCTCCTGTTTTCAGATTGAATATAATGTGGAAACTATGCTAAATATTGACCCTAGCATTCCAATTCATTGACAAATCACGACAAGAACAATAGAGCGAATAAATGCAACATTTCAAAGACTACACAGGTTCAGTATACGGCGGACTAGGTCATTTACTTTATGCCTATTGCCAAGCGGTGGGCTATCCAATTTCTGAAAAACTTGAGAAAGTTCAGAATCTAGAACGTTTTGATTATGCTCTGTGGTTAGCGTTGTTGAATGATCTCGACAGCCATCTACAAACGCCGGCTCTCGGACTCGACATTGCTCAATATGTACAACCTAAGCATTTAGGTATCTTGGCCTATATTGCACTATCCTGTGAGACGCTTGGTGAAGCACTGACCCGTTACCATGACTTTCATCGGCTGATTTATGATGGTAGCTCATTATATGTTGCCGTTGAAGGTGAAAACCTATGTTTTGGTTGGGTGGAAATGCCGATTGAACTCACCACACAACTGAGTAATGAAGTGGCAATGGCACTGATGATTCAATTTATGAAACACTTTGTCGCCCATGAAGATATTCAGCTTTATGAAGTGCACTTCACGCATCCTACCCCTAAAAATACCCTACAGTATGAACAGTATTTTAATTGTCGCGTTCGCTTTTCCCAAAGTCGACCGATGATGATGATTCCACTGCGTGAATTATCTATGCCTTTTCAACAAGGCGATCAAACCTTACAAAAACTACTGTTACAGCAAGCCGAAGCCCTACTTGAAAAATTGCCCAATTCCACTCACATTGACCAACGGCTACAACATGCTATTTTGACAGGACTCCAAAAAAACCAATATCAAATTGAGCATATTGCGAAGCAATTGAGCTTTTCAGTACGACAACTACAGCGCCACTTACAACAACAAGGCACGACTTATCAACACAGAATGCAACAAGTAAGACGTGTCTTGGCAGAACAATATTTAAAAGATCCACACTTGAGCTTACAGGAAATTGCCCTCTTGCTCAGTTATTCTGAACAAAGTGCTTTTCAGCGTGCCTTTAAACAATGGACTGAGCTCACCCCGCAACAATGGCGACTACAACACGTTGACTAACAATCCTCAAATTTTCTAAGGTCATCAAGATGTCACGCTTTTTTTGTTAAAATTGATTGAAAAACGATCGTTTTCTCGTTAAATATACGTTGTAAACAAATAAAACATCAATAACTACAAAAGGCGCATTATGAATAAATATCTTGCTGAATTCATCGGAACATTTTGGTTGGTCTTCGGAGGTTGTGGCAGTGCTATTTTTGCTGCAGCTTTCCCTGAATTGGGCATCGGCTTTCTAGGCGTTGCTCTTGCCTTTGGTTTAACCGTTTTAACGGGTGCTTTTGCACTCGGACACATCTCGGGTGGACACTTTAACCCTGCCGTCAGTATCGGTTTATGGGTCGGTGGTCGCTTTGAGAGCAAAGATCTGATTCCCTATATTATTTCTCAAGTTATTGGTGCAATTTTAGCAGCTTGGGTTTTGTATTTGATTGTACAAGGGCAAGCCGGGTTTGTTGGCACAGGAGGATTTGCCAGCAATGGTTATGCCGAGCTCTCTCCTGGTCAGTATTCTTTAATCTCAGCTTTAATTATTGAAATTGTCCTAACAGCAATGTTTTTAATTATCATTATGGGTGCGACCGATAAACTTGCACCTTCTGGTTTTGCCCCAATCGCGATTGGTCTGGCTCTCACACTTATTCACTTGATTAGTATTCCTGTCACCAACACTTCGGTCAATCCAGCCCGTAGTACAGGTGTTGCCCTCTTTGCCGAAACCGCTGCGTTAAGCCAACTTTGGTTATTTTGGGTGGCACCTATTATTGGCGCAATTATCGGTGCCATCATTTATAAAATTTTGGAAAGAAAGGCTTAGACGCTGTTCCCATTCCCTACCAGCATAACGCCCACGAATGTGGGCTTTTTAAATGTTCCACATGGAACATGCTTAGAACTTATAAAAAAGGGTTATCAATTTCCCCTGTCTCTGAACGCTGAATTTTTTCAGGAAGTTGAACCTCGCTTTCTAGCTGTTGCACGATGGCATTGATATAGCTCTGTAATGCTTTGGCTGCGGCTAAACCCACTTGGTCTTTGGTGAGTTGTAAATTGCCATAAATACTGACACAGTCCACGTCATTATCAAGAGTCAAGTCATGAATGGCATGTGACTCCGCTCCCCGTATAAAAGGTTTAAACATATTATTTTTACTCTTATTTATGCTTCAGTCATCGAATAAAGCAGCTGAACCTATACACATCCAGCTGCTTAGAACTTTAACGTAACAGCTGCAAAATATATTGCAACAATACGTCAATCAATTGCTTCACAATAGCATCCTGTGTAGCCGAATCAATGCCTGTACTGTTGGTCTGATCTGTGCTTTTTGCACTCGACTGACTCGACCCCGACTTAAAGTCTTTTTGTAACGCTTTGAGCTGCTCTGATGAAACATCTTCCGCACACTGGCTTTCTGCATCCCAATGCGAATATTGAATGGCATGTTGAGCTTTGACAGCATTTGCTGTCAGCGGGAGCTTGTAGGTATTGCGCTTTTGTTCTTCTGTCAGTTGCGGAAACAGATTCATTCCCAACTGCTCTTCCAAATAGCAAACACTGACAACTTTTACCTGCTGTGAATTATCATTCGGTGCATAATACGCCCCAATCGCCCCTGTTTTTGGCATATACACAGCCTTATAAACCGCACTCGGAACAATCACTCCCTGTCCAATGGTTTTAAGCTTCTTGCCCTGAAATACAGGTCCAGTCACTACAAAAACATCAAGCTTTTGTTTGGTCACAATTGCGCGCGTCGCTTCTTCTAATTCACGCCAGACCTGCTGATTATTTTTAGGGGCTTGCGGTACCATATTGGCCAAAGAAAAACTGTCAAATTGTGCATCTTTATTCGGCATATCGGCATTAGGCGCCATGTGTCCACGGTCATAGCCTGAGCCTCGATAGTCGGACAATGTCGCGCGATGGGTTACCGCAACATTTGATTCCTCATGGAAATTATCCTCGCGCGGGATTTTCTGACTCAGACGTTGTGGCGTCAACGCTTCTGCTACCCACAGTGGTGTTTTTGAAACACCCGAATACATGACATTAAAACCATTAAAGCACAGTGCATAACTGTGTTTGCTCAAACTATCTTTCAACAAATAGGGCGGAGTTTCTCGGTAAAACTGCTCTAAACAGGCTGCATTGGAACTTGGACTTAAAGAAACGTATTGCTGAATTTTTTCCTGACCAAAGGCAATTGCAAAACTTCCTGTTGCCACTAATCCCAAGATGAATTTCAGCCCATTTTGATTAAACATTTTAAATACAGACTGACCTGAACCGCTTTTCTTCTTCGCCATCACAACTACATAAACATCTATTTTTCACGAGCTTAACAATCAGCGTATACGAAGTATATCGCTCTAAAGCTATTCGCATAACAATTAAACAAAACTGCAAATTTAGATGATTTTGCATGTAACAAAATGTCTTTTTTGTAGAGTTTTTCTACGGCAACGTGATGCGATTGCGTATCTTTGATTGCTGTCACTTCAAATTATATGCCAAGGTAAAAAGGAATCGAACAAATAATACATGCCTTTTACGGAGTTCTTATGCATTCTAAAATTTTAATGTCAATTGGTTTAATCGGTACAGTGGTCAGTGCTTCTGCTTTTGCTGAACCACCTATTCAACCCGGCGATACTTTGGAAAGTCTATCTCAAGCCAAAATAACCACAACAGTGAACGGTCAACCAGGCTCAATTCAAGAACTCCTAAATTCAGGGCAAATTAAATTACTTGAACCGAATGTTGCAAATGTTCCCGCTCCTGTGAATCAAGCTACTCAGGGTACGCCAAATGACCAAGCTATGATGCCAACCACAACTCAGACTGAGGTGCCCGTGCAACAAGTGATGCCTGATGCATCAGCTCCACAAGAAATCGCCGCCACGCCTACTGAACAACACCCTCTAGCACCGAATGCCGAACTCTCAGCACAACAAGCTGAAGCAGCACTTAATGATGCTGTCGCACCAGCGGCAAATGTAGATATGAACACTGCACCAGCGGCTACACCTCAGCTCGATTCTTCGGCTGAAGCACCAGTAAATGCAGTTGAATCTGACTCATTGCCGTCACCTGATGCACCCGCTCAAGCTTTGCAAGATGCTTCAATGGAACAACCCATGCAAGCGATGCCTGAAGCACCAGTCAATGATCCAATGAACTAAGATCACAATTCATTTATCCTCCAAAAAAAACCAGCGTAAACGCTGGTTTTTTTAAAGTTTAAATCTCGATTTGACTACCTAACTCAACCACACGGTTCGGCGGGATTTGGTAGAAGTCACTCACCGGACTGGTATTTCTTTGCATCGAAATAAATAATTTCTCACGCCACGGCATCATGCCCTCACCCACCGTACTGATGATCCGCTCACGTGAAACGAAGAAACTGATTTGCATCAGGTTATATTCAAGCTCAATCGCTTGATAAACGGCTTCAAGTGCATAAGGAATGTTCATTTCGTCTTTAAAACCATAATACAATTCAACGCGATAGAAATGTGGATTCATGGTTTCAACATGGAAACGATTTTGTTCCTCTACATACGGCACATCCTGAATTTTGACTGTCAAAATGATGTTCTTTTGATGTAACACTTTATTGTGCTTCATATTGTGTAGCATCGCATGCGGTACAACAGTCGGTGTTCCAGTTAGGAAAACAGCCTCACCTTCAACCCAGTTGGCCTGTTCGCCAATACTTTGTACAAATAAATCCAGCGGTAGAGTATCTTGCTGAAGCTTAGCAAAAGTTAATTCTCGACCTTGCTTCCACGTCATTAATAATAAGAAAGCAATACCACCAATCAGCAAAGGAACCCAACCACCTGAAAGCACTTTAAGTGAAGTTGCACTGACCAAGACCAAATCTAAAGTTAAGAATGGAATAATCAGCAGTACCAATTTTGGCATGCTCCATTTCCATGTATAACGAATAAATACAGCAATCAGCAAAGTGTCACACAACATAGTCATCGTCACGGCTAAACCATAGGCATGAGAAAGCTGCGAGCTGGTTTGGAAAATCAGAATCAGAATAATAATTGACGCTAACAAGACCCAATTCAGCAAAGGAACATAAATCTGCCCCTGCTCTAAATCTGATGTATGTTTAATATTCAAACGTGGCAAATAACCCAATTGAATCGCTTGACGAGCCAAAGAGAATACCCCTGAAATCACCGCCTGAGAAGCAATGACCGCAGCCATAGTAGCCAAGAAGATCATAGGGTACAAAGCCCACTCTGGCACTAAAAGATAGAACGGGTTTTCAATGGCTGTTGGATCGCGAAGTAATAAAGCCCCTTGCCCTGCATAATTGAGCAATAAACAAGGTAAAACCACAATAAACCATGCCAAGCGAATCGGTACTGGTCCAAAATGTCCCATATCTGCATACAGTGCTTCACCACCCGTTACTGTCAGTACCACGGCTCCCATAATAAAAAACGTCATTAAAGGATGGGTCACAATAAATTGAATGGCCCAATGCGGACTGAGCATGCCTAAAACCAAAGGCGTTTGAATAATGCTCGAAATTCCAAGTATGCCGAGGGAAAAAAACCATAATAAAGTGATAGGTCCAAAGAATTTACCGACAAAAGCGGTTCCATATTTTTGCATCACAAACAAAGCTGTGACCACACTAATTGCAATCGGCACAATATAAGGGTCTAGAGCATCTGTTGCGATGGATAAGCCTTCTACAGCAGATAAGACTGAAATAGCTGGGGTGATAATACCATCCCCAAAGAATAGTGAAGCCCCAATAAAACCAATCGAAATTAAAAGCAATTTTCTACGATCACTAAAATTCGTATTGCGTAAATTGAGTGCAAGCAATGCCATGATGCCACCCTCACCATTGTTGTCTGCACGCATCACAATCGCAGCATATTTAATGGTAATGACCATCGTCATAGTCCAAAAAATAATCGACAGAATACCCAAAACATTCTCTGGGTTAATTCCTAGACCATGTGCAGCATGAAATGATTCTTTCAATGCATAGAGTGGGCTGGTTCCAATATCCCCAAACACAACCCCTAAAGCGGCCAAGGTAATCGCAGGCAGTGCGGCTTTTTTTGCAGTACTTTGCATAATCTTGTCTTCAATTATCGACACTATTTTTGCGAATCATATCATTGAGCTAAAACTTTTGCTCGAATTCAATTGTTTCACCTTGTCGATAGCCATGTTTTTCGATATTATCCTCCGCCATGGTGAAGTGTCCGAGTGGCTGAAGGAGCACGCCTGGAAAGTGTGTAAACGTTTATAGCGTTTCGAGGGTTCGAATCCCTCTTTCACCGCCAAATTAGCTTCCCGTAGTATCCAACGGGGTACTAAAAGGCTTAAGCCACATAGGTTTAAGCCTTTTTTATTGTTTTGTTAAATCCTAGCACATCCATTGCAATCCCCCATATCGTGGGGGATAATTGGGGGACAGACTTTTTAAGTTATTTTTCGTCCCCCAATTTGCACGGATACCATTAAAAATGCTTACTGATGCTCAAGTTAGAAAAATAAAGCCACTTGATAAAAAAAAGCGCTATTCTGACGAAAAAGGACTATATCTGGAGGTTACACCTTCAGGTGGAAGGTTCTGGCGTTTAAAATATAGATTTAATGGCCGTGAAAGCACCCTAACCATTGGTAGCTATCCAGAAATCACACTTGCCCAAGCTCGTCGTACACGTGATGAAGCCCGTATCCAGCTTTACAATAGTATTGATCCGAATGCCATAAAGAATGAGCGTCTACAACAAACAGATGAAAGTACTCTTTTCAGATCCCTAGCTATGGAATGGATGGAAGATCGAAAACCTGTAATTAAAGAAGGTACATATTTACGCGACTTGTCCGTATTCGAGAAAGACCTTTTTCCAGCATTAGGACATATGCCTATTGATCAGATTAAAGGTAAAGATGTCCTTGCTTGTGCTAAACAAATCGAAGCTCGTGGTGCTCAAGAGATGGCTAAACGCTCAATACCTTTAGCTGGACGTATCTTCCGTTATGCAATTCGTAAAGGTCTTATCGAGAATGATCCTACTCCTCACCTTCAAGAAGCTTTAAAGCCTCGCAAAGTAAAGCATATGGCTCGCTTAGATATTTCTGAATTCCCTCCTTTCCTTGAACGCATGGATCATTATCACGGCAACATATTAGTCAAGACAGCATTACAGTTCATGACCTTAACTTTTGTGAGGACAGCTGAACTCATTAATATGGAATGGGATGAAATTGATTTTGAAAATAAGTTATGGCGCATCCCAGCTTATAAAATGAAAATGGCCCTACCTCATATTGTTCCTTTATCTCGACAAGCTATTGCACTCATCGAAGATCTAAAATCCCTTACAGCTAATAAACAATTTGTTTTTTATAATCACAGTACTGCAAAGCCCTTAAGTAACAATGCTCTTTTAAGTGCCATTCGTACTATGGGCTATACAGGTAAAATGACAGGACATGGCTTCCGGGGGCTTGCATCTACAACGTTACATGAGCAAGGCTATATGCATGATGCAATTGAAATACAGTTAGCTCACACAGTTGGTAATGCCGTTTCTCAGGCGTATAACCATGCACAGCATTTAGAATATCGAACAAGAATGATGCAGGAATGGTCGGATTTTATTGATGGATTGAGAGAGAAAAATTGAGCCTTTACCTAAACATAAAAGGAGTTAAGCTATTTATTTAAAAGACTACACCTTAACTCTAACCTGAAAAAATATAATCTTATAAAAAGTATATGAAATTTCAAGTTATTAGAATTAAATCTAATATTACCTTATTTTTTGATTTTATTTGTTATAATGAAAAAAAAGGGGGGGAAATTATGGGGCAAAATATTTTAAATCAGTTAAAAAGTTATGGATTACCAATTCAAGCTCCTAACCAGCAAGTAATTTACTCAAACTTATTAGAATCAGGACAATTATTACAAATTTCGAATGGTTATAGTTTTTCAAAATCTTTGAGTTGTGATCATAAGTGGAAAGAATATCACCAAAATATTTTCGCATACTTAAAAACCTTACCTGAAGCAGATGTTAACGAAATAGTTGCAAAGCTAGATTATCAAGATTGGCATTGGGAATGGATCAGTAAAACAGCTGGTACAAAAGCTGATAATCAATATGAATGGTTCTTTTTAGATGTAGGCTCTTCAGTTGAAGCAGCTTGTTTAATTTATTTCCCTAAAGAAAGCTCTCTACAACCCATTGAAAATATTTTCTACATTGAGTTCATAGCAATCGCTCCGTGGAATCGATTCACCCCTTTAGAAAATAAACGTTATCGTGGGTTAGGAAGCCTACTACTATTAGAAGCCGTTAAATTTCTGGCTCAAAAATATGGAAATTCAAGACGCTTTTCTTTACATGCATTGGAACAAGCTGAAAGTTACTATATTGATAAATTAAAGATGCAACATTTATCTATTAATGATAAGCCAAGTCTTAAGTACTTTGAGTTACCACATCATGTTATTGATTCTATTTTTGGAGAGGTAGCATGAGTCTAGAGTTAGAAGTTATATCAGCAAGTGCAAATATAAATTCAACATATGAACTATATGCCGAGTTTAGTAAATTTCATTCTTATATTAATGAAATGCCTAAAGCTATTAAAGTTAAATTAGGTATAACAGATGAGAACTATCAAAATTTTTTCTCTATCTATTTAAACAATCCTACTAAATCTTTATTTAAAAAGAATGATTCAGCAGATGAATATTTAGTCGATTATTGGGTGTCAACAGTTAGTGGAAAAGCAAAATTTCTAGATGGTTTTTTGAATAAAAAATATAAATCTATTAATAAAGACTTTTTACAACACATTTATAATACTAACATCAAAAAAAATAACCTCTCTGAAATTCAAAATACCCTTTTAGAACAAGGTATTTATTTAATCTTTGAAGAAGCCAAACCAGGGACTAAAGTCGATGGAGTTGCATTAATAATTAATGAAAAACCCGTAATTGCGATGTCTCTTCGACTAAAAAACTTGGATAGTTTTTGGTTTACATTATTACATGAATTAGCACATATAGTTTTACACTATGATTTACTTAAAGAACCAATTGTTGACTATTTTGATGAAGAAAATCAAAATGAAATTTGTAAAGTAGAACAACAAGCAAATAGACTTGCACGAGATACAATGATTCCAAAGGCATTTTGGAGAACAATTCAAACTATTAGAAATAGTTCAGAATTAATTAATTACTCAAAGCTATATGACATTCACCCAAGTGTGATAGCGGGTAGACTATGTTTCGAGAACAATGAATGGCCCAAGTATGCTACTCTTAGATCGGAGTATAAAATAAGTGAGTAATTTTAATTATTATGCATTTCTTAAATTTAAAAGAAATGAAGTATTTGCCCTAAACGATTTAACAGATGACTTAAAAGCCAGAGTTAACGTATTTTTTGATATGCCAAATGAGTTACCTTTTAAATCAAGAAAAGAAAAGAAAGAAGAATATTCACCTCAAGAATTGTTAGATTTTAAAAATAAATCTTTTTCAAAGAAGATTAGTGAACAAATAACTTATTTAGAATCTAAAATAAATTGGTTAACAGAATTTTATTTTGATAATTATGATATTGATCCTTTAGTTTCAATTGATGGTAAAACATATAACTATCAATCTATTATTGATAATTTCGGCATGCGAGGAATGATCCCTGTATGTGGCGTAGATGATAGGACTCCTGCTCATTTAGCTTCAATAATTGATAGTAAAAGATTAGGTAAATTCAAAACAGATAAGATTGCAATCAGAATTATCCAATCTGTATTTGAAGATTATGACTACATTGAAGATGAGTTCAATGATTTATTAAAAATATTAAAAGATAATTTTTCCAAAATCATACTTATTTTCGATCTAAGATACATCGAAGATCATTTAAATATTACAAATGATTTAATTAATTTTTTTAAAAAAATTAATTTATCAGAATTTCATGAAATAATTATTTCAGGATCATCTTTACCAAAATCAGTAGCTAATCTAGTAGAAACAAATAAAAAAATTCATTTAGAAAGAAAGGAAGTTCTTGTTTACAGCCATATAATTGAGAAAATTCCAAACATACATTTAGGGGATTATACTTGTGTGCCACCTGACACTAATTTCCTTGATTTATATATTGAGGATATTGCCAGTAGAATGACAGGTAAAATTTTTTATATTTATGAAAATAAAGTCTTAGTTGCACGAAGTTCTCGATTAAAAGGGCAAAGAGCTCCCTTCAAACCTTTACTTGATTATATTGTCTCCCAACCTTTTTTTAGAAAAGAAAAATATTCTTTAGGGGATAAATACATTGTTGATAAGCAACCTAATGGAACTGGCATTAATGCCTCATCTATTTTAAGACCCAACATTAATCTACACATGTCATATATGTTGAGAGATTTTTCTATTTAAAAGAGAATTACATACAAACTCATCCACTTCATTTGAAGTAGATGAGCTTTTAATAAGTTCAATCAGATCGAATCTAGTTGATCTTGAGTTAAAAGAAATACTTTTCTTCTTTAAAAGTTTTTGCATCTCCTCTTTCCACAGAATTTTAGATGCAATATCTTTTCTATAGAATGGATTATAGGATGACTTCCTTATATATTTAAATATAACTGATTTATTATCTGAAGGTATAGCAACCACAACCCCCCAAAAGATTGGCAGTAATTCTAATGCTTTTTTTAAGTGTTTATGAGTGGTTATCAAAGTGTTTTTTTTGAAAGATGCCTGATAATAAGCTAATTGTTTTGAAATACGCTCAATTTGATCATTATCTCCTTTTATTTCATAACAATGGGAATAGCTATAGATAGCAATAATATCTGGACGTGCAGAACCATCAGAAATTGTCACTTCATTCAAAATCAGTTGAGGTTTAATCGCCTTTCCATTCAGCCATGTAATAAGTTGAGGCCTTATTTCAGCATCATTGAGTAGAATCATGTTGTGTTGGTTACCATTCAATATTGGTAAATTATACCTAATACAATTATGAAAACTATCAAAAAAATAAAGGGGCTTTCGCCCCCATAATTATCGACTTGCCAACCTTTCCTCAATCCATTGATTTACCTCAAGTGCTGACCAGCCAACACAATTCACACTCAACCTAATTGGTTTGGGAAATGTTGCATCGTAACACTTAGATTGAGGGTTAATTTTTTCATATATAACTGAACGGCTAACGCCCGTAACTGCAATAACGTCTTTAATCCTAATTATTTGGTTCATGCAAAACATCTGATCGTCCGATAGATACATTTAATTTCTCCTACTACTATTAATATTTAACCACGCTTAGAAAATGCACTAATTTACCGCCCTCACACTCCCCTGCAATCCCTTCTGTATATCCTGCACAAATGTGGCATCCCGATTCGGCTTAGACTTTGTCTTAGCTCTAGTTATCATTTCAGCTTGGTTTTGTTCCATGTTAGTCTCCTGATTTTCATCACTATAAAAATCCTCGACCAAATCCAAGCCCTCCTGCGCATTTAGCTCAAACTGTGCATTGCTATAACCATGTTTAGCCATCTGATCTAAAGCTGTCTGATTAAACCCACACAACTTACTTTTCTGATCAATCTCCTTGGCAGTTTGAATCGCCTCTTGTAAATGAATTCCATCTCGCAGTGTTAAATCCACGTAATACACAGGTGTACGATAACTTTGTATGGTGCTCTTGCCTCTTAAAGTAAGTTGCAAAGGTAGGCATGAAAGTAAGCCATTGGATGCTGCGTGGTAATAACTGAGCCGTGCTGCTAAGGTTTGAATACTGTTAAAGCCTGTGGTTCTAAAAATAAATGTCCCGAGTTCATCCGATTCATCTAAATTTACGTACAGACGCCCATAAGGCTTACATAAGCCACCTTGTGCCAATGTGCATAAATCAGGTGATGGACAAGGATGATGCTCAACCCCTTGATTGGTCAGTCGCTGACAAGTTTCACCATTCCCAACACAAACAGGGCGTCCTGTCTGACGATCAAATAAGCTGTACTCTGCGCGTAGATTCAGTTCAGGATCGTTGAAGATCATGCGGACTGGGATTGAACGGAGTTTTTGACTGGGTGCTTTGGCTCTAAGCTGGTCATCCAATGGATGTTTCACCCAACCCTCTTTGTTTTGGATTTGGGAAGTTAGGGTAAATTGGTCATCCTTTTCAGGGACACGTTTACCATTTTTCTCGACCATTTTACCAATACTGATCCGTCCGAGTATTGGCGGTGTAATTGCTAAACCTTTAATCATATTGATTTCCTCTTTTGTATTAATTGAATAGGCATAAAAAAGCCCATGCTGTGGGCATGGGCTGATATGGGCTTGCTTGTTGGTATTTCACTTGATGCTTGTATGGATAAAAATGGACTTATCCAGCATTGGCATAAATCTGAAAACGCCGTGTCCCTTGCTTGGCTTGTGGAAACTGGTTTAAGTATTCAGGATGTTGTTGTAGTAACGCTTTACTGTCCAAGTTAATCGAGTCCTTAGACTTTTTCCATGTCACTGAACCTGTTTTAAAGATGGCGCGTTCAGCCTCTTGTATCTTGGCTTGTAGCTGATGTTTAAGTAGGTCAAATTGCTCTTGGTGCTTTTCAACTTGATTGCGTACTCGGATTAGTTGTTCAAACTGTTGATTCGCTTGCTCATCTTCAGATAAGTCTGTCGTACTGAGTGGGATATGCTCTGGATATAAAAGTTGGAGTGCCTTGGCTGCCGATTCACTGGCATCCGCTTCTGGTGGGGTATCCTTTTCCACACAATCCCAAAAGTAACGTTCCGCATTAATGATGTGTTGTATCACCGATTCAGAACGCGTGACTTTAAAAATGCGTGTTTCATGTCCACACAGTAAGACACAGATATGTGCTGCTTTCTTGCCTGTCACTGCCAATTGATGTTGTACCTGACAGAGTACGCCAGCGCGCACAGGAAAAAAAATATAATATTGATTAATAATAAAAAATTTAATTACTTAAAAAAAATTACCGTAATGATTACCGCATTAAACTTTCCGTACTTGAATCATGAATCTAAGTGCTTCAAAAGCATTTTTTAAAAATGCCACATGTACTAAGCCTATCTTTTAAAGCCAATCACTAAAAATCATACCGAAGTAATACGGCACATTTTTAGAGACCTGTAGTTGCAAGTTTTACTCCAAATCCACAAAATAACAAACCAATAGATGCCACACTGATTGCAGTAATTTTATAACGATGATTAAAGTAGCTGGCTAATTTTACACCTGAAAAAATTAATAGAGATAAATAGCTCATACTTATGATTTGTAAGACAATCGCAAGAATAGTGAAACTGAGTGAAGGATAAGGATAATTTGGATCCACAAATTGTAGAAAAAAGGATAAGTAAAATAAAATTGCTTTTGGATTAATTAGGCTAATTAACAAGGCCGTTTGATATGGCTTGATACTTTCATTTTTAGTTGATTGATGGGCTATCAATTTAGAAATTTGAGGTTGTGGATGCCAAGTTCGATAAGCAGCTATCAAGAGTTTCATGCCAAGGTAACCTAAATATAGCGCTCCTATAAGCTTTAAAGCAGTAAATAACCACGGAAAAGCATGCAATAACGACGCTGCACCTAAAATGGTAAGAATAATTAAAATTAAATCACCACTAAAAACCCCAAAGGCTGCTAAATAACCAGTTTTAATACCGTAACGTGATGCAATAGACATGACATAAAGTGAGTTTGGCCCAGGTAATAATACAATTAAAGTCGTGCCAATAATAAAAGTTGTTAGATCAGTAATTCCAAGCAAAATAAACTCACAGACTCAAAAGCCGATTCGGCATAACGTTAACATCAATTAAAAAATTTATTAAACAAAGAATTAGTATAAACCATTAATTAAATTAAATTTTCATCTAAATACTAGCAAGGATTTAGTCAAACAGTTGGTCATCTTTAACTTCATTTTATGATTAAGTAAAAATGCGTTGATGGTAGATAACTTAATTACATTCCTATCAACGCTTATTAATCATAAAAACTAAATGCTACAACCATCAATACCGCAGCTTTGACCTTCAGTAGCCGTTATTTCACTCTGCTTTTCTGCCCATACCTGTTCTAAAACATTCAGAAAGGTTTCTACAGATTGAGCACCACTGATTGAATATTTATTGTTTATAACAAAAAGTGGAACGCCACTAGCACCTATTGCATGTGCGTTTGCTTCATCTTGTAGAACACCTTGTTTAAACAAATCATTGCTAAAGACACTTTCCGTTTCCTCACGGGATAAACCCACTTCAGTAGCAAGTTCAACCAACTCCTTACGATCAAATATAGACCGACCTTCTGTTACACTTGCCATGAATAACTTTTCAGCAAGTACCTCACCTAAACCTTTTTGCTGTGCTAGCTTTACTACGGCATGTGCATCTAAAGTATCGCCAAAAAGCATAGTATCAAAGTTATAGATTAGCCCTTCCGACTCACCTGCACTCTTTACTTGGCTCATCATCGCTTCTGCACCATTTTTTCCTCCAAACTTTTTATACAATGCCGCTTTAAAGGGTTCAGGCACATACTTATTAGCAAGGCGGTAGCTATGATATCTAACGATCACATGATCCTTATGTTCGAAAGCATCTAATCCTTTTTCAAATCTTTTTTTAGCAATCCAGCACCATGGACAGATAAAATCTGACCATACATCAATGGTTATTTGTGGGTGTAGTGTTTTCATAAATACCTCAGTAATCTTGATTAGATGTTGTATGAGCAGAAATCTTTTAAGCCTAGCCATAAAAATAGCTAGGCAATCATCTGCTTACTTCACTTCATAATTCGGATAATCTGTATATCCTTTTTCTGGAGAACCACTCACACCGTAATACGTTGTGCGATCACTTTCTGCCAAAGGCCAATTATTCTGCATCCGCTCTACCAAATCTGGGTTAGCAATATAAGGAACACCGAAAGCAATTAAATCAACGTCACCTTTTGCCAAAGCAGCTTCGGCACTTTGTCGATTAAAACCTCCTGCGGCAATAATGGTGCCCTGAAAAACTTTACGGAATAAAGTTTTAAAACTCTCAGCTTCAATCGGTGCTGTTTCATAAGTAGGTTGATAGTACAAATGAACATATGCTAATTCACGTTGCCCAAGAGCCAATGCAATATTTTTCCACGTATCAGCTTCCCCTTCATAAGCTGCAAGGTCATAAATACGTCCAAATGGTGAAAGACGTACAGCAACTTTATCATTACCAATTTCTTGCGAGATAGCATCGATCGTTTCAAAAAGGAAACGTTGGCGATTTTCAACAGAGCCACCATATTCATCGGTACGGTTATTTAATTCAGTACTGAGGAACTGATCAAAGATAAATCCATTTGCGGCCATAATTTCTACGCCATCAAAACCAGCCTCTATAGCCAGTCGTGCAGATTTAACAAAATCATTAGTGACACGTTTAACTTCTTCAGTTTCTAGTGCTCTAGGAATGCTTGGTGTAACCGCACTAGGTTCTCCAGAATCAGAATACGCAAATACTGTAGTGTTAGTTGCTGGAATAGTTCCAGATGATACTGGTGCTTGATTTTCAGGTAGCACTGAAACATGTGACATTCGTCCCACATGCCAAAGTTGAGCAAAAATACGTCCACCTTTTGCATGCACTGCATCTGTAACTTTGCGCCATCCATGCATTTGCGCTTCATTATATAAACCTGGGGTATATAAATAACCACGCCCTTCTTCTGATACAGGTAAACCCTCAGTAATGATTAGACCCGCTGAAGCTCGTTGAGAGTAATAAAGTGCAACTAGCTCATCTGCCACATCATTTAATGTCCGAGTACGGGTCATTGGTGCCATTACTACACGGTTTTTTAATTGAATATCCGCCAAATTATGGGGAGTGAATAATTTATTCATCATATACCTCAAGAAAGATTTACAAATAATTTAAGCAATTTCTTTGACCACACTCATCAATCTGACAATGAATGACACAGGTCGATAACCTGTTTCTAAAAGATACAAAAATTCGTATTTTGTTATCCCTATTGCGCAACAGATAAGATAGTGACACTATATCAACCAACTAATAGGTAGGCAATAGTATTTTTAATATTTTATTCCTGAGTTTTACTTATTCATACTCAAAATCGATTAAATATTATTTAACTTATTTAGTGTTCGATATCTAACTGCGAAAAAAGGAAACCCTAAAATGCGTAAATTACTTACCTTTAATGAAGATAACTTTCACAACATTGGATGGAAAGAAGGTTTGGCTGTGGTACGTTTTCACGCACCTTGGTGCCCGCCTTGCCATAGTAGTGAAAATTTATTTAATGAATTTGCAGAACATATAGAGAGTAATGTAACTGTTGGAGTGGTCAATGTTGATCAATCACCAGTTTTAGCAAATCGTTATGAAATATGGGTTTACCTTCTGTACTCATGTTCAAAGATGGACAATTAATTCAACGTATCGTAGGCGTAAAGCCCTTAACGGATTATCAAAATGCGTTAGAAGAGCTAATGAAATTAGATTCAAACGGTTTTGAAGATATTGATCAAGAAACAATAGGCTCACTTTGTCTAACAAATTCCAACAGCCATCCCGAATGATTTATTCAGATTAATTTCAAGTGGTGCTTGACATTTGGAATTAGTCTATATAATCTACAAACCAACTAGTAGGTAGATTAAATTAAATAATCAATTATTGAGGTGTCCCATGAGTGAACAACAATTTAAAGGTCAGAAACTTCTTGTCATTGGTGGTACGAGTGGCATTGGTTTAGAAACAGCACAGAAAGTCGCTGAACAAGGCGGTACAGTCATCATCGTCGGGAATCGTGTAGATAAAGCCGAAGCAGCGCGTAAACAATTAGTTGCTATAACAAGTGAAGATCAAGTTTTTGCACTAACAGCTGATTTATCAAATTTTGATAGCGTTCAAAATCTAATTAGCAAATTAAATAGTGAACATAAAGACATTAACTTATTAGTTAACTCAGCTGGAATTTTTTACCCTAAAAGTTTCCTAGATCACTCATTGAGTGACTATAACAATTTCCTCGATTTGAATCGCGCTTTCTTCTTTATTACTCAACAAGTTGCAGCATCAATAGTTGCGCAGAATAAAACTGGATCGATTGTAAATGTAACTGCCGTTGCTGCACGTCAGGCTATTGAAACTGTTACGGCATCGGCTTATTCAATGGCAAAAATAGGATTAGAGGCTATGACTCGGCATGTTGCAGCAGAACTTGCTGAACATGGCATTCGAGTAAACGCTGTTAGCCCTGGCATGGTAGAAACTCGTATTTTTGAAAGATTTATCCCTAGTGATCAACTAGATAGTGCTTTGCAGGATTTCAATAGTTTTCATCCATTAGGAAGAAATGGAACTCCACGTGATGTTGCAGAAACTATTGTATTTCTCCTTTCGGATAAAACATCTTGGGTGACTGGTTCAATTTGGGATGTAGATGGTGGTGTCATGGCATCACGAAAACTTGGTAAATAACGCTTAAAAATTGAAGAGGTACTGA
Organism: Acinetobacter halobius; assembly: GCF_044130335.1. NCBI lineage: Bacteria > Pseudomonadati > Pseudomonadota > Gammaproteobacteria > Moraxellales > Moraxellaceae > Acinetobacter > Acinetobacter halobius. The sequence goes on from NZ_JBIQOD010000002.1 coordinate 204,723, forward strand.
AAATGAATGGTGAATGGACTAACAAATTATCTGCACTTGTTAAAAGCGTAGGTAACTTTGCAAAAACAAATAAACCTGTCGCTAATGCGTTTCACAACTTAGAAGTTGCGACACGAGAAAACAAAGTGTTGGATGCAAAAACACATGAGTTGATTTCTTTAGCAGTCGCAGTAACGACTCGCTGTGATGGTTGTTTAACGGCTCATGCTGCTGCTGCAAAAAAAGCTGGGGCAACAAAAGAAGAAGTCGCTGCTGCATTGGGAACTGCAATTGCTTTGAATGCTGGAGCAGCCTATGTCTACTCGGCAAGAACCTTAGATGCTTATGACGAGTTATAAATCATAGGGCTTGATTTTTATACAACTGTACTCACTTGGGTTATTCATTTACCCAAGTTATCTAAATTCAAATATAGAGATATTTTCATATGAAAAATACAATCAACGGTATTGATGTAGATGCTTTCCAACAGTTTGCGGAGGGCGTTAGCCAAAACCCTAATACATCAAAAGCTAGCTTTAATGTAGAAACTCGCTGGGCAGGTCAAACACGTTCTGTTTCAACGATTAAGTCCTATGAACTTTGTGGAAAAACATACGAGCGTAATTTCCATATTGCCGCAGATGAACCAACTGATATATTAGGAACTGATACAGCACCGAATCCACAAGAACTGTTAATGGCAGCTCTTAATGCTTGTATGACTGTTGGATATGTTGCAATTGCGGCATCAAAAGGAATCACTGTTAATAAATTAGAAATCAACACGACTGGTGAACTTGATTTACGTGGTTTTCTCGGTCTAGATGAAACAGTTAACCCAGGATATGATGAAATAGAATATAGCGTTTTTATTGATGCGGATGCTACGCCTGAGCAGCTAGAAGAGATTCACAATGCAGTGATTCAAACATCTCCGAATTTTGCGAATTTATCACGTGCAATTCGCATGAAACCTAAACTTGTAGTCGTTCAAAAGTAAAGTAATAAGGGAGCATACGTACTAGCTGAGGTTTCTTTACTATCAGTGATATCATAGTATGCTCCCCCTCATATTTTCGTACAGGTAAAAGCCATTATGTCTATTGATACCAGAGCATCATTAATTAAATCGGCTGAGTATATGTTACGGTCTAAAGGCTATGCCGCATTTAGTTATGCTGATTTGGAAAAAGTGGTCGGAATCAAAAAAGCGAGTATTCATCACCATTTTCCAAAAAAAGAAGATCTTGGTGCAGTCATTATCGAGTCATATATACAGCAGTCTATTCTAGATTTCGAGAGTATCGAGCAAGATTTTCCTAATGCCTTTGGTCGTCTATGTGCATTCGCTTCTCTTTTTAGAGCAGCAATGTCAGACGGAATGCTGCCCTTATGTGGTGCGCTTGCAGCTGAAATGGCCGCATTACCAGATAAGTTACAAGTGCTGACTCGCCAATATTTTGAGATCCAATTAAAGTGGATTAAAAAAATTATTGATGAAGGAATTTCATGCAGTGAATTATCTTCTAAAGGCGACACACACCAAAAAGCTTTTCAGATTTTAAGTTTATTGGAAGGCAGTAGTTTTGTTCGATGGGCTATGAATGACGGTACAGAGTTAGATCCAGCTATTATTGGCAATATTGTTAACGTGCTCTAAATCACATTAATTTTAAGTAAACATAAACCTAATTAAATGGTTTTCGTTTATTACTATAGCTACTGACAATCTTTGACGATTAATATTTAGTTAATATTAAAGGAATTTTTAATGCCTAAACATTATGATTATATAGCGATCGGCGGTGGCAGTGGTGGTATTGCGTCCGTTAATCGTGCAGCACTTTATGGCAAAAAATGTGCCCTGATTGAAATGGGTGACATAGGAGGAACCTGTGTAAATGTTGGTTGCGTTCCTAAAAAAGTCATGTGGTATTCAGCTCAAATTGCCGATGCAATTAAAAAGTATGGTCCAGATTATGGATTCGATACGGAATTAAAATCTTTCGAATGGAAAAAGCTCATTAATAATCGGCAGGATTATATTAAAAGAATTCGTGCCTCTTATGATTCTGTACTGAGTAAAAATAATATTGATGTAATTCATGGTTTTGCTAAATTTATTGATAAGAAAACGATTGAAGTCAATGGTGAAAAAATTACAGCTGACCATATTCTTATTGCAACTGGAACACAAGCAAGTTTACCTGATATTGAAGGTGTAGAATTTGGAATTGACTCTAACGGTTTTTTTGAATTACAAGATTTGCCTAAACGTACTGCAATTATCGGTTCTGGCTATATAGCAGTAGAACTTGCAGGAGTTCTCAATTCTTTAGGTTCAAATGTACAGCTTTTTATCCGTAAAAATCAGCCTCTACGTAACCTCGACAGTTTTTTAGGTCAAACCTTAATTGAACATATGCGTAGTGAGAATATTCAAGTTTATACTCATACTCAAATTAAAAAGGTTTCCAAACTTGAAGATAACTCCATTGTTTTATATTTAGAAGATGGAAATAAACATATTGTTGACTGTCTCATTTGGGCAGTAGGTAGAAAACCAAATACACAACCTCTTGACTTAAATCTGACAAATATTCAATTAAATGATCAAGGATTTATTCAAGTTGATTCATTCCAAAATACAACTGAAACAGGTATTTATGCGATTGGTGATATTACTGGCAAAGTGGAGTTAACTCCAGTCGCAGTTGCAGCAGGCCGTAGACTATCAGAAAGACTTTTTAATAATAAACCAAATGAACATTTAGACTATAACAATGTCCCAACAGTGGTATTTAGTCATCCACCTATTGGTACAGTCGGTCTTACTGAAGAAAAAGCCATAGAACAGTTTGGCAAAGATAACGTCAAAGTATATAGCTCATCTTTTACTAGTATGTATACAGCTGTGACAGAGCATAAACAGCTAACTAAAATGAAACTAATCTGTGTAGGTTCTGAAGAAAAAATCTTAGGAATACATGGGATTGGATATGGAATGGATGAGATTCTTCAAGGTTTTGCTGTTGCTTTAAAAATGGGAGCAACAAAGAAAGATTTTGATAATACGATTGCTATTCACCCCACTTCATCTGAAGAATTTGTCACCATGCGTTAATTCTTAGCGATACCTTAAAGCATTTCTTCATTAAGAAATGCTTTATTTAAAGTTGACTTATTTTAGTGATCAATTTTTAACGTAATTACTAATCTTAATATCTAACCAATAACAGCGAACTTCTTTGCCTAAAGTATTCTTAAAATGAGTCAAGTTGATTTAGAAATTTGGCTTACCCATACGCTATGGATATATAAAAGATAGAGTTAGAAGTAGTTTGGTAGCAACGTATGAAAATTAAATCATAGAAAGATTGACGCCAATGCTTTTAAAAGCATATCAAACCTTAGAATGAAAAATTGATTAATAGCTGCTGTACATAGGTTTTAGCCAAATTATTCAGGGCTTTTTTCTGGTGTAATTGAGGTTGCAATGCTGAATGGAGTCAAGATTGGGCCATAAGGATGATAAATAAAAAGTATCAAAAGGAAGTTGAATGAATATTGAAAGTAATCTTGTTAAAAATAATTTTTTTTCAATCCACGCTATCGCAATTATTTCATTTGCTCAGTTATTTGGAACATCTTTATGGTTCAGTGCGAATAGCGTTGTTTTAGACTTAATTCGTGAATGGAATATTTCTGTTGCTGATATAGGTTGGCTAACGAATGCTTTACAAATCGGATTTATTCTTGGAACTTTTTTTATTGCATTTACTGGGATTGCTGACCGATTCAAAGCAAGTTCAATTTTTGCAATCGCTGGCTTGTTCGGGGCTTTCTTTAATCTCTGTTTTGCTTGGATTGCTAATGGTTTAATAGAAGCCATGATATATCGTTTTTTAGTTGGTGTATGCTTGGCAGGGATATACCCAATTGGGATGAAACTTGTAATTCAATGGGCCCCTGATAAAACTGGGCAAGTTTTAGCGAAACTTGTTGCCATGTTAACTTTAGGTACAGCACTTCCTTATGGGTTAAATGGTTTATCTGCAAATTTAAATTGGCAATATGTGATTACCTTTTCTTCTGTATTAGCACTTATAGCCGCATCTCTAGTTTTTAAGTTAGGAGATCGTGAAAATTATGTTTCAGCAATTAGGACTAAACATAATAGTCGTGCTTTAGAAGTTTTCAAAATACCCAAATTTAGAGCAGCGGCAGTTGGATATTTCGGGCACATGTGGGAACTATATGCTTTCTGGACTGTTATTCCACTCTACATCGTTAAATCAGGTATTCCAGAAAGTTTAGGATTTAATAGTGTTGCATTACTGACTTTTTTTGTGATGGCGTGTGGTGCTGCTGGATGCATATTTAGTGGATTTCTTTCAACAAAAATTGGAAGTACTAAAGTTGCAATAGGAGCGCTTTTAATTTCTGGCATATGCTGTTTGATTTTTGTTTTAGGCTGGCGACTTTTGCCTGAATGGTTGCTTTTTATTATTTTGGTTATTTGGGGAACATCAGTCATTGCAGATTCCCCACAATTTTCTGCACTCTCAGCCGAAGCGTGTCCACCAGAAAAACTAGGTGCAGCTTTAGCTATTCAAAACTCGATAGGATTTGCAATTACAATTATTTCAATTGGTTTAACAACATATGCATTTGATTATATAGGGCTCAATTCTGCATGGATTTTACTTATCGGTCCTGTTTTAGGTATTGCTGGTTTTTATTATGTAAAAAATATCTGAATAGAATGAACAATTATTTGCAGTAATTTTTCACTCACACTTTATGTATAAAATGTATTGATATACACAAGCTGACGGATCCTCTTCATGATGGTAAATCTCTCTGAAATTATATTTATTCCTGTATTTGCAATTCTATCCTTATAGAACAAGGTGGCAGTAGTATCTAATATTTTTTTATGGACTTTGTATTCATTTTAAGAATAAGTGAGATACATCCACCTCACTATAGTAAAAATAATTAAACCAAAAAGTTCAGTTTATTCATTGATTATATTGTAGTTTTTATGCAATATTTCACATTATAAATTTTAGGAATTTTCCAATCCATGCATGTAGATCAGTTAATTGAAAATTTAAAACAGAGTTCTATAGTAGAAATTCCTCTTAACTGGGGGCAAGGCCGCACAGTTTATGGCGGACTTATTACAGCCCTTATGGTATCCCATGCACAGCTCTTACTTAATGATGAAAATAAAACACTAAAATCAGCATCCATCACTTTTGTTGGGCCTGTAACTTCAGGTGAAAAAGCTGAGTTAGTTTCTAGAATTCTACGTTCTAGTAAGTCTGTAACCACGATTCAAGTAGAGGTTATCCAGAATACAGAAGTAGTATCCATTATCATCGCTAGTTTTGCACTACCAAGAGAATCAAGTATTGCAATCACACATTCTGCTTCAGAAGCTCAATTAAGTTTTCCAAAAGATTATACGCTATTGCCTTACATGGAAGGCATCATGCCGGAATTCTTAAACCACTTTGATGTTATCCTCGTTGAAGGTGATATTCCTTTTTCGAACAGTAAAAAAACTGGTTTTACTGGGTGGATGAAATTAAAGTCATCTGAAGAAATAGCCGAAATTAAACTGCCACATTTATTTTTATTAATGGATATGTGGCCTGCCTCAGTATTACCAATGTTTAATCGCCCAGCGCCAGCTAGTTCATTAACATGGGACTTTGATCTGATAGATGCTGAATCTACTTATAATGGTGATTCATGGTGGAAGTACGAAGTTAATGCTGAATATGCTGCTAATGGCTACGTATATGAAAAAGCTCAGCTTTGGGATGAAACAGGTAAACTAGTTGCTGTTAGCCGTCAAACTGTAGCTATTTATCTTTAAATGTACGAAGCGTGGATCGATATCCACGTTTTTTTTATTCAAAAATAGCAATGTAAATTTTCTCCAAAGTATAAATATCTGATTGTTTTTCATTACTATATGCAACAAATAGATAAAATATATTTTTATCTTTCACCTAATACTTGAACTAATCTTAATAAGTATCCATCAGGATCTTTAACCAAAAACTGCTTCTGACCATATTCAGTTTGATCTACTCTATACCATTTCTCTTCAGGTCGTTGATATAAAGGCCAATTAATGTTAATTAGTCTCTCTAAAATAGCATCAATTTGATCAACCTCTACCTGAAAGTTAATTCCTCTACCAAATGGATAATTGAGTTCAGCAGTAATCCACTGATCCTCTTGAAATTGCTCTAACATAAATTGGACACCATTAAGATCTAAATAAACAAAATGCTCTTCTTCTCGTTGATACATTATTTTAAAACCAATTAGATCAATCCAAAAGGCCTTACTTTTTTCTAAGTTCATGACAATTAATTCAGGAACAAGTTTATTTCGATTCATAACGTATTTAAGCTCTTATGTATAAAAGATTTCTTTCATAACTCATTTTTCATTCAATTCTAAGTTGTAAATTCCAGCAATTAAATTGAATCTTAAACCGAGCCTTTTCCCTCTATTTCGATAGCGCTCTGAAAGTATTTTGAAGGTCTTGAGTACACCAAATACATGTTCAATTCCTATTCTTCTTTTATTGATTTCACGGTTGTGTTGTTTTAATACAGGATCTAATTTACATCCTCGTTTTGCTTTTATTGGTATTAAACTTTTTTCATAAATCGCATAGATCCCTTGATAACCTTTATCCGCTAATACAAACGATTCTTTTGGAATTAAATGCTGATTTCTTTTAAATAATTCAAAGTCGTGTACTGCACCTTTGCACATACATAAACTTAGGATTTGCTGTGTTTTATAGTGAATGATCGCTTGTACTTTAAACGTATGTGCCTTTTGCTTGCCGCTATAGCTTTTCTTCTGTTTTTTTAGGACGTTGTACAACTATTTCTGTTGCATCTACGATAACAACATCCCAATCTAAACCTCCACCAACAGGTAATTTTTTCGGTAAATTAAATTTCTTAGAGCGGATTAAACAGTCTTCTGTATAGCGAACAATTCTTGAAGCTGTTGCTTCTGACACACCATAAGTCATTCCAACATGGAATAAAGTACGGTACTCACGCCAATAGCTCAAACAGAGAAGCAATTGGTCTTCTATGGATAATTTAGAGGGTCGCCCTGTTGATGATAAATCAAGATTGAGTACATCAATCATCACTTTATAAGTAGACCAAGATATTCCCGTTAGGCGTTTGAACTGAGGATCAGTCAGTTTCTGTATATCAATATATTTCATGCATAAATTATGCATGAAATATCAAAAAATGTCGGTGCAGAATTACAGCAAATGATTGTTCGGTTTATGAGTTATGCAAGTTGTCTAAAAATGAATAGGTTTAATTTTAAAGACTTTAGATGATTTAGGATAAGCTCTTTTTACATTAGGAGAATTGCTAAGATGATTTTTTAGAGGGGGAGTAAAATAAATGCTTTTTAAACCAAAAAATAAAAAAAACTGATTTAAGTCTATTTCCTTTACTTAAATCAGCCATACTAAATAAAATCATACCTTCTTTAGTATAAAATATGGAATCTATTGATACACTAAGCTTAATTCAAAGCCTGTACTGACTGCTGCAACCCTGTCTGAATATCCTGCACATGAGTCAAGTCATGATTCTGCTGACGTTGCTCTACATTTGATTCATCCGTATAAAATTCCTCCATCACATCCACACCCTCCTCCGAATTCACCTCAAACCGTGCATTGCCATAACCCTGCCGTGCCATCTGATCTAAGGCCTGTTGATTAAACCCTTTCGCTTTAGCCTGTTGATCAATTTCTTGAGCCGTTTGAATCGCTTCCTTTAGACTGACTCCTTCTCTTAAGGTTAAATCCACGTAATACACAGGCTGACGATAGCTTTGTGTCGTCGACTTACCTCTAAGTATCAATTGCAGTGGCAAACATGAAAGTAAACCATTGGATGCTGCATGGTAATAAGCCAAACGTGCAGCCAAAGTTCGAATACTATTGAAACCTGTGGTTCTAAAGATAAATGTACCAAGTTCATCCGATTCATCTAAATTGACGTGTAACCGTCCATAAGGCCTACAGTTACCGCCTTGTGCCAAAGGACATAAATCAGGAGATGGGCATGGATGTTGTTCCACACCTTGATTGGTCATGCGCTGGCAAGTTTCACCATTACCCATACACACTGGTCGCCCTGTTTGACGATCAAATAAACTGTACTCTGCACGTAGATTGAGTTCGGGATCATTAAAAATCATACGGACTGGAATGCTTCTGAGTTTTTGATTCGATGCCTTGGCTCGAAGTTGTTCATCCAGTGGATGTTTCACCCAACCCTCTTTGTTTTGGATTTGCGAGGTCAGGGTAAATTGATCATCTTTTTCAGGGACACGTTTACCATTCTTCTCCACTACCTTACCGATACTGATTCGTCCAAGTATCGGTGGAGTAATTGCTAAACCTTTAATCATATGGATTTCCTCTTTTTGTAAATTGAATAGGCATAAAAAGCCCATGCTGTGGGCATAGGCTGATATGAGCTTGCTTGTTGGTATTTCACGTGATGCTGATGTGGATAAAATCTGAGTTATCCACCATTGGCATAAATCTGAAAACGCCGTGTACCCTGTTTAGCTTGTGGAAATTGGTTGAGATATTCAGGATGTTGTTGTAGTAACGCTTTACTGTCTAAGCTGATCGAGTCCTTAGACTTCTTCCACGTCACTGAACCTGTTTTAAAAGTGGCACGTTCAGCCTGTTGCATCTTGGCTTGTAACTGATGTTTGAGTAAGTCAAATTGCTCTTGGTGCTTTTCAACTTGATTGCGTACTCGGATCAGTTGTTCAAACTGTTGATTGGCTTGCTCATCTTCAGATAAGTCTGTCGTACTGAGTGGTACATGTTCTGGATAGAGTAGCTGTAAGGCTTTGGCTGCCGACTCACTGGCATCCGCTTCTGGTGGGGTATCCTTTTCTACACAGTCCCAGAAGTAACGCTCTGCATTGACGATATGCTGAATTACTGACTCAGAACGCGTGACTTTAAAAATGCGTGTTTCATGTCCACACAGCAACACACAGATATGTGCGGCTTTCTTGCCTGTCACCGCCAATTGATGTTGCACTTGGCAAAGTACATATAAAGGCACACCATCTCGCCACAACTTGGCACCATACTCCCCTGCGGTTTTACACTCCAGTATTTGTACATCGGCATCTCCAACAACTGAGTAATCCAAGTTGGCTAACATAAAATGCTTGTCTGGATCAGGATGTTGTAACACGGCATTGACCCGACGGACTTTATAGTTGGTATGCATACTGTAGTATTCCGCAACTAGAGGCTCCAGCCTTTTTCCCCAATACAAGGGTGCATGACCTTCACTTTCATCTTCTATATTTTGTTGAATCCGTCCTGTTTTAATCATCCATAGTTCAAGCATTGACTTATACGGATTGAGACCACAAGCTGCGGCACAGTCACTGCTACCGATACCTTTTCTACGGACTTCTAGCCATTCGGCTTGAGTCATATTTTTAGTTTCCACGAAACGTTTTGCGGTGAAGAGCTTTGGGCGATTGGTGTGGATATTCAGTGTTGCCTTGTTTGGATGAATTACGGCTGAGTTCATAGCGATTTCCTGTCATTGTTGAATTTTGGGCATAAAAAAAGCCGTGTCCGTAGACACAGCTTTGAATAAAATAATTAAGTCATTTGTAAGGTTGAGCGTTTAAGTATTGCGATGAGTCAGCTTAGGCTAATCAATGGATTGTTTGGAACTAAGCCAACATACGTAAAGCTTGTTCGAGTCCACGTTGCTTAAGGCCTGCTCCTGCACCAAACCATGCTGAATCAAGTCTGTGATCTTGACTCATGGCACGACGTTCATGATCAGCAAATTCTGTAATTGAGCACAGCAAACCATAGGCCGTGTCTTTAGCTGAGCTCAGTTCTGCCCCACGACCGTGTCCATTAAACATGGTCATGACTCTAGACATGGCACGTCCATTCGGTTCAGTTTTGTTTTCAGCTTTCGTGGCTTGGGTGGCTACATTACGATAGAACTGAATAATGCCTTCGTCCTGTTCAATTGGACTCAGGCTAGTATTGTTAAACACTGCATCGAAATATGCTGCCGCTTCAGTCTGTGTCACTTTACGTTGACTGAGCTGTTTCATTTCATACATGTGCTCATCCCATGCACGGACTGAAATTCCCAGCTGCTGTTTGATCTTCTGGGCATCGAATTTGGTGCTGTGTGGCACTTTCACTACACCTGTACTGCTGTTCTGACCTTTTAATGCAATCGCTAAAGTGTTGTTACATACCACACGAATAGAAGTAAATTGCGCCGTGGTCGCTAAGGTGCCATCACATGCAGTCGCTAAGAGAATATAGCCATTGCTGACATCTTTGCCTTTTAAAGCAGAAGTCTGTCCAGTTCGAGCTAAAGCCCAGAATTTCTTCCCGCCTTTGAGTACACCTGCGGTTTCCAGTTCAAAGCCTGATTGCTCCGTCAGATCTCGGTAAAACTCCAAGATCTGTTTGGGTTGAACTTCCTGATAACGCTGACTCACTACCGATAATGGTACATGAGTATCAGAGCGGTATAAAACGCGTTGTTCTTCATAAGGCATAATGATGCTTTGTCCTCGATCATTTTTAGCCATATAGCTGACATCAGAGGATTCAATGCGCCAGTCCATCCCTGCTTGCTGTGCCCAGATTTCAATCGGTTGGTTTTGCGTGAGTTGATTACCTAAACCATGCCAAGGGGTGGCGCCAACATAGGCCATTTGTTCAATTTGATGTGCCATAGTTCTTTTTCCTATTCAAAGTAAATTTTGGTTTTTGTAAATCTTAAATTTTGCGGGGTGCTCTGTGGAGCTACGCTCGATCTGCAAAGTGATGACCACATTCCAGACATTCATACAGAATTTGTGCTTGTGCGGTTTCTTTCAGCATGAGATTGGGTTGCTGTTCTTGGACATAATTGAGAAAACACGCTGCACATCCGACTGCACCACCAATCACGGCACCGACCACATAGACCATCGGACGTTGCCCTTTGATCAGGCGTGCACCTGAAATACCCATCGCAGCATAATTGACGATATATTGCATCAGGCTCTGCATCGGTGGTTTAAGCAAGGTTTGACCTAATGAAGGATTGGGATTGGATATGTGTGGTGCAGCGATTTCAATTTCATCACTGCCACACATCGGACAATAAATTCGAGGCATATCGATAACTCCATAAAATTTCAGGCATAAAAAAACCATGCCCGTTGAGGCATGGTTTTTGATGAGCTTATCTTTGATTCAGTACTTAGAAACTGAGATACAGTTCAAGCTTCAGCATTAATTGAACTGATAACTTACACTACCTTGGGTGGTTTCTATATCCACTTGTACGACGTTAGAGAAACTACATTTATCCAGTCGCAATCGAGCGATTTGCCCCATCTGAAAATGTAGTGGTAAATTAAATCTTTTATCAGATCCCATATAGGTACATTGTCCATTGTTCACCGTGACATTGGTCACTTCTATCGGTTCTGCTGTATTTGAACGGATCGTTATCACTGCAGGACGGTTCCATGTCCCATAAACCATTTCATTCAATTCGACCGAAAAGGTATCTGGTTCCAATCCTGAACTGCATCCATGTAAAGTCAATGCAGATAACGAAAGTAGTGTGGTGAAGCCCAAAGTTTTCATCAAGTTGTTCATTTTGGATTGCTCCTAAATATTGTATTCAGATGTAGAGATATGGATGCTTTCCCTCAATTGATATCGAGAAGGTAAAACCCTTACATCGTGGTAATATATATTTGAATTTTCTTAGTTTTTAAAAAGTACTCAACAGCAGATTTGATCACTGTCATCCATCTCCCAGATAATCGAATTTTTCAGGTTCTACAGGGACGACTTTCTTCGGATATTTCTGCAAGAGGGTTTCTGGGGAAAGATAGTTCTCAAGACCAAATTTGAAATTCCATACTGGTGCATGTGAGACATCTTGAAATGGCATGGTTTTCAGTTGTTCTATTGCGTTATCAACAAAGTACCATTCCAGTTCAACTGCTGATCTTTGCTTGAAGCTCAGTGGTTTGAATACAGGCGAAACATACATCACCTCTACAACATTGTTGCGATGCCGATCTAGATTGCCCGGTTTGTTAAAATAGAAAAAGATGCCATTTAGACTCAGCTGATTATTTTTGAAATCCAATACATACCCTAATTTGAGTTGCCCAAAATATTCAGCGATTTGTTTGGCTAATTCAGGTTGAACTTTAAAAATGACTTCCGATTCCAGAAAAACTCTAGACCTAATATCTTGTCCATAGCGAACCATCATCTGTTCATGATCTGCATCGTATTCATAGGAGCCATATGGATCGTTAAGATAAATATCTCGAACACTTCGGTTTAAAGCTTGTTCCAGTAATTTCAGATCATAGTCCGTAACTTTGCTTTCTGCATTTTGCCTTTCTCGTTGCACTCGTGCTTCATAGTCCTGTGTTTTTTCAAATTCTTGCTTCGGCTCAATGTGAGGGGCTTTCATATAGCGGATATGATTGATCGCCAAATTATTGCTATATTTGAAATATTCATCATTGGTCAAATCAATAAAAAGATAATTATCTTCAGGATCATGATTTTGATTACCAATCACAAAAATTTGATTTGAACCTAGATTGAGTTGAGGGTGAATCAGATCATAATTTTCATAGAGTGAAGATTCTCCAATCCGTTCTATTTCCCAGTTGGTTGGGTATCGAATTTTTTGATGTGCAGGAATATCCGAAAGTTCTAATTCTTGCAGACTTTGATCAGGACTGATTTGTGCTTTCGGCACAATCACGGTTGGTGTTTCAGTGATATTCTGCAAAGCTTCACTGCTTTCTGTTGTTTGAGCTTCTACAGCGAGATCGCTTTCAGGCTGATCTTTACTGGAACAGGCACTCAGTCCCATCAATAAAATACATAAAGACAGACACTTTAATTTAGTTGTCATCGTGCATCATTCTCTTTCATTCTCCATAAGCACCTCTCAACAATCGCCAAGCTGGACTTATGGTGGTTTGATGTTCTTCTTGGAGTTCTGCCTTTTCTTCTGATGTGACTGTTCCGCAGAAAGGAATCTATCTGTAGATCAGCGATAAAATGATTCAGATGTACAGGCCAACAAAGGATGAAGTACCTTCATTGAGCGTTCCCCAATTGCTAAATTTTTAAAATATCAATTTATCTGGCGACGACAACGCCATAGAAAATACTGGGGTAAAAAAGAGAGTGAGCATTTAAGAATGTAGTACGCATGGCGGACTCCTTTGGGTATAAAGAAGTTTCACCACATTACTGCTAAATAATGGTGGCGAAACGAAAAGGGGTTAGCAGACTGATACCCAAAAAGATCAGCACATCCGAAGATGTCCCCCTCCCGTTCCGCCGCAGAGGGGGGCACGTAGGGATGCCCACAAAAAAGAAAGAGACTTTTTCGTGTGCTTTGGGTAAAACGGTCTGCTAAAACCGACTGACGATGTTGGTCAGCAAGATAAGGATAATTGGCAGGATTTAAAGTGTCAACGTTCTATAAAAAATGAAGCTGCTCAACGATGAAAATGAATGAGAACTGTATGTCTTTTATTTTTATACAGAGTAACCTTTAGTTAATAAACTTTGAACAGCAATTCTTGTAAAAAACAAGATCCCTAAAGAGGGTGCCTCAGCTCAAAGAAATGATTCATATTGCTCATTTTGATGTCTATATTGGTACATTATTTATGACCTAAGGTTTTTACAAGACTTTTTTATAAAAATATCTTTTATATCAAGCTAATTTTCAAAGCTATTTCTCCTCAAGAATTTAAACTCATTTAGTCAAAATTATAAAAATGATTGTATTAAAATTAAACCTATATTTATCCTAGAGATTAGTGATATTGAACTCATATTCGAGAGATGTAAAATGTCTGACCAGTTGAAAATTGATAATCAAATTAGCCTCATGCACGTACTTGAGGATTTTGTTTTAAAAAATATTAAATATTCAGGTGTAGGCAACCAAACATCCTTACATGAGCATTTAAAATTTTGTGGTGTTGATTTACAGGAGTATCGTTATGGAATTACTGAATTAGATAAAAAATATATTTACGATTTACATACCCAAGGACGTTTCAAAGAAACTGAGCAACAAAAAAATTATCGTACTACTGCAGTACAAAAAATCCATCTTGCTGAAGATGAAAATGATACTGTCGAAATTCCTTCGATTGATCGTTTGCCTCGCTTTTACGATGATATTCTGACAGAGATAAAACAGTTTTTTGCTTACATTCAATCTGATGAAATCATCAGCCTAAAACAGGTAGAAAAATTACGTAAAAAGGCTTTCCATACCTATGCCATGCATAATGACTGTCTAAATTTAAATGCTGTACCCATAGAAATTCTTGAGTCCATTTCAAAAAATCAGAATGGGTACCAACAACGGACAACTATGGCAACTATCAGACAAGGCTTTATCCAATACGCTGAAAAAATTCTTTTTGACAAAGAAGAGGTTTCAAAAATTTCATCAATCAACAAAGCTACAATCATTCAAGACCTAGAAACTAAATCTATCCCTACTGTCAAAAAAGCATTAATTCAGCAACTCAAAGTAGATATTAAAATATTATTGTTTGACTGTATTCGAATAAATCGTGCCAAAAAAGTTCTGCTCACCCACGCTAATCCGGACCAACAAGAAGAAGCTATTTTTATTTTTAATGATGATGAATTTTATAAAAAAACAAGACGAAAACTAAAAAAGCGTATCAGTGAATACAGAAATAAAATTGATGAAATAAAAAACTCTGGAGAACAGACTAGTAAAAGTATGATTAGGAAAAAATATACGGGAGATAGTGAAACTTGGCTTAAACAACACAAAGTTCAAGATCAAACTTTATATCAATTAATCCAAGAAATCGTAAAAAAGAATAGGGAACATTCTTATCTTAAACATAAAAATTGAAATTTCTAATTTCATAAAAAATTGCATGTCCGTGCAAATGGGGTATTTTGATGAGTTTTCTTTTTTTATTGTAGAAACCATCCAATCACAACCAAATAGGACATATGATGGTTTCCGTATCCCCTCAATTTAAGATGATCTCTCGTGTAGATTTAGAAGAACTGACTGGTTTATCTAGATCTACCATCTATGATCGTCTTAATCCCAAGTCCAAACGCTTTGACCCTGACTTCCCCAAACCAGTGAAGTTTGGTCACTTAACCCGTTGGCAACTCAGTGAAGTTCAAGCTTGGATTCAGTCCAAAATTGACACCCGCAATCTCCTACAAAAGACGGCTTAACTGTGTATATCTGATTCATTTACACATTCACGTAAACACAGGATGAATTTGTGCAAAGCGAGTCTATTTGCCTTGAATTGCAATATGGGTATTAAATCATTTAAGTATATCTACAATATATTCTTATTAAATATATTCGATATATATTAACCACTTACATCTTAAATTCAGTATTTAATGATTTGACTTCATTATCTTCAGAAGTCTATATCAAACTTAAATACCATCAATAGTGACCTGACGCCTTAAGCACGTCAGATCACGTGTGAAATACACACTGATGACAGAATATATGAGTTAGTGTAATTCACGACTAATCCCTAAACATGCCATTCACTCAACCTAGACACTACTTAATTTAGCGTCTATAGACAGCTTTTGCCCAAATTTCTTTGAAATAGATTCAACGAGAAATTTATGGAAAAACTTAGATTACTTGACCACTCAGCAAGTACCATCACATTTGAAGAACGGCTTGCCCTAATCCACTCTGATTCCAGTTCTGCAATTGTAAATGGAGAAGGTAGCGTCCCTCACTCTCTTCTACGACATCATGCTGATTATGATATAGAAGTCTGTTCGAATATTTTGAATCTGATTGCTCAATGTGACAAAGCTCAATTGCCTATCGCAAAAATAGCCAATTCATATTTACCCCAACATTTTCGAGTTGAGTTCGCTACTGGGTGGGATATTTTAGTGAAAATGGTACGCCCTGCATTTTATTATCAATTCACGGATCGATATTTCTATGGTGAAGAAATAAAAGCATGGATATCTGTACGCAATCAATTTCCAGAAAAGGATCTTGAGTTTCTTACACACCTATCTTCACTCGACTCTACTAATCAGAAGAGCGTGAAAAAATACATTGATCTGTTTAATATGTACATGGAACGCCTAGTTCAACATATTCAGAGTGCATCTTTCAAAAAGAAAATCAGAGACCGCAATACAACCAAAAAAAATAATAAGAAGGCCTGTGTTGAGCTTCTGAATCACCTGATTGCAAAGTTTGCAAAAGTATTAGTTGTCAGAGTGGATTTCTCATTAAAACGAGATATAGCAACCATTTTGAAGCATGCATCGTCAATGGCTACCCCTTACTCACGTCATGATTTAAGTGCTCTTAAAAGTTTCATGACTAAGTTTAAAAACAATTGGCGTAACAATACTTTATTAAACGCTATCGAAGGCTATATCTTCCAATATGAGTATTCCCAAGCCACAGGTTTCCATGTTCATGCATACTTCTTTTTTGATGGTAGTAAACATCAAGAAGATATCAGTATTGCCCAATACATTTCTGATTACTGGCAGAAAATCACCAAAAATCAAGGAAGTTGTTTTATCTGCAATATGAAGAAAGATCAGTACAGATACTGTGGTATCGGCATGATTCATTATTCAGATCTTGAAAAACAATCTTTCTTGATCAAAACATTCGATTACATCTGCAAAGCCGATCAATTTTTCATTTTTTCTGAGCTTAAAAATTTCAAACGATTTCAGCGGAGTAAGTTGCCCACTCCAAAAGCGACGTCTGGACGCACACGCACCTTAAATTCAACACAATCTCACTAATCTAAGGAATCAATTATGTCGTTTAATGCCACGGAAAAAATGGAAGCAACTAACCAATTAAACTGTATTACTGGTCTTTATCGTAACCAAGGATATACACCGATCTCATTGTTTAATCATTTAGAACTTATCCAAAAAATTAAAAAAGGAAATCGATTCAGGATATTTACTAATAATCTGACTGCATTTCCACATCCAAACATTCCTAATCTGTACAAGACGAATTTAGGAAATACTGTCTTCAATCATATTTTCGATAATACTCAGAATCCCTATACAACTGGTCTGTTTCAGAATACGTGGATTCACCCTGAAATAGCACTACTCAGTCAACTGATGCTGAAACATAATCTACATCAATTCAACCTAGATGCTTATCAGCAAATAGAACACGCGTGTGAAACTTGTTTTGCTGATTTCAAAGTTCATATTCAGACCAGAGCGTTCACGTCACAAATTCAATCATGGATCACTCGTTACCGCTCTTGCAGTAATCGCTACGATCGTTTTTTTGAGTTTATCTATGGTGAGTCCAGTAAGTTTGAACTACATTCACTGATTGTACAACGTAAGCGCCCCAATGGTCTTGAGCCTGCTTTTGGTGACCCTGACTTTCGTAGTATGACTGCTTACGAAATTGTTAAAGAAAAATGTATTGAAATTATTCAAGATGTTTGGAAAAATCGAAGTAAAAACAATGTATTAGGCATTCTCTCACGAGAAGAAATTGACATCTATCAAACATACTCAATACGGCTTATTTTCATTGTGGAAAAAGAATATTCTGATCTTGTGCAATTCAAAGATACACATCTGTACGAAATGCTTGAACCACATTTTATTGAACTTAACAACGATCGTATTGCTTTAGGTAATATCGGTACAATCAATTCTGGAATTGCACCTCTATTTCAGGGGCAAGAACAGAACTATTATGACTTAAAACAGATTCATGTTGGCAACCGTTTAAATGCATTAAAAGCTCAACTCGTGATTCCAAATTACTTGTTTAGAATTGGTGATGATTCATGTAGTTTGAATATTGAGCGAGGTCAAACTCAATATAACCGGTAGTTAAAACTTTTAACTAAACAGCATGACTTTGATCATGCTGTTTTTTAGTTATCTATTTTGTGAAAAAAATTCATATTGTGTTATTTTAAATTTCAACTTTTTTACTCAATATTCTGTACTTTGAATTTATAAAATTACATTACTGGGGGACGATTGGGGGATTAAAACCAAATTATTTTTTATTATTAATTATATATCAATATCTTAATAATAAAATATGACTCCCTCTTTCGCCAAATTAACTTCCCGTAGTATCCATCGGGATCCTAAAAGGCTTAAACTGTAAAGGTTTAAGCCTTTTTTATGTCTAATCATATCTACCAAGATCTATTGAAATCCTGTAGCTATTGAGGAATATGAATAAGAAAACCCAATTTAAACTAAAATACAAAATATCTTTTTATGACAAGAAATAGCGAATAAGACAATAACTCAATGAAGTATAAGAACAACTATTTTCAAATACAGACTGTTAGAATAAAAACAGCTTTAAGCCGTATATCACCCATCGCTAAAAATAGCTGATCAATTGAACAAAAACATCCTAAAGCAATGAATTTATGATAATTATCTCATCACATCCAAAGTACAAATAAATCAAATCAAATCAAATCATGCATTAGAGTCAAAACCGACTTATACGCAATACTCATCTCGCTGATGTTCAATCAGCGACAGAGCTGCATTCCATGCTTTCAGCATCACCATTTCAATCATTTCACTTTCAAACTGTTGGGCCGTGTGCTGACACACGGTTTCAGAAGGAAGATGCAGTTCCACACCACCCACCATCGCCTTAATCTGAGCTTGGCAAGCACGTTCAAGAAAGTAAATTTCATGGAAAGCACGTTGAACCGAATCACCAGTCGATAACAAACCATGATTTCTTAAAATCATGACTCGATTTTGCCCTAAGTCTTTAACCAGACGTTCACGCTCTTCGGTTAATAACGCCACACCTTCATATTCGTGATAGCTTACTTTTTTATAAAACTTTAACGCATGCTGTGATAGAGGCAATAAACCCTGCTTTTGTGCAGACACAGCTATACCATCTGCAGTATGAGTATGAATCACACAGTGCACATCTTGTCGCGCATCATGAATAGCAGAGTGAATTACAAAGCCTGCCGTATTGACTAATTTTCCCTGATCATAATCAGCAACAGTATGGCCTGCATAATCAATTTTCACCAAATGTGAAGCTGTCATTTTCTCAAAAGGAATACCATATTGATTAATCAGAAAATGTCCGTGTGCATCGGGTACGCGTAAACTAATATGAGTATCAATTAAATCGGTCATACGAAAATGTGCAATTAAGCGGTACAGCGCTGCAAGCTGACAACGCGCATCCCACTCTTTTTCAGATACAACATCTTTTATACTTTTTATCGCATTTAAATTTGTCATTTTTATATCTCTATGTTGATCTATCCATGATGTTGGTATGACGCTCTCAAAGAAAAGTTTAGCCGTGCCAAACTGTTAATCCCTCCAGACCATCAACGCCAAACAAAAGCATTGTTTCTAATACACACTTATAAGTCTTGAATGATTCTGCTATTTCAAGGGGTGATAAAATGCTTGCTCAAGTTTGTTTTTCCCTCATTTGAAATTGCATCACTCACAAGAATGGTCTTTGCTTTTAGCATAGACGGGGCAAAATCGACCATGCTACGCAGGGTTCGCGTATAATGCGCCTGATCGGAAAAACCCGCTCCCAATGCAATCTCAATTAAGCTCTTTCCTGCCGCCCAAAGCTTTATGGCATAGCGAATACGTAGCCATAGAATGTAGCGTCGCATCGAAATTCCCAACTGCTGGCTAAATAAATGCATCAACCTCGATTCAGATAACCCTACATGAGCAGCGACTTCAGCCACTGTGGGGTGCTGCTGTGGAACACATTGTTGAATATAGCGGCAGCTCTGTAACACTCGAATATCCCAAGGCAAACTCGGTAACGTGTTTGGATTTAAGCAAGACAATATATCCAAAACCAACTGTTTGGCCTGATCGAAACTGAACTGACCTGCGATGAGTTGCTGAAACTGAGGATGGAAAGACGCAAGACTTGATGCAGGCAAAGAGCGAAAAGATTCCCCATTTAACAAGGGATGTAAGTAACGATACAACGCATGATCTGGGTCAATCAGAAGAGCAAGATAAGGCTGGTTTTCTGAGTCGGTGCTGTGATTTACATTCGGCGCCATAACGACAATATCGTGATAACTTCTAACGTGTTGACCCAAAGTAATCGCAAACGGTGTGCCTAGACCAATTTGCAATAACGCAGGAAAATGGGCATGGGCATTATTTAAGTGTTCGCGGGTCACATACAAAATACACCCGTCCCAAGCATAAACTTGGCTTTGGTTTTGCGACACTACACTCGACTCCTTCCTTGGAAATAGCATATTCGTTCAAGACCATGCGCACTATGCTATTTAAAAATACATCTTGTAAATACTAAAGGAAGAGCAAATGTTACAGAATACCCAAACCCAAGTTAAAAATAATACACAAGATCTCGTGAACAGCGCCGAGCTTTCTGCAACTCGGGTTCAGAGCCCTACTGTACAAATGATTGGAAGTGATGGGCGTTATAAAACCCTCAGAGAATTCTATCCTTTCTACCTTTCACAGCATGCAGATTCCACTTGCCGACGTTTACACTTTGTTGGAACAACGTGCGTGATTGGAGTTACTGCCATCGCAGCGATGACTAAAAATCCAAAAGTCCTGTGGGCTCTGCCTGTTGTCGGCTATGGTTTTGCGTGGATCGGCCATTTCTTTTTTGAACATAATAAACCAGCCACGTTTAAACAGCCATTCTTTAGCTTAGTCTGTGACTTTAAAATGTATAAAGACATATTACTCAAACGCGTAGATTGGTAAGTCAAATCGCAACGGTCCCCTATCTTAATCAGGCCGTTGCATCAATCCTACAACAGCCAAACTTGTTGGGTAAGTTGTTTAATTTCGTCCATGTCATGGCTAACATAGAGCATTGGAATTGCTGTTTCCTGCTGAGCTTTCTGAAAAAAGGGAATAATTTCTTGTTTATGGGCTGCATCCAGTGCAGATAAAGGCTCATCTAATAACAATAAATTAGGTGAATATAATAGTGCTCGACCTAAGGCTACCCGTTGCTTTTCGCCCCCCGATAACTTGGTTGGCATACGACTCAGCAAATGATTGAGTTTAAGTAATTCAACAATATAATCTGGGTCAAAGCGTCGACTGTCAGGCTGTATACGTTTATAACCAAACAATAAATTCTGCATGACGTTCATATGCGGAAATAATTGCGCATCCTGAAACACCAAACCGACACGGCGTTGCTGTGGCTTCAAGTTGATCTTACGTTCTGCATCAAACCACGTCTGATTTTTGATTTTAATCCAACCACTTACTGGTGTATTTAAACCTGCAATTGCATGCAAAATACTGGTTTTGCCTGAACCCGAAGCTCCAAATAAACCCACTACATTCTGTTCGGACTTAAAGCTTTGCTCGAGTTCAAATTTGCCTAAATTGAGCCGAATATGACAATCAATCATGGCCTTAATGCCCTCGCTTATTTTTCTGATAACGATGAAACCATTGGGCAAACCACAAAGCAAGAAAAGCCACAGTTAATGACAATATAATCAGCCGCCACACCGCAGGTTCGGTATCAGGTTGTTGCATTAAACTATACATGGCTAAAGGTAAAGTTCGCGTTTCTCCAGCAATATTGCCCACAAAGGTAATGGTTGCACCAAACTCGCCCAGACTGCGACAAAAACACAAAATAGCCCCCACCAATATCCCACTACTGGCCAGAGGCAACGTAACATAAAAGAATGTGCCGAAGGATGAAGCGCCTAACGTTTTGGCCGCCATTTCCAAACGTTGATCCACCAGTTCAATGGCCAAACGAATCGACTGAACCAAGAGTGGAAAGCCCATCACGGCTGAAGCCAAAACTGCGCCTTTCCAGTTAAATGCAAAATTCAATCCAAACGGTTCCAGATACCTCCCCAAAATACCATTACTTCCAAAGACTTGTAGAAGTAAATAGCCTGGAACAACAGGTGGTAAAACCAGTGGCAAAAAAATCAAGGTTTCAAATAAAGATTTACCAAAAAAGTCTTTACGTGCCAACACCCAACCCACCGCTAATGCAGGGATCAGGCTAAAGGCCAGACAGGTGGCAGCAACCTGACAGGAAAGTTTGAGTACTTCAATTTCTTCAGTGGATAAGGCAAGCATCATCACTTCGCTGGCGATAAAACAGTAAAGCCATACTTTTTAAACACTACATTTGCCTGCTTCGTTTGTAAGAATTGATAAAAAGCTACAGCGTTTGGATTGTTTTTGACTAAGCCTAAAGGATAGATAATTGGAGTATGGGTATTGATCGGAAATACGCCAACGACCATCACATCTTTACTGATCGCGGCATCTGTCGCATAAACAATCCCAAGCTGACATTCACCCCGTGCCACAA
Organism: Acinetobacter halobius; assembly: GCF_044130335.1. Taxonomy (NCBI): domain Bacteria; kingdom Pseudomonadati; phylum Pseudomonadota; class Gammaproteobacteria; order Moraxellales; family Moraxellaceae; genus Acinetobacter; species Acinetobacter halobius. Next base: position 227,252 of record NZ_JBIQOD010000002.1, read on the forward strand.
AGTTAAGTGCGGCTCTGACATCTTCAGTTTCAACCAAACGAGGTTCCAGTTTCGACCACCAGCCCAGCGATGTCAGTGCTTGTTTGCCATATTTTCCCACAGGGACGCTTTTGGTATCGCCTGTACAGAGTTTGCCTTGAAATGCGGTAGATGGATCAAAACTTTTATCCATTTTAATTTTTACAGGTTTCGATTTAGGTGAAATCAAAACCAGTCGATTACCCAGTAAATTCACTCGTTTATTTGGCTCAATGAGCTTTTTATTTTGTAAATAATTCATCCATTGTTCATCAGCAGAAACAAATACATCTGCTGGTGCACCCGCCTCAATTTGTTTTGCTAAAGTCGACGATCCTGCATAAGAAGTTTTGACTTGGATGTTCTTCTGTTTTTCAAATAATGCATCTAAATCTGTCATTGCATTGGTTAAGCTGGCTGCAGCATAAACAGTAATGGCTTGCTCTGCGTGTGCTTGCACACCAACAATAAGCCCACAACATAATAGCATTTGAATACTTTTCTTCTTAAAGTTTAGCAGCACCATCTTCCCCTTTTACATTACAAAATGACCGATATGTTTTTAAAAATATATGGATATATATGCAACGTCAATTCCAGACAACGATTATTTATCATTCAAACGAGATGGTTAGGGTTCTAATCACGTGATAAGTATTACGCTTATAAGCGGATAGATCAGACAAAGGGTCTTGTATTCAATCTGACCTTCATAATCTTTAGACGGCTGCATGTTAAAAGCATTCAGCTGTCTAAAGATTATTGTTGGATGTTATCCACTATTGTTTAAGAAATTGGGCAATCGCTTGAAAGTCATACTCAATGACATGACGTGCGTTTTGTTCCATCTGTCTGTATTGGCTTAAAATAGCTTCACCAAAATTGGTAACATGAGCTCCACCACCATGTGTTCCTCCTTTTTGAGTTTCCACTAAGGCTTGTTGAAAACTATGATTCATGGTTTCAACCAACTGCCATGCACGGCGATAGCTCATATTCATACTTTTTGCGGCTTGTGAAATTGAACCTGTACGTTGAATTGCTTCTAAAAGTTGAGCCTTGCCTGGGCCTATGGCAATTTCTTCATCCCATAAAATTCTAAGCTGTAATTTTAATTTGGCATCATGCATCACTGTCACTCAAATAAAAATAAGTCATTGAAACAAATAGCTATGATTTAAAGAATAAATCTAACTTAAAGACAAACCATTTTGTTTTCTATAAAAGTTAACTTTACAACATAAAGTTAAGGTCTGTTCGAAATAAATCTTGATATAAGGCTAACTTACGTCATCTTGTACTGGGTTTGAAATAGATTTAAATCACATTTCAATTCGACCTGTGTGATTTTTAGCACACGAGGCTTTCGGGATAAGTTAGGGATCATCCAAGCGCAAAAATACTGAGCAACCACCAACTCGACAAATACCAATAAGCCTTTAATATTATTTAAAAAAACATATACAACATGATTCCACATCAAACAATGTAGCGAATGCCTCCGCATAGCCTCTGTAAGGTATTTTCTCTCAGATTCAGCTTAAGTATATAAAACAAAACCATCCCCACGACAAAAACTTGCCAACTGCAACCCAGATCTTTTAGCCATTTCTATGGCCATTGAGGTCGGTGCTGAAATACACGCCAATAAACCAATATTAAGTTGAGCACATTTACGAATGAGTTCATAACTTGCCCGACTGGTCATGACCACAAAACCCTGACGCACGTCATGATGATTTTGCGCCATATATCCCAGTAACTTATCTAAAGCATTGTGCCGTCCGACATCCTCAAATAGCGCCACAATTTCCCCCGCCTCAACCCATGCCGCCGCATGTGCCCCACCCGTCATTTGGGTAATTTTTTGGCGAATATTCAGTTGTGAAATTGCATAAGGGATTTGCGTCAGCCATACATCTGAAACGACAGTGGTAATTTTTGGCAGATTCAAATGTAGCTGTTGCAAACTTTCAATACCGCAGAGTCCACAGCCTGTTCGCCCCACCATCATGCGTCGATGTTGTTTCAGCGCCATAAAAGCTCGGGTAGAAATATTCATCTCGACTTGAATACCGAACTCAGTGTCTTGAATATCCAATGCATATAATTCTTTTAAACTGTGCAGAATGCCTTCAGACAAACTAAATCCTTTTGCAAACACGTCAATATCTGCTGGTGTTGCCATCATCACTGCATGAGAAATACCGTTATAAACCAATGCAATAGGATATTCTTGCACCACAAAATCCGATTGTTCAACTGCTTTATTTTCATTTAAACGCTGGATCTCAACGGCTTCATACCCTTGGGAATTCAACATTTTTGCCTCAATATCCATGCTGTTTTTTATCTTCCATATTGCAAAGCACTTCATTTAAATGATTGAAATGACACGAGACAAAATCTGTGTCATTTCATTAATCATAAGATCTAACCTGCCCGATTCACGATCTCATCGGCATCGTCAGGATCAACTTCTGTATTCAAATTGAAATGTTCTGGCGCATTACCTGCATGCAAAATCACAGGCACGCTTTTCGAGGCAGGAATCTTGGCGTATTTATCATGACTACTGAGCGCAACCAATGGGTTGGTTTCAGGATAATAGGCAGCCAAACTACCCCGAGGAATGTTATATGGCACAATGCGAAAGCTCTGTACCACACGTTTAACACCATCCGAATAGATACTTTCGATATCCACCCATTGATCTGCAACAAACCCTGCTTCTGCAATATCATCAGCATTCATAAACAAGACACGGCGCTGACCAAACACCCCACGATAACGATCATCTAATCCATACAAGGTGGTGTTATATTGGTCATGAGAACGCGTGGTCATTAAGGTATAGACTTTAACTTCTGTATATTGTTCAGCGTATTTATTCTCTTTATCGGCATACACTTCAGCCAGTGGCGTAATTAAAAACTGTGCTTTGCCTGCTGGTGTATTCCACACATGCTGATTGGCAGGATGCTCTAAGTGAAAACCACCTGGCTGATAGACCCGAGCATTAAAATCGTGGAATTCATCAAACACGTCTTCAATCGAATCTCGAATACGGTCATAACTTTCTACATACCATTGCCACTTGATATCACTGTCAGGCAAGACGGCTGCCGCCATACGCGCCACAATGTCAGGCTCTGAAAGAAGATTCTCGGACGCCGGTTCATTACGCCCTGCGGACAGATGCACATTACTCATGGAATCTTCAACACTCACTGCCTGCGCGCCATGCAGTTGCATATCAATTTCGGTACGCCCCAGACAAGGTAGAAGTAATGCCTCTTTACCACAGACCAAATGGCTACGATTGAGCTTGGTAGCAATCTGTACCGTTAAATTACAACGGCGCAAACCTGCTTCGGTATAGGGTGTATCTGGTGTTGCAACAGCAAAATTCCCCCCTAAACCAATAAAGACTTTGACCGCCCCTTCATACATGGCCTTAATCGTATCCACCACACCAAAACCATGATGACGAGGCGATTTAATCCCAAAAACACGATCAATATTGTCGAGTAATTTTGTGCTGGGTAATTCATTAATCCCCATAGTTCGGTCACCTTGCACATTACTGTGTCCACGAATCGGTGCCAAACCTGCGCCAGGTCGACCAATATGCCCTCTTGCTAACATTAGGTTTGCAAGCATGTGAACATTGGCCGTTCCATGTCGATGCTGGGTAATCCCCATGCCCCAACAGAAAATAGCCGTTTTGGCATCCAAATACATTTTAGATAAAGATTCTAAGTGCTCAGGGCTAAGCCCTGTGTGTGTATGAATATCAGCCCATGGCGTTCGATCTACTTCTGCCATCATGGCATCAAAACCGACCGTATTCATTTCGATAAAAGAACGATCAAAAACGCTCTTGTTCCCAGCTGCCAGTGCTTGAATGTCCCACTCACGTAAATGTTTCAACATCCCGAACATGAGCGCATAATCACCGCCCACTTTAGGTTGGAAATAATAACGACTAATGGGTGTACTGCCATTGGTCATCATCTCAACAGGCGCTTGAGGGTCTTGGAAGCGTTCTAAACCGCGTTCTTTTAAGGGGTTAATGGCCACAATATTGCCACCACGTCGCGACACTTCACGTAAAGTCCCGAGCATACGCGGATGGTTGGTGCCTGGATTATGTCCAAAGCTAAAAATCGCATCGGCGATATCAAAGTCTTCCAATGTGACAGTGCCCTTACCGAGTCCGATCGAGTGCAATAAGCCAACACTGGTGGTTTCATGGCACATGTTCGAACAGTCGGGGAAATTATTGGTTCCATAAGCACGAACAAAGAGCTGATACAGGAACGCGGCTTCATTACTGGCACGACCCGAAGTATAAAACGCTGCTTGATCTGGGTTGTCTAAAGCATGTAGATGTTTTGCAATCAGGGCAAAAGCTTCATCCCAAGAAATTGGACTATATTTGTCAGAAACAGGGTCATAACACATTGGGTCAGTTAGACGACCTGAATCTTCAAGGAAAAAATCACTTTGTTCTGAAAGCCAACTGACCGTATGCGTGGCAAAAAAATCAGGCGTAACACGCTTGGATGTGGCTTCAAAAGCAACCGCCTTCGCCCCATTTTCACAAAAGTTAAAGGCATGTGCATCTTTCTTTTCAGGCCACGCACAGCCGGGACAGTCAAAGCCTGTCGGTTGGTTAATATTGAGAAGTGTAATGGCGCCTTTTTTGAAGACCTCTTGTCGTTTTAAATTTCGGGCTACACTTAATAGCGCTCCCCAGCCACCCGCAGGATTGTTATACGGCTCTATTCGTGCATAATTCGTCTGCTCATCGTCATGCTTTTTGTTTTCAACATTTTCCATCTGACCGTCCTCTATCCATTTTCTAAACTATAAAAATGACTTGCTCATATCATTTGCGAATTGCTTGGACGTGTTATCTATTGATGCCGTTTTCCTGCACTTTTAAAAACTCTTTGACTTGTGTGGCACAACCCTGAACAACACTTTTGATAAAAAATATCCCCCTTTTAGGATTAAATTTCAACACTCTATTTATTACAAACACCCTCTCTCACATGTAGCTCCATTTAAAGCAAACCACTCAAGTTATTGAAAATAAGGATAAATTTAATTCACTCTATCGTTTGTTTGATATTTAAAATAAAACATTTCATACTCTTCTGATCACAACCCAAAGGTGTGTTTATACCCGTGGAGTAACTATGGATGGTTCGACTACAACAACAGTAACACCCGCTCTTGGCATGAGCAGACTGTCACAGTTGGTCGATCAGTTCGGCCGTCATAAACATAAACTCAGAATTTCACTGACCGATCGTTGTAATTTTCGTTGTAGTTATTGCATGCCAGACACCCCAGAGTGGTTGGCTAAAAAAGATATCTTGAATTTTGAAGAGCTCTTACAATTTTGTGCGGTTATGGTGCGTCTGGGTATTCGACACATTCGCCTTACAGGTGGCGAACCGTTAATGCGCCAAGGTATTGTCAATTTTATTCATGATTTAAATCACCTCAAAGCCCATGGTCTACAACGTATTTCTATGACCACCAATGCTTTTTATCTTCAAAAATATGCTCAAGGGCTAAAACAAGCTGGTTTAGATGATCTCAACATCAGCCTCGACAGCATCCATCCAGATACGTTTAAAGACATGACCCAGCGCCCACTTGAGCCTGTGTTAAGGGGAATTACTGCGGCGCAACACGCAGGTATCCCAATCAAACTCAACTGTGTCTTGGTGGCAGGAAAGAATGATCATGAGATTGTCGAACTCACCCAATGGGCCTACCAACAAAAATTTGAATTACGTTTTATTGAATATATGCCTTTAGACCAACCCGATCACTGGCGTGCAGAAAAGGTGATTACTGAAGATGAAATTATTCAAAAACTTAGATCTCATTTTCAAGTTGAAATACAAGCCAGACAACATGACCCTGCAACGCTTTATTTACTCAATGGGCATTATAAACTAGGCATCATTTCCACCATCAGCAAACCTTTTTGTCAGAGTTGTGATCGTTTGAGATTGACTGCGACAGGCGAACTTTTTAGCTGTTTATTTGCCAATACAGGCACTCCGCTACGGCATTTACTTCAACAACCAGATCTTTCTTTATTGCAAACTCATATTTTGAATGCGGTATGGCATAAAAAAGCTGGCTTTATCGAACATCAACAGGCTCCAACACGCAAAATCAGTATGCATGCCATAGGTGGTTAATAAGTTGATTAATTTTGAGTTCGACAGTCATTCGACTATATCCGCATTTATTTTTGTGTTATCTAAATACGTCATAAACGTTGTCTACTGATCAAACTGCTGAACTGCCTGTCGGTTCCTTAATGTTTCGGAATATTTTATGAAAAATGTTGGCATGAAGCCAGAAAGCTACCGAGTGGCAACAGCAAGTGCTGAGTTACTTGCTCCAGCACATTGTTTACAACTTCTTGCCGATGGCAATACTGAAAAAGGCGATGCGCTGAAAACTGCACGCATTGCAGGCATTTTAGCGGCAAAACGCACCGATGAACTGATTCCACTATGTCACCCCCTACCCATTTACCGTGCTGATGTCGACTTTGAGCTTTTGGCCGATCGTGTCGTGATTCGAGCAACAGTTGAAACCATTGGACCCACAGGTGTAGAAATGGAAGCACTCACTGCTGCCAGTCTTGCTGGATTGACCATTTATGACATGCTTAAACCGCATTGTGAACCACATGAGTTGATTATCCAACAGTGCAAATTAGACCTGAAAAAAGGTGGAAAATCACACTTCAAACGCCATTTACGCCAGCCAGTCTCTGCAGCAGTTTTGGTACTATCAGATACAGTTGCAGCAGGCCGTAAACCTGATACAGCAGGTCGTTCAGTCGTTGATACATTAACCGAAGCAGGTTTCGATCCTATTCATTATCAAGTTTTACCTGACGAAGCAGCTCAGCTAAAAGATTTGGTCTTAGAGCTGACCCAATCCTATGCCTGCGTGATTACTGTAGGTGGAACTGGAATTGGCAAAAGAGATATTACGGTCGATACCTTACAACCTTTGCTAGAACGTGAGCTCAATGGACTCATGGAAGCTGCACGGGCTTTTGGTCAAAAACGCACTCCTTATGCAGCAATGTCTCGAGGTGTTGCCGGTTTTATTGACCGCTCATTGGTCATCACATTGCCGGGAAGTCGTGGTGGTGCCAGTGAATCCATGGCTGCGATTCTACCTGCATTGGTTCATATTTTTGATGTTTGCCGTGATCTACCTCATCCGGGAGGTTATGAATGAGTTGTTCAGGTGTCGGTTTAATTACCCTTGATCAAGCCCTTGCGCATTATCGTTCAGTCAAAACACTACCTTGCGTGACTTTACCTTTAGTACAGGCGCATCGGCATGTTTTAGCCGCAGATGTAGAATCAACGGTTGCCCTGCCACTCTTTACCCAAAGCGCAGTCGATGGTTACGCTCTTCGCTCTGAGGACTTACTTGCAGGGGTCACAAGTTTTGAGGTCATTGGAGAAATTCGGGCAGGTGTTGCAGAGCACATTGAAATACAATCAGGACAAACTGTTCGTATTTTTACTGGAGGCAAACTCCCCCATTCAGCAGATACCGTAGCACGACAAGAAATTATCACCCGTAGCCATAATCTCGCTGTTTTAAATCAAGCTTTAGAAAAAGGTGCAGATATTCGTTACCAAGGCGAAGAACTGAGTATTGGAACTCAGCTTGCACAAAAAGGGCAACGCTTAGGCAATGGCCTAATTGCTGCACTCAGTATGGCGGGTGTTCAGGATGTACAGGTTTACTGCCAACCCAAAATTGCCGTTCTGATTACAGGGGATGAAGTCAGTAGCCAATTGGATAATGAATCTAAAGTTTTTGATGCCAATGCCCCAATGATCTTGGCATGGCTTAACGAGCAAGGTTTAACAGATGTGCATTTAGAACATGTGATTGATGATGAGAGTCTACTCTCTCAATCGCTTTCCAATGCAATGAATGGTTATGATCTGGTTATTACCACAGGTGGCGTTTCTGTTGGGGATTATGACCTGATTCGTCCTGTTTCTATGGCCTTAGGGGCAAAAGAAATCTTTTGGCAGGTGGCACAAAAACCAGGAAAACCATTATATTTTGCTGAATATCAAGCAGATAACCATATCTCTTACTTAATTGGTTTACCAGGCAATCCTGCGGCGGTACTGACCTGCCTTGCCGTACATGTTTCTACAGTGTTGGCGGCACTGCAAGGGATCGACTCCCCTGCTCCTGTATGGAAAAAAGCACGTTTCACTGATAGCGTAAAACAAGACAGTCGCGAGCAGTTGTTACGTATGGTGTTAAATGTGAACGAACATGGACAATTGACGGTTGCCAAACTCGGAAAGCAACAATCACACATGTTGAGCAATTTGAATCAGGCCAATGTGATTGTTCGAATTCCTGCCCGGACCGATGCTCCCGTTTCAATGGACTATGTTGATTTTATTTCGATATGAGGTCGATTGATGGTCTTTATCTCTAACCAACAATAACAATGCTGCCGATGCATAATGACAATCAAAGCTTTAACTTTGATTGCACATCATCGCAGCAAAAAAGATTTCAAAATGAGAGAGACTCTCTCATTTTGAAAATCAGGTACATGCAATGCAACCTTACCCAGCGACAGCTTTGATCATCTTAGCTGGTGGACAGGCCACACGTATGAATGGCGTCAACAAGCTCCTGCAATGCTTTGATCACGACATTCAACTGTTAAAAATATATAAAGCTTTTCAGGACAAAGTTCAGGAAGTTTGGATCAATAGCCATTGTGACTATGCCGACTATCTGGCGTTAATTCCTGATATTCGCTATTTCAAAGATGATACAGATGGTTTCTTAGGCCCCTTAGTCGGCATGAAAAGTGCATGGTCATATGTTCAATCTGATTATATTTTATGTGTTCCATGCGACATTACCGAAATTCCACAAGACATCCTGCTTCAGCTGCATCAAGCACTCAAACACCATCCTTTATCTTCCGTTGCTTACGTCGCGTTCAATGGGCAAGCACTTTATCCTTTTTGTTTATTGAAACGCAGCAGTCTCGATACATTCAATCAGCATTTAGAGCGCCAACAGCTTAGCTTAAAACAATGTTTTGCAAATCTATGCCCTCAAAGAGTAAATATTCAAAATCAGCATTCAACTTTTCATAGCTTAAATTCGTTTGAAGAAGTGCAGGCCTACCAGAAAGCTGGCATAAAATGACGCTGAGTGACTCAATTCAGGCGGTCATTCTGAAATAGCAAATTTGAAGCAAAAAGTCGAATATGAATCCATCTGAAGACAATGACCTTTGAGATTTTGAGGAGCGAATTGAATAGTGCTAAAGTGCATCCAAACCTATTGAAAACGACTGAATCAAAAATTGTTTTGAACCCATTAAACGGAACTCATCATGCAGGACATTCATATTAAAATCGAAGCTTACGGTGCCATCGAAAAACACCTGCCTGCTGATCTAAACTTGAACTGTGCATCAAACAGTTTAGTTACGGATGTATTAAACCAAATTAAAACACACTATCCATCTGTGGCTGACATGATAGAACGCTGTGCCTGTGCTATAGGTGAAGACATTATTCCTCGTCAAACAGTCTTGACTCAAGACTGTACTTTGGTTTTACTTTCGCCAGTCGCAGGAGGCTAATATGCTTGTGTTTCCACGTATTCAAGATACAGCTCTTGATTTAAATCATTTTGATACAATTCAGGCTTTTCCTGAATGTGGTGGAACTGGGATTTTTATCGGAACCGTCCGCAATCATCATGAAGGGCGAGCGGTTCAGGCTTTAAAATATACCGCCTATGCTCCTGTTGCAGAGAAGATGATTCGAGCCATTGAACAGGAAATACAAGAAAAATATGGTCTGCACTATGTTCGCGTTGTGCACCGTATTGGCAAGTTAGATATTGGAGATAAAGCAATTATTGCGATTGCTTATGCTCCACATCGCAGAGAAGCATTTCAAGCCTGTGAAGAAGCTGTTGAACGTGTTAAGCACGAAGTACCCGTGTGGAAAGAAGAATTCTATACAGATGGAAGCAGCCAATATGTTGCAGGCTGCTGTATACGACAAGATTATGATGAGCATGAACATAAGCACGGACACCATCATCACCATCATTAATCCTGCATAGGATGAACGCGACACTGAGTATCACATCATAAAACACTGAGCACTACACAACATTCAAAAAATGGTGCTCAGCCTCTATCCATAGAGATTTAAAACCCTAGTCCACATGTAAAGAATAAACTGAATTCCAACTCATCCCTTTCAATCTATACATTCCTTTTGCATTTCTGCTCATTTCACTCCTCGTCTTTTAGCACAAGTGTGACGCTCTTCATTCAGATTCAGACTCTTTTTATGCAGATATAAGTTGCACATTCAACTTGGCATAAAGTCTGCTTTATGAAACACAAGCTTTAGCCATTAGGAGAAATTTCACCACAAAAATAAAGATTCATTAAAGAATAAATGCTCGAACCTAACTGAAAGTTGGGCTAAAACAAATAAGCAGGGAGGTTAAAAATAAATCATCACTTATCATCTAGATGCAATGTTCATCAAGCACAATGAATTTGCGGTATACAACTAGCGAAACACGAAATTGACCAATAAAACTGCTATTCGGGAGTCGGAATGAATAACAGCACCAATTATGTCAAACAAATTAAAAACGCTAAACGAGGCGGTTATACCCCAACCCTTGCAAAGGATGTCAACAAACACAAAATTCAAAAAGCAATTCGTCTGATTGAACAATGGAGAACGCTGGCCAATGAACTCAAACCTCAAATGCAACTCGATATGGCTTTTACGTTGGAAGAATGTGCCCAAGACCTCGATCAAATTTTAAGGAGCAAATAAGTTCCATGTACTCACTTAACGCTTTTTAAAAAAACAGTTTCATTCTAGCTTACTGCTTTATTCTGAACGTTCACCCACCCGATGGTGGGTGAAGTTTGTACAAAAGATGATGTGTATTTCAATCGCTCACTTTTTGGCTTGCGTTTTCAACAAAATCCGCTATTATTCTCTCCACGTTGCCGGCATAGCTCAGTTGGTAGAGCAACTGACTTGTAATCAGTAGGTCCACAGTTCGAATCCGTGTGCCGGCACCATTTTATACTTAGCCTCGCTTTTTAGTGAGGCTTTGTTGTTTCTAGCCTTTAGGTTTTTATTTCGTTTTAAATATCTTTAATTGCTGTAATTTGAGCATAGCGCACGATGCCCTGTTCAAATAATTTTTGACAAAGTTTAGCTGTCATTTGAATTTTCAAATCATCCAAGTTTTTAACTACATTTTGCGCCAAGTGCTCATGATAATAATTTGAAAAACCTGAGAATACTGCACCAGATATATCCTCAATTTCAATCTGCTGATAACCCTGTGCTTGAATGCTGTGCATCAAGTCTACTTCTAACTGAAGATGACCTAAATGAACGTCGGCAGCTTTTAACAGCATTTTCAGTTGAAGCCTCTCAAAACGATTTAAATTCAAAAATGCATCGCTTAGCATCAGATAATGAAATCCAATCCGACCGTTTGAATTTAAAATAGAATGGGTGGATCGCAGGAATAAATTTAAATCACAGTGATAAGCAGCATCCAGACACAGCACCACATCAAAAGGTCTAGAGAATGTCTTTGAATTTAAATTTAAAAAAGAATTTTGGATGATCTGTATATTTGAATTTAAAGTGTGCCGTATGCGCTGCACACATTCGACTTGTAATTCAACCGCGCAAAGTTGCTGAACATGGTAATGCTGTCGCCACAGCAATAGGCTCGCACCCTGCCCACAGCCCAAATCCAAAACCCGATCATTGGCATCTAGCTGTAACCGATCTGCAAGGCGCATGGCCAAAGCTTGGCCAGCCTCAGGGTAAGATGATTGACCATCCTCCCAATAGCCGAGATTGCTCCAAGCCAGTACAGCGTGATCTCCCAATTGTTTGGCATCAATTGCATACTTATGCTTCGGAAAATATTGCTGTAAAGTTTGGAGCCAGTTCATGCTTTAGTAGCCGAGTTGTGGGGCAACCTCAACTTTAGGTTTTAATCCTACAAACGGCAATGGTGCACCAAAAATTTCTGCAATATGCATTGCAGAGGTCACTGCTGATTCTAAAATCGGTAAACCATCACACGACCATGAACCACAGAAAAAGACTTTTCGGTTTGCCATTTTATGACGCTGTTGTAATTCTTTATTCAGCGCGACGGTTTTTGAATCCACCACGGCGCGAGTTAAGGTTACGGTTGAAATCACTTTTTTCGGATCAATCTCCGTCACGGGCTGCCACGTTTGGAACACCGCATTTTTACCGACCAGACTTGGTTCTACTGAGTTAAGCCAGACTGTGAACTGTTGACGGGTAAACTTACGATCCATCATATAACTGAGCACTGACCAATCTTTACGCTTTGGCGGCATCACAGAAGAATCGGTATGAATGACCAGTTGACCTTGCTCAAAACGGAATTGTCTTAACAATGCAATATCATCGACAAATTGTGCAGAATCTAAAAATTCTTCAATTTTGGTCGTTGGGGTTGCAACCACCACACGATCAAATAATTGCTGTTCGCCCTTGTTATTTTCTACCAAAACCTTTTCAGCTTGCTCTGTAACTTTGGTAATGGCCGAGCCACTTTGAATATTGATATTTTCAATCAACTTATCCACCAAAGCTGGGGTTCCGCCTTGTAGACGTAGTAAAGCATCGCCATCGGTCAATTGACGTAAAAAGATCAACAATGGTTTGGCAGGCCATTCACCAATGGTTTTTGGATTGCAGGTACAAATGGTATAAAGCACTGGCATAACTGCACCATGCCAAAATACTTCTTCAATCTCATGCTGATTAATAAACTCAGCCAAAGTCATGTCTTGATCTTTAGATTTGAAGAACTTAGCAATCGCAGTTTTAAGTTGCAACATGCCTTTAACCAAACGCCATCCATACTGTTGGAGACCTTTGCGATTATTAATAATTGGAAAATTGCCGATGCGACTTCGCGTCGTGGTTAACCACGTTTCAGTACGATCTTCAAACAGCCAACTACATGCCATATAGGTACGCACAGGATAGGTTTTAATGCCCAAATAAGTCGCAAGACTCAAGGTATTTTTCCATAAGTGCGGGTTCATGACACGTAAGGGAGCATCAATCAAACCACCTTCAAACTCTGTACTGTGGCTATCCATACCACGCCCAGTCAGCGCTTCGAAAATAGTAATATTATGCCCTGCATCCTTCAGAATTCTTGCGGTAGCAAGACCAGCCATGCCGCTACCAATAACTGCAATATCCAAAATTATGATCCGTCAATCTGACTTATATTGACTGAAATTATGACCCAATGTCGAAAAAATAGGGCTATTAAAAAATACCAGAATCACATCTTTTCATGCACCTTGTCTAAAATATACAATCAGCTGAAATTACATTTCATTACACTAAAAAGAAGCATGTAAACAAATTTATGCTTTTCTGAATCTTGTTCCAAATTAAAATTTAAGTTGTTTAAAAACAATAGATATAAATTAACTATTTTTAAAATAGATGTTTTACAACATCCGCAAAAGACGCTAAGATACGCCCCACATAAAAATGATAACTACATCACATAATATTGCATAGGTAACTATGCAAAACGAGCTAAAACTAGAAAGATACAGCGCATAAAAAATCCCTACTCTTGACCGAGTAGGGATTTCTTCTTTTAGACAGTCAGTGCTTAGTCCACCACAGCAACTGGAATTTCACCAAACTTTCCACGATTAAAATCATCAAAAGCTTGCACTATTTCCTCTTTGCTATTCATCACAAACGGACCATAACCTTGGATAGGCTCATTGAGTGGCTCACCCGTCAACACCAAAAATTTAGTGTCTGTGAGTGCTTGAAACTGGATTGCAGCTTCGCCATCTTGAGCGAACATCACAATTGAATTATCCACCACTTTTTGTGTGCCATTAATCAGCACTTCACCACTGAGCACAACCACAATGGTGTTATGAGTCACAGGAACATGCACAAAAGTTTCGTAGTCTGCTTTGAGTTCTCCATCCCATACATTGACTGGGCTGAAAGTTTGCGCTGGACCATGATGACCGCCAAACTCACCTGCAATAACACGGATATGTCCTGCATTATCATCCATTTCAATCCGTGGAATTTCCGCAACAGTCAAAGCTTGGTAACGTGGCGTAGTCATTTTATCTTTGGCTGGCAAATTCACCCAAAGTTGCACCATTTCAAACAGACCACCATGTTCAGCAAAGGCAGGTGAATGAAACTCTTCATGCACCACACCTGCACCTGCGGTCATCCACTGTACATCACCTGTGTTAATCGTACCGCCACCACCACTCGAGTCTTTATGTGTGACTTCGCCACTATATGCAATAGTAACGGTTTCAAAACCACGGTGTGGATGTGAACCCACACCACGTTGAGTCGTAGTCGGATCAAATTTGTATGGTGCAGCATAGTCCAACAGTAAGAACGGACTAATGGCTTGGCCTAAACGGTCGTATGAAAACAGGTTTTTAACTGGAAAACCGTCACCGACCCAATGCATGTTTTGATTGCGATATACACCTATTACTTTTTTCATCTTGGAACTCCTATATGGATAGGATGAATATGCAATCTATACTACCCCTTTCCTCAGTTCACTTATAGCTCTGTGCCAATACACACAATCACACCAGTAGGACAATATCATTAGAACCATCCTGCTTTTATAAAAACCAGTTGAAAAACAAAGCCATCTTTTATTGTAATGGCATATTTTTGCTCAAATTTTCCTATTTTTAAGATTAAGCATCTCGTTTGGCTTATTTTATTGTCCCATTTTCATCACTAGGATGGTGCTAAATCGAGAAGCGAAAATAAACAGATCTTTGGCTTTTCGGTTTTATAGATAACCACACAGAGGATAGAAAAATGACTCAGCCATATATTCGTTTAGACAAAGATAATGCAGCCGTGCTGTTAGTTGACCATCAAGCAGGTTTGCTGTCATTGGTCCGTGATATTGACCCTGATAAATTTAAAAACAATGTGCTTGCCCTTGCCGCAGCAGCAAAATATTTTAATCTTCCCACCATTTTAACCACCAGCTTTGAAGATGGTCCAAACGGCCCTTTAGTCCCAGAATTGGTCGATATGTTTCCAGATGCTCCTTATATTGCGCGTCCAGGACAAATCAACGCATGGGACAATGAAGACTTTGTCAAAGCAGTCAAAGCAACAGGTAAAAAACAGTTAATCATTGCAGGTGTGGTGACAGAGGTTTGTGTGGCATTCCCTGCACTTTCAGCACTTGAAGAAGAATTTGAAGTATTTATCATCACTGATGCTTCAGGAACATTTAACCCCATCACGCGTGATGCCGCATGGGATCGTATGTCACAAGCTGGTGCTCAACTGATGTCTTGGTTTGGTGCAGCTTGTGAATTACACCGTGACTGGCGTAATGATATTGAAGGCTTAGGCGCTCTTTTTGCAGCACACATCCCAGACTATAAAAACCTGATTCAAAGTTATAGCAAAAATACAGCGAGCAAATAATCTGCTGAGCGAAGAAGCGATCTTTGAATTAATGCCAATCAGTTCAGAAATTGATTGGCATTTTGTTTTTAAATTCATCATGTTATTTGATAGGTAGAACTTTTATCTGGCACGATTCAAGGCAAAAACATTTTAAACAAGTCAGCGTCCTGCGATCTATTTCCGCATCAAAGGAATCTGGCAAGTTCTGCGGTGAAACACGCTATGTTGCAAGATACTTTTTTACGGACTCAAAAATTAAGGGGCTCATGACAAGAAAACTGAACAGGCCAGCATTAGATCTTCAGATCACTTTTTCGTCGTGCTTACCCATCCGCAATGATACAGTGTAAGACATTCATAACAGACTGCGATATGTCGTAAATCTATACAGGCTTAAACACATCATGCATTCATTTGACGACTATTATTATTTCTATCTTGTGGTCAAACACGGGGGGTTTAGTGCCGCAAGTGAGGCCTCAAATATCACCAAATCGAAGCTCAGTCGCCGCATTTTAGACCTTGAAGCTAAATATAATGTGAATCTCATTCAACGCTCAACCCGTCACTTTAAAGTGACACCTTTGGGTCAGGAATTATTTGATGAATGCCAACAAATTATTCAGCAAGTTGAAACTGCCAACAACGTTTTACTGAAACAGAAAAGCGAACCTCAGGGTTTAATCAAATTGAGTTGCCCTTCTGTCATGATGCGCTATCAAATTCGCAGTTTGCTCAATCAGTTTCTAAAACAATATCCCAAAGTTCAAGTTGAAATGGAGCTCACCAGTCGTCGTGTGGATGTCCTACATGATGATATTGATCTGGCGATTCGTACCAATTTCACAGCCAATGAAGACTCCAGCATTGTGGTACGTGATGTCGTAAGAACTACACATTGCCTAGTTGCCAGCCCTGAACTTCTACAAGGACGCAACATTCAATTTGCGACAGAATTGAATGATTTCCCAACCCTCGCGCTTGGGGTACAAAAGAACCAATATCAGTGGCTATTACATCATATTGAGACCCAAGAACAAATCGTCATTCCTTTGACACCACGGATAAAAAGTAATGACGTAGCAGGCATTTATTATTCAGCCTTAGATGGTTTAGGCATTGCCAATCTGCCCTACTTAACCGTAGAAGATGACATTACAACTGGTCGCTTGGTTCATATTTTACCTGACTGGTGTTCCAATATTGGCACCGTACAACTGGTCTATGCTTCACGCAAAGGACAGCGCTTGGTCATGGAAAAACTGATTGAACATTTGATTCAAGGCCTACGCGACTTTGCCACCAACAGTAAAGGCTATCACCTTTAAAAAATAACCGTACTCAACATAAAAAAATCAGCCACTGGGCTGATTTTTTTATGCGCATCGTTCCAATAGATTGGAACGATGCGCGACCTTGTATCATTCGATCTACTTAGATTTTACCGACCAA
Organism: Acinetobacter halobius; assembly: GCF_044130335.1. Classification (NCBI taxonomy): domain Bacteria; kingdom Pseudomonadati; phylum Pseudomonadota; class Gammaproteobacteria; order Moraxellales; family Moraxellaceae; genus Acinetobacter; species Acinetobacter halobius. The sequence continues at coordinate 244,357 of NZ_JBIQOD010000002.1, forward strand.
ATCAATTGAAGGAGCCAGCGTCGCTTCACCTTCTTTCCATTTTGCTGGACATACTTCACCTGGATGCGCATGTACATATTGCGCAGCTTTTACTTTGCGTAACAGTTCAGAAGCATCACGGCCAATACCGCCTGCATTAATTTCAATAATTTGGATTTTTCCTTCGGGATCAATCACAAATGTACCACGATCAGCCAAACCATCAGATTCAATCAGTACTTGAAAGTTTTTAGACAATGTCCAAGTCGGATCCCCAATCAATGGATATTGAATTTTACCAATCACATCTGAAGTGTCATGCCATGCTTTATGGGTAAAATGAGTATCTGTAGATACACCATAAATTTCCACACCCAATTTTTGGAATTCAGCATAATGATCGGCTAAATCGCCTAATTCGGTTGGACAAACAAAGGTAAAGTCAGCAGGATAGAAAAATACAACAGACCATTTGCCTTTAAGGTTTTGTTCAGACAACTCAATAAATTCACCATTTTGGTACGCTGTTGCATTAAACGCTTTAACTTCAGTATTGATTAAACTCATGTATTTTTCCTCAAAAATGAATGAATGTGCTTAAGTAATGAAGCTAGAATACGTGCAAATTAAAAATTGGTGAAACAGTAAGTTTTTATGAAATTTATCGGTTTTCTAGATTAAAAAGCCCTCGTTAAGTTTTACCCTTTTCACAGTTGTCACTATCAAGTTTTACATCTGAAATGCATTTAAAGACTGCCATGCTGCTTGAGCTAAAATGTTTGCATAATCTGTAGGTAAAGGGCTTACTCGACCAGATAACCAAGCACGGCAGTAGCTTTCTGTTGGTCCAATCATCAGAGAAAGGCGAAGTTCAACTGGCACAGCAGTCATGTACTCGGCATCAGGCTGAAGAGCCAGCCACTGACCTAATTGCAAATTACGCTGTAAGTTTTCCTGCTTTAACGTTTCGGCATGTATCCCTTGCTGCACACTGTAACTGGCTGCATATAAAAATCGTGCAAAATCAGGATACTGCTCTACCCAGTCCAGATAACTATGAATAACGGCATACAGTCCATGTTTAAGGTTTTGACTCTGTTGCAAAGCTTGCATACGTTGAGTCGCTTGATCCTTTAAAGCCGAAATATATAAAGCCGAAACGATGCCTTCTTTATGTTTAAAATGATGATAAATCGCCCCAACACTGGTCTCAGCAGCATCTCGAATCATCTCAATGGTCGTGCTTTCGATACCCTGCTGAATAAACTGTTGTAAAGCACAATTTAAAATCTGACGTTTAAGCTCCGCACGTCGACCAGGATAAATTCGTTCAAGTAAGGCTATGTTTTGCATCATCATTCCTTTTTTACTGTGCTCATCATAAATCAAGACTCGCTCTTTTGTGTAGCAGAGTCGTCAAATCAGCCAAATACAGAATAATATTCTGTATGAGAATATTATTCTTCAAATAATGCATGAAGGACATCACCATGAGTCAAGCCTTAAAAATATGGAAAACCCTAGAAGCCAAACCTGCTGGGAAATGGACATTTTCAAAACTGCTGTGTTTAAAGGCGCCTTATTTCAGCAGTATCTCCCCATTATTCGAACAACTGCGCCCAGACTACTGCGAAGTGAGCATAAAAAAACACCGTGCTGTGTTGAATCATATTGGTACTGTGCATGCCATTGCGATGTGTAATATGGCAGAACTCGCCGGAGGCACCATGACCGATGTGACCGTACCCAATACGCACCGCTGGATTCCAAAAGGCATGCAAGTCGAATATATACAGAAAGCATCGACTGATTTAGTCGCAGTGGCAACACCAGCACAGTCCAATTTTGTTTGGAATGAAGGCAGTGATTATGTGGTCAATGTTGAAGTTAAAAACACTGCTCAAGAACTGGTTTTTCGTGCCACAATTACAATGTGGGTTTCACTGAAAAAATAAAATTTGCGACCAAAACCCACTATTCGATGGTGGGTTTTCAATCCGTTCATCTTAAATGCGTACAAACTAACAATGATCTTTTTCAAATGAATTTGCATACACTCTGTTAAGATGAATGATGATCTATCCCCATTAATTTCATTTTAAAATATAGAGAAAGTCATGGCCCAAATTAAAATCTATGCTTTAAATAAAACCATAAAAAGACATCGAGATCATCTAAGTATTGCCATTCACCAAGCGTTAACCAAAACACTGAAATATCCCATAGAAAAAAAATTTCAACGTTTCATTTCATTAGAATCAGAACATTTTATTTACCCATCAGACCGTACAGAATCTTACATCATTATCGAAATCTCTATGTTTGAGGGCAGGACAAAAGAAGCAAAAAAAGCCCTCATTAACACACTATTTCAAAACATTAATGATTTATGTGGAATTGATTTCAATGATATTGAAATCACAATATTTGAAACCCCAAAAGAAAACTGGGGAATTAGAGGTAAAAATGCTGATGAATTACAATTAAATTATCAGATCAATATTTAGAAAATAAAATACAGTATAAAAAACCACTATTTAACTGTGAGTTTCCAATGAAGACACTTTAATGCAGGCACAGCCACAACAGAAAAGCCCTTGAAAATGCGCCTGTATAAATTCATTGATACAAGATCTACGATATTAAATGATCACTTTAACTTATTTAATTATCAGAATAAAAAACATCGCAGGGAATATGACACCTAATAAAAAAAATACAAATGGGGCAACATACCTATCCACCCATACGGGGCTATTTCCATGCCCATCTGTAAATAGACGCTTTTTCCCTATAGATAACGTAACTAAGAGAAAGGCCAAAAAATACAGTATATTTTGATTAAATAAAGCAAGATTTTCAGAATAATGGATGCCATGTGTTCTTTCTGAGAGCAAAAAGAATATAAAAACGGTATAGCCGATAAAGCCTGTTCCACAATACATCCATCCAGAGGCTTCGCTTTTTGATTGTCTTAATTTCAATTTTTAAGCCCTTTAAAATAAACAATGTGCCTTATCCAAAATATCTGAGTTTCTCTGCACATAAAAAAAGAACTTGATATCAATCAAGTTCTTTTTGATCACTTTGTACAAGGTTTATACCTGATACCAGTTAGAACGGAAGGTCATCATCCATATCCGCTGGTGCTGTTGCAGGCGCAGACTGAGGTGCTGCTTTTGGTGCAAAACCACTTGGGTTATTGTTCGCATAACCACCTTGTTGGTTGTTACCACCTTGATTGCCACCATAACCGCCTTGGTTGTTATTGTTATAACCTCCACCTTGGTTATTGTTGAAACGTGGTTGTGCATAACCATCATTTCCGCCTTGCATTTGCTCACCTTGCTGACGGTTGTTGTCTAGCATCTGCATTTGCTCACCACGGATTTCTGTGGTGTAACGCTCTTGACCATTTTGGTCTGTCCACTGACGCGTACGCAATGAACCTTCAATATACACTTTTGAGCCTTTGCGCAGGTATTGTTGCGCAATTTCACCTAGACGGTTGTGTAACACAATACGATGCCATTCAGTTTGCTCTTTACGCTCACCTGTACTTTTATCTGTCCAAGAGTCGCTGGTTGCAATTGAAAACTGAGTCAACGAACCACCATTTGGAAAAGTTTTCGTCTCTGGATCTCGGCCTAATGTGCCCACTAAAATAACTTTATTTACACCGCGCATCTGATGTTTACTTCCTATCTGTTTCTATTATTTACTTTATAAGAGTTATGCTTAAATGGCTACCTCTTTCCCTAACAACTGCGTTAAATCTTGTCGCGTCGCATCATCTATTTGCTGCTTATCGACCTTGACATACGCCACTTGCTGATCAGACATCACCACGACCTCTTCAATACCACGAATCGCTAAAAGTTGGGAAGTCCATTCATCTGTTTGTTTATGTTCAGGTAAACGTAGCACCATCGAAGATAAATAGCGTGGCTGCGCCAAACCAAAACTAATCAATAACCAAATAATGGCAAGTCCAGTCAAAATGCTCCAGCCCAAAGCAGTATTGTTTAATAACAATAATTGTCCACCTGTAACGCCACCAAAAAAAGCGCCTAAAAACTGGCTGCTGGCATTTACGCCCATCGCGGTGGCTTTAGACTGAATTGGTGCGGCTTTCGATAACCATGAGGGCAACAACGCCTCCATAACATTAAAAGCAATAAAGAATAAGCCCAAACCCGTGAGCAAAATATACTTTGACTCAAAACCAAAAATTAGAATGCCTAAGCCTAAAATAATACCGCCAATCGCAGTTAAAAAGATGCCACGCATCTTGCGGTATTTTTCAGCCAATACAATACTTGGGAAAGCAAAAAACAGGCTAATTACCAACAATGGCAAGTACACCCAACCATGCGAATTTAGTGGAATTTTGGCAAAATCAATCAACTGTGATGGGACATAAATAAACATTGCTGTCAGCAATAAATGTAAGCTAAACACTGATACATGCAGGCGGTTCAGATCACCCATTTTTAAAACTTGTTTGAGCTGAGCCAAATAACCTTGATCAAAATTTCGATGGTGGCGGGTAACTTTTGGAACCAACAGCAACATTGAAATGGCGGCCAAGCCCATGATCGTCGTTACCCAAAACAAACCTGAAATACCCACTAAACCTGTAAGCCACGGCCCCAAACTAAAGGCTACAGCAAAAGAAACCCCGATACTCATCCCCATGGTTGCCATGGCTTTCATGCGGTTTTCTTCACGGGTCACATCGGCGAGGAGCGCCATCACCACAGCAGAAACAGCACCACCACCAGCAATAGCACGACCAATAATCACCCCATAAATAGTGTCTGACATTGCCGCAATTGCACCGCCCAAAGCAAACAGAAGCAGCCCAAAAACCACCAAAGGCTTCCGACTATAACGGTCAGCAATCAGACTAAACGGAATCTGTAGAATAGCTTGGGTTAAACCATAAATCCCCACAGCTAAACCGAGCAGTGCAGGTGTTGCATATTCATAAGTCTGCCCTGCTACAGAAAAGACAGGGATGATCATGAACAAACCCAACATGCGTAAGGCAAAAATACTGCTTAAGGCAAAAGTTGAACGACGTTCTAAAGCATTCATCATAAACGAAGACAGACTGTATTGAATTAATCTTGGATCAAGATTATAGGCTATTCAATCCGACTAGCGACATGAATTTTATATTTAATAAAAGCGTTCCTGATCTGAAAAACAAAAAGCGCAGCCTGAGCTGCGCTTTTCTTCGGTTCAAAACAAGCTGCTTTAAACGGCTTGATGTTTTTGATATTGGATAGACGCAATCACGGCCCAAACAATAAAGGCTACACCAATTAAACCTGTAACAATTTCAGGAACATGAAGACCTGTACCACTTGCCAGCATAATAAATGCCAAAGCACCAATTGCATAGTGCGCACCATGTTCAAGGAAGACATAAGCATCCAAGGTGCCTTTTTCGACCAAGTAAATGGTCATCGAACGCACAAAGATCGCACCAATGGCAAGGCCCAACATGATAATCACGACATCGGAAGTAATGGCAAAGGCACCAATCACACCATCGAAACTGAACGATGCGTCGAGAACTTCGAGGTATAAGAAACCACCGATACCCGCTTTAACGACACCTGTCGTTGCGCCATTGGCATCATGCACAATTGCATTACCATCTTCATCAATTTCAGGCTCGCCACCGAGTAAATGGCTCAGTACCTGTACACCAATATAAACCACGATGCCCCAGATTCCTGCCATAGTCACGACTAGACGTTTGGCTTCATCAACATTCGCCGCCATCACCAAGAGTGCAATCAAGGCCAAGAATACAGACATTGCAGGGACATTGGCCAAGTTTGCCAAACGACGCTCCAACCAACGGAACCAGTGCGTATCTTTACCTTCATCCAAAAAGAAGTTAAGAAACACTAACAATAAGAACGCGCCACCAAATGCAGCAATTTCAGGATGATGATCCATCAAACGTTGTGAATAAGTCTTCGGATCATTTAAAGCCAATTGAACGACTTCAACGAAGCCCATATCTGCAGTTACCGCTACAATTGCGACAGGGAAGATTAAGCGCATACCAAATACAGCGACTAAAATACCCACGGTAAGGAATAACATTTTCCAAAAATGATCCCAACCACGTAACACGGACGCATTGACCACAGCATTATCAAAAGATAAAGAGACTTCCATCACCGCTAAAATGGCAGTAATAGTCAGTGCAGTAAACATGGTCTTTAAGCCCGCGTCTGGTCCATGGGTAAAACCCCAGTACGCAGACAACGCAAGACACACGATCGTAAAAATGATAGAGAAACCAAAATGTTTCATCATGACAGATCGACCTTTAAAAAATTTGGAAATTAACTAAAACTTAAAAATCAGGTTGAGTTTTATGGTCGCAATTATGACCGTTTTTGTAGATGAAACCAAAACATCTTCGTTAATTTTTACTTATTTCCTCACCACACAGTGTTGGATTGTTCTTCCGAGTCAACAGTTGTTATAGTCTTGCCCATATTTCGGCTTTTCTCAGGATAAATTAATGGCTTTTTCTCAAGATGTTTGGCAACGTAATGTCGACTTATATCAAAAAACATTGGCTTTGCCTTTTAACCAAGAATTGGCTTCAGGTAGCTTGAATAAAGAAGCGTTTTGTCATTATGTCATCCAAGATGCACATTACTTGGTGGCTTATGGTCGCGCGCTCGCCGTATGTGGCGCCAAAGCTTATGATGCTGATGACATTATTCAGTTTAGCCAAGGGGCCAAAGAAGCAATTGTAGTCGAACGCAGCTTGCACGATGGTTTTATGAAAAACTTTGGGATTTCAAAACAACAATTTGAAGAAACCCCTTTGACTTTAGCTTGTCATCATTACACTTCTTTTTTAACCGCAACAGCATGGTCTGAAAACTATCCTGTGGTGTTAGCGGCGCTCTTACCTTGTTTTTGGATTTATGCTGAAGTCGGTAAAGACATTGTGGGCAACTCTATCGCTAACAACCCATACCAAGCCTGGATTGATACTTATGCTGGAGAAGAATTCAATCAAGCTGTGCGCAATGTGATTGCAACCATTGATAAAGTAGCTGCACGTTGTGATGCCGATACCATTGAGAAAATGCATAAAGCCTACCGTAAAGGGGCTGAACTGGAATGGTTATTCTGGGACAGCGCTTATAAACAACAGCAATGGCTCGGTTTAGACCACGCTTAAAAGCTCAAATGATCCCAAAAGCCCTGAACCCTTCAGGGCTTTTTTATTGCCCAAACATCGTATTTTTTCAGATGACGCGATTGCTATTTTAAGGATTTAAAACTAAACTTCACTAATGATAATAATTATCATTTGCATAATTAACTTTCGAGGGCCATTCCCATGCATCCTGATACTCTAGGTACTGAAGCCATTCGTGCATTTTTTACCGTACAATGCTGCTGGCTAAATAACGAAGAAATTTATCTTGAAAAAGGCTGTTTACACTGTGGTTCTGCCGCGACCTATCTGATTTATTATACCAATCCACACATTCAAAAACTGATGTTAGCTTTTATTAAAAAATATCATTGTCTTTTAAGTCGGCAACAAGATTTACTCGACTTACCTGACTTTGAAGATGACTACGACACTTTCTTGCAAACCCTTGAGCATGAGGTTAATTTTTATGCGCGAATTCATCATGACATCGCGCGTCCTTTTGCTTTTGAAACAGTCGATTCAATCTTTGAACGTAGCTATGCCATCGCATGTTAGTCGCAGCATAAGCGCATCACTATTGCGATCTCATTCAGGCGTATGACAAACGATACAAATGACAACAGCATTTTAGCTTTGCCATACACCTGACATTTTTAATGTTTCTTCTATTCCTATATTTATATCAAATTTTTCATCTCCAACTCTCAGTCTGTCACTCTACTTTGAGACTTGTCTCGACCATCAAATCTAGCTACAGTCTATCAGCAGCATTTTTTCTTCTAGCCGACATAATTTGTCGCTATAAAATCATCTGTAACACTTGAACAAAGCATAAGTCGTTATCATATACCTCCTTTATCTGCACAATTTCGAGATAGTTTTATGAGCCAAAGTCATATCCGTATTCGAGGCGCACGTACCCATAACTTAAAAAATGTGAACCTTGATATTCCCCGCGACAAATTCGTGGTGATCACGGGACTTTCTGGTTCAGGTAAGTCATCGCTTGCATTTGATACACTGTACGCCGAAGGTCAGCGTCGTTATGTCGAATCGCTCTCGGCCTATGCGCGCCAGTTTCTATCACAAATGGAAAAACCTGAAGTTGACTCAATTGAAGGCTTAAGCCCTGCAATTGCGATTGAACAAAAGTCGACCAGCCACAACCCACGCTCTACGGTGGGCACCATTACCGAAATTTATGACTATTTACGTCTACTCTACGCACGTGTCGGCACACCGTTTTGCCCAGAACATGATTTGCCGATGGTGGCTCAGACTGTGTCGGAAATGGTCGATGCAGTAAAAGGATTAGATGAAGGGACCGCCCTGATGCTGCTGGCGCCAGTCGTGCGGGAACGTAAAGGTGAATATTCAAACCTGTTTGAACAACTACAAAGTCAAGGTTTTGTGCGTGCCCGTGTCGATGGTGAAATTGTAGATCTCGATCCGATCCCAGAACTCGATAAAAAGAAAAAGCACACCATTGAAGTGGTGGTGGATCGTTTCAAAGTCCGTGATGACCTCGGCAACCGTATTGCAGAATCTTTTGAAACTGCTCTACGTCTCGGTGGTGATATTGCCATTCTCTCGTGGATGAACGGTGAACATCCCGATCGGATTTTTTCGGCTAAACACTCGTGTCCTGAATGTGACCGTGCTGTTGCAGAACTGGAACCACGTTTATTTTCATTTAACAACCCCTTTGGTGCTTGTCCAACCTGCGATGGTTTAGGGACCCGTAGTCATTTTAGTGCTGAAAAACTCATTCCAAGCCCTGATGTTTCGATTAGCCAAGGCGCGATTCGTGGTTGGGACAGACAACGCCCGTACTACTACAGCATGATTGAAAAAGTGGCGGCGCATTTTGGTTTTTCTTTGGATACGCCTTGGAATGAACTAGATGCCGATACCAAAAAGAAATTCCTCTATGGTACAGGCAAAGAAAAAGTTGATCTCAGTTACATAGATGAACGTGGTCGTAAACATAACCGCGTACAAGCCTTTGAAGGAATTTTGCCGCACTTAGAACGTCGTTACCGCGAAACTGAAAGTAACTATGTTCGTGATGATTTGGCACAGTATTTATCCAATGCGGCCTGTGATGCCTGCGGTGGCTCACGTCTGAACGAAATTTCACGTCATGTTCGTGTCAAAGACAAAACCATTGCCCAAATTACCAAAATGTCGATTGGCGATGCTGAAAGCTATTATCAGGACTTAAATCTTGATGGGGCTAAAGGTGAAATTGCCGATAAGATTTTTAAAGAAATTCGTGAGCGCCTGCATTTCTTGGTCTCTGTGGGTCTAAACTATTTAAGCCTATCGCGTTCAGCAGAAACCTTGTCTGGTGGTGAAGCGCAACGTATTCGTCTAGCTTCACAAATTGGCGCAGGTTTAATGGGCGTGATGTATGTCCTCGATGAGCCATCTATTGGTCTGCATCAACGTGATAACGACCGTTTGCTGGAAACTTTGGTTCGCTTACGCGACTTAGGCAACACAGTGTTAGTGGTTGAGCATGATGAAGATGCGATTCGGGCAGCAGACCATATTATTGATATTGGTCCAGGTGCAGGGATTCATGGTGGTCATGTGATTGCTGAAGGGACGTATGATGAAATTCTCGCGAATACAGACTCGCTCACAGGTCAGTATTTATCAGGTAAACTGAAAATTGAAGTTCCGAAAAAACGTACTGAACCACCAAAGCCTGATGAACAAATTAAATTGATGGGTGCTGCAGGTCATAACCTACAAAATGTAGATTTAACTATTCCTTTAGGCGTGATGACCTGTGTCACAGGCGTGTCTGGTTCGGGTAAATCAACCTTGATTAACCGTACATTATTGCCTTTGGCAGCGACTCAACTGAATGGTGCAACCACTTTAACTGCAGAAAAGTTTGACTCGATAGATGGTCTGCAATTCCTTGATAAAGTGGTTGATATCGACCAAAGCCCGATCGGTCGTACACCTCGCTCCAACCCTGCAACCTATACCGGTTTATTCACCCCAATTCGTGAACTCTTTGCACAGACCCAAGAAGCCAAAGCACGTGGCTATGCCGCAGGGCGTTTCTCATTTAACGTGAAAGGTGGTCGCTGTGAAGCCTGTGAGGGTGACGGCATGATCAAAGTCGCAATGCACTTTCTACCTGATATGTATGTGCCTTGTGATAACTGTCATGGTAAACGCTATAACCGTGAAACCTTAGAAGTCGGTTATAAAGGCAAGAATATTTCGGATGTGTTGGAAATGACAGTGGAAGACGCCATGCATTTCTTCGACGCGATTCCTGTCATTCACCGTCGTTTGGAAACCTTAAATCAAGTCGGTTTAGGCTATATTCGCTTAGGCCAGTCTGCAACTACACTATCAGGTGGTGAAGCACAGCGTGTGAAGCTGGCTCGTGAACTAGCGAAACGTGATACGGGTAAAACACTGTACATTTTGGATGAACCAACTACAGGTCTACATTTCCATGACATTGCTAAGCTTTTAGATATCTTGCATGAACTGCGTAATAAGGGCAATACCATTGTGGTGATTGAACATAATTTGGATGTGATTAAAACCGCAGACTGGATTGTCGACTTAGGTCCAGAAGGAGGTTCAGGTGGCGGGATGATTATCGCGGAAGGAACGCCTGAACAGGTTGCGAAGAATAAAATTTCGCATACAGCGAAGTTTTTGAAGCCGATGTTGAAGTAGTAAATCCTCCCCAACCCTCCTTTTAAAAAGGAGGGAGTTCCCATTACGAATTAAATGGTGTTCCCCTCTTTATCAAAGAGGGGTTAGGGGGGATTACCATACCAACAGTTTACTTATATTATTCAAATGCTCGAATCTTCTCCGCCAATTTCGCCAACTCGTCATCATTTGCTCGCTGAAAATCATGTGATGAAATATAGCCTTCGTACTGCTCAAAGTATTTATCAACATTAGAATTTACAGCTTTCCAGTTTTCATGCACTTGCATAGTTCCATGCATAGGGAACAATTTTGCATGTATATGATCGACACCAAAACCTTCAAATACCATTGCGGTACGTCCAACGTCTTCAAAGAATCCATCTAACTTTTTCGCAATTTTCTTGGTATAGAGTATTAACCCAGTTAAAACATCATCATCTAAATCAAAAGCATAACTTGCATAATGCTTTTTCGGGATCACAACCGTTGCGCCTAATGTATTTGGGAAGATAGTCAAAAAAGCCATATAGTCATCATTGCTATCAATGACGTGGCAAGGTATTTTATTTTGAATCATCTGACAAAAAATACAGCCTTCGCTCACGTTTAGCTCCTTCTATTATTATCAAATTTAATTTAAACACAGACTTCTATTGAGTTATATCACCCTGGTTTTTTTGATATTTCCAGTAGCTAAGAATTTCACAAATAAACTCAACTCGCCACCTTATTTTTCCCCTGCTCTTTGGCTTGAAATAAGGCACGATCGGCTTTCTCCAAAAGTTCAGTCCAACTCGCAGCTCCAATCGCAACACCAATACTTATGGTCACACTCAAATCTGGACTACGTGTTGAATCCATTGATGCTGCTTCATAAATTTCACAGCGAATCTTCTCAGCAATTTTTAAAGCACGTTCCATGCTAATGTTTTCAATGAGTACAATAAATTCATCGCCGCCATAACGCACCAACAAATCAGAAGTCCGAATATTATCTTTTAATTTCTCAGCCACAAACTGAATGACTTGGTCACCCACCAAATGCCCATGAACATCATTCACTTGTTTAAAATAATCAATATCCATCATCATTAAACAAGTTTCAGAAAACTGCGTCGGCTGATTTTCCAAAAGCTTAATGTACTCGTTAAGCGCATAACGGTTTGCGACGCCTGTTAAAGAATCCAAATGTGCAATATTTTTCAACCGAAATTCCAATGCATCCCGTTGCTGAAGCGTGTGTTTAAGCTGCTGTATCGCTGTAAACAATGAATGTACATTGGCGGATTGATCTTTAGACTCTAAATCGTTAGAACGCATACTCGAATTAGACAAATCGAGGAGGATTTCCCGCGCCTGAATTAATGGAGCAAAAACTCTTTTTTGTGCATAAATCATAGTGAATAACGCAGCAATAATCGAGACTAATGAAATACTTACAGTCGTGAGCAAAACATTTTTAGCCTTACGTTTTTCAAGTGTAGCTTTTTCCACACTATATTTGAGTAAATAATTCTGCAAATCCACAACCGTGGTGAATTTATCAACAATCACCTCGGTAAGTTGTGTTCCCGTTAAATAATATGGCCGATGATAAATACTTTCATTCATCAGTCGCTCAACAATCAACAATCCTTTGGCTAAGAACTCATTATAAACAGCTTGATGTAATGCCTTGAATTCAGGGGTTTTATCACGTTCAGGTTGGAGTGTATCAATCAGCTCCCACAAGTACATGACTTGCTTACGTGTTTGTAAGGAACGCGCCAAGTTGGTTTCAGGAATCGGTTGTTCAAAGGTTACATGCGCCATGACATTTGATGCTGCCCGCCCAGCTTGATCCCTTAAATCTGCCAATAACAAAATTTGCGTATAAAAATTTGAAATGGCCGTGTCTTTTCCTTCTGAAACGGCAATCACATCTTTCAAAACATCATGGCTACGCTCCCAAGCCGTAAACATTTTTAAAATAGCTTGATCCATTTTTTCTGCATTACGTTGCTCACGTGGCAAAGCTGCATATTGATCTACTTGCTGTCTTCCCTGTGCTAATGCTTGTTCGAGCTGAGAAAATAAGTCTAAATTTAAATTAGAAAACCCCGATTTTTTAAGAATTTCCTGAGTACTACGCATTTGTCCATCGACGTTAGCCCGATATGCTTTTAGCTCCAAGACATGTTTAGCAAAGTCTTGTTGATTACTCGACATCACTTTGTTCGCTGGTGCACGCTCTCGCGAAATTTTATTGGCAAGATCAGCTACTGCTTGCAAAGCTTGTATCTCAATGAGTGCTTGGTTAGCTTTTATATAATCATTATAACTTTTGACCATCAAAGGAATAGAAAGACTACACAATGACAAAATAATAATGCTCATTGCGACATATAACTTTTTACTCAGATGTTCAGAGCGTACTTCTCGCATACTTAAACTACGCCCCCTATTCTGAAAAAAGAAAAAAATATAATCAATAATGCTCATTATACAAACAATATATCTCTTATTTAAGTCATTAATTCTTTGTTTTGCCTAGTTTTTAGTATTCATTCATGCAAAATTCCTTGAGGCTCATACTCAAATACAAATGAAAGCTAAGGAAATCAATCATTAATAACTTTCATGTTAAAGATGAATTTCTTTCAATATTTTTTTAGACGCTTACATTTGAAGATGCCATATTTACATGCGCAACATTATGGTGCATAATGCACAACATTGGGGCGAATTAGAATATACTCTCAGCAAATATTCTAATTTTCCCACAAGTTTTGGCAAGAAAACCCAATCTCCTCAAAAGATTGGGTTTTTTTATGCCATGTTAAAATATGAATGAATGTATCGAACAAAATAATGCACCATTTTGGTTCAAAAAATATTTTAACCCTTTGCCTGCTTATAAAATAAAAGTCTCTGAATTTTAAATAAAAAAAAGCCCAACCTTGGGGAAAGTTGGGCATATAAACAAAAACTGTTTGAGGAGAATTAGCTTCTCAGAAAACAACAATATTGTTAAATGATTCGCTAAAATAATTATGAAATAAATCTGCTCGATTGTAAAGCCAAGTAAAGCACTATGAATTGATATAATTGCACAAAAATTGTGAGAATTCTCACAAATGACTTGCAGATATGTACATTATGCAAGCAAAAAGCCGTTTTAATGCACTAAATTTAAGCATTTACATGATTTATGTCACAAAATTGAAGTGTTTAAAGGGGACTTTATTAGTTTTTTTACCGTTTGTTATTATTAATTCAATCTAATTTATCAATTAAAGAATCAGTTCAGGATAATTCAATATTGCGCATTCTCTGTTTTATAAATAGATATACCCTATTGTTCTGACATAAGTTTTTTTTGGTTGACATGGATCTGTTTATTTGAATATTTTTTAATCAATATCATAATTAGAGCATTTACTCAATATTATAATGTCATTAGAGTTCATTGACTTAATAAATTGTTACAATAGAATGTTCATTGTTTAATCCAATGTTAACAAACTGGTAAATATCATGAAAAAACTCGGTTTAGCCACTGCTTTATTATTAGCCATGACCGGTGCTCAAGCATACCAATTCGAAGTACAGGGTCAATCTGAATACATCGATGCATCTGATGCAAATGACAAAGATTTTACTGGCGGTTTACAAGGTACTTTCTACTTTAAAGATGTTGATTCATCTAAAGGTCCTTTAGCTGAAGCTGCTTTTTTAAACCAAGCTTCAAATGTTTCTTTGGCATATAACTATGCTGAATTAGGCTCTGAAGGTACTGATTTCATCGCTCACAACTACGGCGCAAAAGCTGAAGCGTATATCCCAACTAAAGTTGTTCCTGTATATGCAAGCGCATCTTACAGCCACACTATTTTAGATGGTAAAAACAGCGAAACGCCTGATGACAATGGTGACCGTTATGCACTTGAAGTGGGTGCTTTAGCTGCTCCGAACTTCTTGGTTGCTGTAGGTTATACTAGCGTTGCTGACCAATTTGCTCTTGATGCGTTCAATGTAATGAGCAATGGTGTTGTTAAAGCTGTTGGTGAAACCGCAACAATTGGTGAAGACCAAGACGCAATCACTGCACGTACTAAATATGTAGGTAACATCGACGGTACAAACATGGCACTTGGTTTAGAAGCTGGTCTTGTTTATGGCGACGACACTGCTTACCAATTAAAAACTGATTTGTACTTAACGCCTAAATTGAGCGTAGGCGCATCTTATGCTGAATCAAGCTTTGCAGGTACTCCTGACTCAGCTTGGGGTGCAAACGTTAACTACTTCATCACTCCAGCAGTTGCTGTAGGCGCAAGCTATGTAAATGCTAACGCTAAAGAAATCGAAAATCTCGATACACAAACTGTTGGCGTAAATGCTAAATTCCGCTTCTAATTCAATTTAGAAACTGAATAAAAAAAAAGGACGCTTGAAGCGTCCTTTTTTTAGTTTGTGGTTCTGACTAAATTTAAGAAATGTAAATGACGTTCGTACTGGTCAATAATATCTTGCAGTAGATCTTCTAAAGTCCAATCCATCACATCATAATTCTGCCCACCTTCTCTTAAGAAAACCTCAGCCTGATAAAACTGCTGTTCCTCCAGTCTATCCGCCATAAAACTTGGCGGTTGTGTTTCACGGGCAACAACCTGATAGATGAAGTTAATTTCATTATGGTGATCTACGCGTAACTGCAAGCCATGCTCAATCTGTTGAATGGTCACGTCTAATTGACGACGCTGGAATTCCTTTTGTACCGCCGAAAAAGCAGCTTGCACCCGCTGTTCAATAAACTGCTCCACCTCAAGCTGAGTATGCGGATAATGCATAATCAGACCTAGACGCTGTTGCCAACTGCGTGGATTTTGAATCGCACGAGGGGTAATTCGCGCATCTTGCAGTGCACGCATTTTGGTGACATCTAAACGTAGTGCTTTCAATAAGCCCCAGCAGACCAACAGCATAATCAAAGTAAACGGTAAAGCACTCATAATCGTGGCCGATTGTAAGGCGGAAAGCCCACCTGCCATCAGCAGGATAATCGACAGTAAAGCAATCAGAATGGTCCAAAACAGCCGTTGCCATAAGGGTGAGTTTTCTGTTTCTGCGGTTAAGTAATCAATCACCAATGAACCTGAGTCAGCAGAAGTGACAAAGAATAACACCACCAGAACGGTCGCAATCAGACTTGATATTTGAACGAAAGGCAAATGAGTTAAAAATTCAAATAGTGCAACCGATGAATCTTGTTGTACCGCAGTAATTAAAGAAGTGTGGCCTTCTTGAATAATACTGAACAGTGCCGCATTTCCCATAAAGCCCATCCAAATCAGCGTAAAACCTGTAGGAATGAACAGCACCCCAACAATAAACTCGCGAATGGTTCGACCTTTAGACACTCGGGCAATAAACATCCCCACAAAAGGCGACCACGAAATCCACCAAGCCCAATACATAATCGTCCAACCACCAATCCAACCATTCGGTTGATAGGCATATAAGTTGAAGGTCATGGCAAATAAGTTGGAAACATATTGCCCTGCATTTTGAATGCTAGTTTGTAGGATATAAATAGAAGAACTGGCAAAAAAGACAAACAGTAATAACACCAATGCGAGTACTAAGTTCAGTTCAGACAGACGTTTAATGCCTTTATCTAAACCAAAACCGACCGAGAGTGAAGCCAAAAAAGTGACAAAGATAATCAGTCCGACCTGAATCCCGATACTTTGCTGGATACCAAATAAATAATTCAGTCCCGAGTTAATTTGAGTTACCCCAAATCCAAGTGTAGTAGCGATCCCAAAAATAGTGCCTAAGGTTGCAAAAGTATCAACCGCATCTCCCGTTGCACCATAAATTTTTTTACCGACCAAAGGATATAAAGCGGAGCGAACTTTTAAAGGCAAATTATGTCGGAAAGAGAAATAAGCCAGTGACAAGCCCACAAGCGCATAAATGGCCCATGCATGTAATCCCCAATGGAAAAAGGTAATGCGCATCGCTTGTTGTGCAGCATCTACAGTTTGTCCATCGCCCGTGGGTGGATTGACATAGTGCATCACGGGTTCAGCCACACCAAAGAACATGAGACCAATCCCCATACCCGCGGTAAATAGCATGGCGAACCAAGAACCACTGCTATATTCAGGTAAACTATGGTCTGGACCAAGTTTGATTTTCCCCATGTCGGAGAGTGCAATAAATACCAGTATGATAAGAAATAATGCAACGGCTAAGACATAAAACCAGCTAAATGAATCAATAATCCATTGATTTAAATGTTTGGTCAAAGCCTCAAACCCGCTTGGGTCAAAAAGAATTAAGGCTAGAAAAAGCACTAGAATCACGACCGTGCTAAGAAATACATTCTGTTTGACGTTCGCAAACAGTGATGGTTTTATGGAAGGCATAATTCCCCCAGAAAATTATTTTTAATACAAAGATATAACCAAGATGGTTAATGAGACGAGTCTGATTCAGACTGAAAAGTGAATTGTTTAAAGTTTAACGATTCAGAACCATCATAATTTATGTTTAAAAATAAGGCAGTGCGAATCCTGTAACAGTTTAATTTTCTTTATGATCATTGGGTCGATGCTGAATATATTGCAATGCGATTAAACGAGAGACAATTAGCGCAAAATACATGACGCCACAAAACATCTGTAACATGGCAATCATACGGGCCAGTGGTGTTAGCGGCATTAAATCAGACAAGCCCGTTGCCGACTGCAAACTAAAACTTAAAAATAATAAATCTAGCCATGACTGTGCGCCCACCACATTGGGATTTAAAAAGCTATTGGGCTCCAAAATCTGACAAATGCTATATAGAAAAGCAAAGCCCCATGCGATAAGGGTAAACACTGCACCCGCTGCAAAAAGCTCGTCTTTGGTCAGATAACGGTCTGCGAACATATAGCGCAACAAGCCATAGGCCGCAATAAAATACGCCATTGCTTCAAAGGCATGACTAATCACCAAGAGCATCGGATGCGTGGCACCCAACAAAATCAATAAGGAAAAGAACAGGGCTCCACCGACAAAACTCAGCCCTAGAATGGTAAATACTGGGGTTTGGCGTATGACTTTGGCAATCATCAATAACACCAATACACCTAAGCCCCAAACCAAGACACGCAAAGACAAACTATGTCCGCTCAGCATCGCCAAGATCAGCATCATAAATTGCAGTAACAGCAGCCATGCTGAAGGGAGTAAGCGAAAACCTTTCCAAAAGTCGACCAATACCTGCATATCTAGCCATCCAAGTTATTATTTTTTAAAGCCCAGTGTGGTTCATTTTTGTTCTACGTGGTTAATTTAACATGAATAAAGTAGGAAGCTCATGGTTTTTGTAGATGTCATCACGTTCCTTTTCATCTTACTTACTTTTCTGCTAATACCTCCATCTAACAATGTCTAGATAAAAGACAGTTTGCGGTCAAAAGTTCAGAGCTACCCACAAAAAAAAAGCCCCATCAGTTGGGGCTTTTTTTATCAGGTTCAGATTAGTGATCTGAAGCACCTGAGATACCAATACCTGTTTGTGAACGTACATACTGCGCATCAAATGCTTTACGTTCTGCTTGAGCTTGTGCTGAATTATCAGTCACAGAGAACAACCAGCAGCAGAAGAACGCCAATGGCATAGCAAAGATTGCTGGACCATTGAATGGGTTCACTGGGGTTTCAGAGATAGCCAAGGTATCTACCCAAACCGCTTTAGATAAGATAATCAATGTTACTGCAGTTGCTAGACCAACCACGCCACCAATCACTGCACCACGTGTGGTTAAACCTTTCCAGAACATTGAAAGTACAAGTACTGGGAAGTTTGCACATGCTGCTACAGAGAATGCTAGACCCACCATGAAGGCTACGTTTTGCTTCTCGAACAGAATTCCTAAAATCATCGCAAAAATAGCAAGACCTAAAGTCGCGATTTTAGACATACGAAGTTCAGATTCAGGGGTTGTTTGACCTTTCTTGAATACGTTTGCATACAAGTCATGTGAAATTGCTGAAGCACCAGACAATGTCAAACCAGCTACTACGGCAAGAATTGTTGCGAATGCTACCGCTGAAATGAAGCCCATGAACAAGTCACCGCCAAGAGCGTCAGACAAGTGCACCGCAGCCATGTTGTTACCACCTACAAGCTCAAGCTTGCCAGTTACTGCCATTTTCGCAACATCAAGGAACTGAGGGTTATTCGATACATAAAGGATCGCACCAAAGCCAATGATGAAAGTTAATAGGTAGAAGTAACCAATGAAACCTGTTGCAACAACCACTGATTTACGTGCTTCTTTAGCATCTTTAACAGTAAAGAAACGCATCAAGATGTGTGGAAGACCTGCTGTACCGAACATTAATGCAAGACCTAAAGAAATCGCATCAATTGGGTTCGCTGCAAGTTTACCAGGGCCCATAATATTGCCCGCTTCTGCTAAAGAAATATCATGTACTTTAGAGAAAACTTGAATTGATTGAGAGAACATTTCAGAGAAGCTGAAGCCCACGCCTTTCATCACCATGAAAGCCATGAATGTTGCGCCAGACAAAAGCATTACAGCTTTAATAATCTGCACCCAAGTCGTTGCCAGCATCCCACCGAAGATCACGTAAGCCATCATCAGAAGACCGACAATCACCACCGCAATGTTATAGTTCAAACCAAATAACAGTTTGATCAGCTGACCTGCACCCACCATCTGAGCAATCAGATAGAATGCAACCACCACCAATGAACTCACCGCAGCAAGTGTACGTACTGGTTTCTCAGCTAAACGGAATGACACCACGTCAGATAAGTTGAACTTACCTAAGTTACGTAGACGCTCAGCAACCAAGAACAATACGATTGGCCAGCCCACCATGAAGCCAAGTGAGTAAAGCAAACCATCAAAGCCTGAGCTGAAAACCATTGCGGAAATACCCAAGAATGACGCTGCGGACATATAGTCACCCGCAATTGCTAAACCATTTTGGAAGCCCGAAATACCGCCACCCGCTGTATAAAAGTCAGCAGTATTGGTGGTTTGTTTTGCTGCCCATTTAGTGATCAGCAATGTAAAGCCCACAAAAATTGCGAACATGATAATGGCATGCCAGTTTGTCGCCTGCTGTTGAGCCTCACCTAAATCAGGGCTTGCGATTGCTAGGCTTGAAGCCAACAGTGTTATCGTAGCGACTGTAAGCGCTTTCAATGAATTCCATTTCATTAGTGCTGTCCTTTCTCTTGCGCAATGGCTTCAACTTCACGCATTGCTTCTTCATTTAATGCATCTAGTTTGTTATTCGAAATATACGAATACACACCACATAAAACAAAAGACAATACAATAATGCTTAGGCCTAATGGCATGCCAATCGTGGTCACCCCACCACTGACTGAAGTCATTAGAAACTCTTTGTTGTAACCAACTAACAACATGAAACCAACGTACACAACCAACATAATGCCCGTTAATGTCCAACTGAGTTTACTTTTACGACTAACCATTTCCTTGAATTTGGGATTTTGTAGAATCTGTTCTACTTGTCTCTCGTCCATAACCACACTCCTGTCTGTATCCAACCGTAGATACAATTTTTTAATTCGAATTATTACATTTGCTAAATTAGCAAGCTTCTGTATTGGTTGTAATTTAGACTTTGGTCTCTAAATTTTAAACAAGCACAGCAGGCTCTCTCCGAGATGCGTTATGATGCAACCATGGTGGAAAAACTTTAGGTAAAATGAACAGCTGGCTCATCATAGGGGTCTTGGCCCTCTACATTGCATTACTCTTTATCTGTGCCTTTTTTGGTGAAAAACACGCCAGTCGCCTGAGTACGCGTGGGCGCATGCTATTGTTTAGTTTAACTTTAGGCGTCTACTGCTCATCATGGACTTTTTATGGTGCTACAGGTGCCGCAGTTCGTGAAGGCATTATCTTTCTGCCCATTTACCTTGGTCCACTACTCTTCGTTGCACTGGGCTATGACATTTGGCGTCGTTTAGGGCGTGTCCGCCAGCACCATGCGATTTCATCCATCGCAGACTTTGTCGCAGCACGCTATGGTAAAAGCGGACCTTTAGCCTCAATGGTGACTATCCTCGCCGTCATTGCCATTATTCCTTACCTTGCCCTGCAGCTGCGGGCCATTGCCCTCAGTGCTGCGGTAATTTTAGAACCAACAGCAGGTAGCATTGCCTCAACCACCAACGGTGTCCTGTTCCTCACTGGCATTTTGGCCATTTTGGCCATGATTTTTGGAACCAGACAGATTGCCAATACCGAACAACATGGCGGTCTGATGTTAGCAGTTGCCTTTGAGTCTTTTGTCAAACTATTTGCTTTACTCTGTGTGGCCCTCTTTTTCGTGTTTGCTGCACCTGAAAATGTCCATCAAATCTCTAAAGACGTCGCAGAGACGTTCCATCAAGTACAGCTAATCGGTGTGCCCGATACCTTCTGGATTCAAACCTTATTAGCAGGGTTAGCGATCATTTGTTTACCGCGTCAGTTCCACGTCGCTGTGGTTGAACTCCGCGATGAAAAGCACATTCGCGGGGCACGGCGCTGGTTTGCTGTCTATTTAGTTTTAACCATCATTGCGATTATCCCGATTGCCAGTTGGGCGCTGCATGCAACGCCTGGTTATTTAGCGATCCCGGATGTCGCAGTCCTGTCTTTACCTTTGAGTTATGGACAAGACTGGTTAACTCTTTTGGCATTTTTAGGGGGATTTTCGGCCTCTACGGGTATGTTGTTGGTATCATCCGTCGCCTTATCTATCATGCTGAGTAACGACCTAATCATGCCAGCTTTATGGCGCACAAATGTGCTATCACGTCATGACAAGCGTCTACCTTTGGTACTGAAATTCACCCGTCGGGTCTGTATTTTAGCCGTCATGCTTCTGGGCTTTTTGTTCTTCCATTTCTTCAATGACATTGACCAATTATCAGTCTTTGGCTTATTGGCCTTTAGTGCTGTGGCTCAGTTCTCACCGGCCCTCATTGGTGGTCTTTACTGGCGTGGTGGTAGTAAACAAGGGGTCTATGCAGGTCTATTGGCAGGTTTTGGCATGTGGGCCTACACCCTGCTGTTACCCACTGTATTACGCAGTTTGCCGGCTGAATATGCACACTTTACCGAAAGCTTTCTCAATTTCGGACCAATGGGTATTAACTGGTTACGTCCTGAAGCCCTGCTCGGTTTTGAATCCTTTGCCGCGCTTACCCATGGAGTGGTGTGGGCACTCGGTCTGAATATTATTTTATACATTTGGATTTCCCGTGTATTTCGTCCAAGCGTAGCTGAACAAATTCAGGCTGAAAGCTTTTTCTATTATGAAACCAAGCCACTGCCAACACAAAGCACGTCAACGGACATCAACTACATTCATCACGATGTTGCACGTTTGAAAGTCGGTGATTTGATCACCTTAGCCAAACGGATTACAGGCGATGGCGCAACCATGCGCGCATTTCAACAGTTCTGCGCACAAAACAATGTGGTGCTGAATGAAAACAGCAATGCCAACGGTATGTGGTGGCGTTTCACTGAACAATATCTGGCAGGCACCATCGGCGCTGCGTCGGCACGTACCCTGCTCACCACCGCGATGGTCAACAATGGTCTCGCACTTGGCCAAGTGGCAAACATTCTAGACCAAGCCTCACAATGGCAACGTTTTAATCAAAACCTGATCATGACCATGATTGACCACATGACCCAAGGGGTGAGTGTGGTCGATGAAAACATGTGTTTGGTGGCATGGAATAACCAATATTTAAAACTGTTTGATTATCCTAAAGACATTGTCTATGTCGGTTGTCCAATTTCTGATTTGATTCGATATAACGCAGAACGTGGCGAGTGTGGCCCAGGTTCGGTCGAGGAACATGTACGGAAACGGATGCACTGGATGCAAGTTGGTAGCGCACATGAGTTTGAACGGATCCGTAAAGATGGTCGTGTCATTCAAATGCGCGGTAACCCGATTGAAGGCGGTGGCTTTGTCACCACCTTTGCCGACATTACCGCCTTCCGTGAAAATGAAGCCATGCTTGAGGCACGGGTTCAAGATCGAACTCAACAGTTGGCAGATGCATTGTCTGAACAACAACTGGCACGTGAACAAGCCGATAAAGCCAATATGTCAAAAAGTCGCTTTATTGCCGCTGCCAGTCATGACTTATTGCAACCAATGCATGCTGCACGTCTGTTCAGTACCGCTTTAGAACAAAGCGTACAAAGTGAAGAAGACCGCAAAACTTTACAACAGCTTGATCGTGCCTTACATGGTGCGGAAAGTATGTTGTCTGCATTATTAGATATTGCCCGTCTTGAAGGTGGCACTATTCAACCCAACCGTCAGGCTTATCCGCTACATGATTTACTCAGTGACCTTGAATTGCAATTTAAATCTATTGCCGCACAACGAGGTATTCGTTTCAGCGTACATGATGCGCAATTCTGGATAGATACCGACCCGCAGTGGATTCGTCGTATTATTCAAAACTTTGTGAGTAATGCCCTGCGCTATACTGCCAAAGGCAAAGTGGTGGTGGGTGTACTTCGTTCCAGTGATCAACCACGTCATATTCGAATTGGGGTTTGGGATACAGGCCCCGGTATTGCAGAAGAACAACGAATCAAACTGTTTCAAGAATTCGAGCGCTGTGGCCATACCTCGCCATGGGGTGAACAAGGTTTAGGTCTGGGCTTAGCCATCGTGCAACGAATGACCAGTCTGCTCGACTACCCTGTACATGTCTATTCAGAATATGGCAAAGGCTCCTGCTTTATGATTGAAGTCCCGATCATAGACCCACCAAAAGTGGTTGCTGCACCTGTACAGGCCGTTCCACTCAAAACCAAAGCCTATAAAATTCTGTGTTTGGACAATGACGAAACGATTTTAGAAGGGATGTCGACGTTACTCACTAAATGGGGCTATCAAGTGTTTAAAGCGACTGAACCTGAACAAGCGTTTGAAATGATTCAGCAAGAAAACATTCAGGTCTGGTTGGTCGATCAGCACTTGAATCATGACAAAATCGGGTTGGACTTCATTTTAGCCAACCGTCAAGAAAACGTGCCTGTTGCCTTAATCACAGCAGATTCAGATCCTGAGCTGCCTCAACGGGTCAAAGACATGAATATTGTATTGTTGAAGAAACCATTAAAACCCGCCTCATTACGTGCATGGCTCTCGGGTTTAAAAATTTCAAACACTGAATAAATTCGCTACATGTATTCACAAACCTCAAGTGATCCTATTTGAGGTTTGTCAATTTGAACCTCAAAATCTTAAGCCAAATGACTAAAGTTTCGCCCCCACTAACCAAAGTGATCATTTTGAGTATATTTGAGCCCATTTAAACTGGCTAAAAATTACACATTTACTTTTACTATGGCAAAATACACCAGTTACATTAGTGAACACTTGTATACTTAGTTACAATTTTTTAAACCATTGTTTTATATTAATTAAATATATTGAAAAATCAAAAATACGACTTTAGTCGTATTCATATCCATAAGGCATTGGCAGATAACTAGGACTAAGAAAAGATCAGTTTTGTCTAAATGTGTGCCTTCTTTCTTTAGCTCAAGAAACTGATCATCCATATCTCATATTGGAGTTTTACGATGAACATTTCTAAAGCCATGCCACACGGTTCAGATCAGTCACAACAATTCTTACGTCAATATAGTGCCAATGCATTTTTACCAACAATTGACTGGCGTGAACTGTTTAAACAAAGCAAGCTCAGTGAAACCCATGTTCAAGCCTTAGACACCTTGTATCACAGTGCTGTCCCACTCGCATTGCAAGTGTTTGAACAACTCGATTTTGATGTGTTCCAACCAGTAGCCTACCAGCCACAAGGCTTAGGTCTGTTTGAAAAGCTGCAACAACAAGAACAGCAATTACTGCTCGCCTTAGAGGCAGAAAGTAGCGGTTTAAATGAAGATGTGCGTCATCAGATATGGAGTATGTTGCTCCGTGGCGGTGCAGTGCTGGTGTTTAAAGCATGGCTTGGTAAAGTCAAAACCGATCAGGATGAACTCGACACTACCCAGTTTGACCAACTTTCGGATCTACTCTTTATCAAGACCCCACCACAAGTTTTAGCGGAACGCTTAGCTATTAATGCTCAAGGTACTCAAGATCATATTTTCCTGATGTATGACAACGAAGTTTATTTAGACCGTTTCAACAGCCTCGAAACTGCTGCACTTTTTGTCGATCTTGGGGTATATGATGCAGCCTTTTTAAGTCTAAGGGATGATCGTGTCGCAGCCTATTTAAAACAATTGGGCTATGTCTCTGAAGAGCAAATTGATGACCTGCAATGTGCTTTAAATCCTCTGTTCTGTACAGATGTTACCAGTAAACAAAATTGCTTGGCTTAAGTCCAAAACATAAAAAAAGCGCTGATGTTTCAGCGCTTTTTTTATCTCAATGATTTTATATTTTCTTTTCTTCAATATTTAAAGCATTGATCGCCAGCACAGCTTGAGTTCGGTTTTGTACTCCAAGCTTACGGAAAATAGCAGTCACATGTGCTTTAATTGTCGCTTCTGAAACATCAAGTTCATAGGCAATTTGCTTATTCAACAAGCCTTCTGCCACCATCATCAATACACGGAACTGCTGTGGGGTCAAAGACTGAATACGCTCAGCCAAAGCTGTTTCATCCGCTGCACGTGGGTCAAAGTTCATGTTCGCAGGTAAATTTGGTGGTAACCAAATTTCGCCATCTAAGACTTCACGAATGGCTTCGCCAATATGACTTGGGTGTGCTGATTTTGGAATATAGCCCATTGCACCATGTGCAATTGAACGTTGAATAATCGAAGTTTCTTCATGTGCAGAAACCACAATAATCGGCAATGATGGATACTGAGCACGGACATGTACCAATGCTGAAAAGCCTGAAGCACCAGGTAAGTTTAAATCCAATAACACCAAGTCAGGTTCAGGACCTTTTTCAAGGCGTTCATAGAATTCGTTTACTGCAGCTGTCTCATGAATCTGAGCTTGCGGTAAGCTATAACGAACAGCTTGGATCAACGCATGGCGAAACAGCGGATGGTCATCAACGATTAATATATTCATAAGCAACGAGAGATTTCGAGTGCACTAGTCTTGACTATTCTAACCATACAAGTGCCGATAAGGATATGCAAAGTATAACTTTTTTTCACTTTATCACGCTTTATGCACTAAAACGGCAGCAAATTCAGTTCAATCCCACAATATAAATAACTAATCACATTTTGATATAAATTTTATACTCATAATGAAAAACCTTATTTAAACTAAATATATATTTTGATTTCAAATGTTTGAAAAAAAATTGGAGTCCATTTGAAACACAAAAAAGATATATCTTAAAATCTGATAACTTAACGCTATTTCTTTATTTTACAGTCTAAGCCGAGATATTAGATAAATAAGCCCATTCCGAGATACAACATTTTAGGGCTTTTCTTATGTCAACTTTACTGCAAAAACCACTCAATATTGTCGCTGTGTCAGGTGGTTTAAATACCCCGTCTAAAACCGAAGCGCTAGTGCAAGAAATTTTAAATGAACTAGGTGAAGCAACCCCAATCCATGTACATTTTATTAAGTTTAGTGAAATTGGACATTTACTTGGTGGCGCAATTTACCGCAACCAACTGCCACAACGTGTGCAAGATGACTTAGCCGCGGTCGAAGCTGCTGATGCATTGATTGTTGGAACACCAGTTTACCGCGCCTCTTTTACGGGCTTGTTTAAACATTTTTTCGACTTTGTTGAACAAACAGCACTGGTCGATGTACCAGTACTACTTGCCGCATCGGGTGGCAGTGAACGCCATGCACTGGTACTTGAACACCAACTTCGTCCACTCTTCAGTTTCTTCCAAGCGCAAACTTTACCGATTGGCGTCTATGCCACAGACAAAGACTTTACCCCAGCGTATACCATCCAAAGTGAATTATTACGAGATCGGATTACTCTTGCGGTAGCTCGTGCTTTACCCATCCTAGAGTGGGCCCCTGC
The DNA here is from genome assembly GCF_044130335.1 of Acinetobacter halobius. Classification (NCBI taxonomy): domain Bacteria; kingdom Pseudomonadati; phylum Pseudomonadota; class Gammaproteobacteria; order Moraxellales; family Moraxellaceae; genus Acinetobacter; species Acinetobacter halobius. The sequence goes on from NZ_JBIQOD010000002.1 coordinate 271,308, forward strand.
GAAAGGTCAGCGTGCAGAAGTGGTGAAAGAAAAGACCCAACTAGCCAATCAGAACTTGGGTATCAACACGCAAATTGAACAAGACGATGTACTGCCTTCAGCTGCGGTCCCAAATTTAGATGCAGCTGAGTCTCGCTTGCATCAGAAAAAAGCCAAACCACAAGTCGCTTAACGCAAAAAGCATGGAGAGGGTTTTCACATGTCACAACAGAATAAAAATATTACGTTTGCTTATTGGGTTCCCAATGTCAGCGGTGGCTTAGTGGTAAGTAATATTGAGCAACGCACAGATTGGAGCTATGACTATAACGTCCGTTTAGCGCAGACTGCGGAAAAGAATGGCTTTGACTATGCTCTAACTCAGATTCGTTTTACTGCGGGTTATAACGCAGAAAACCAACATGAATCGGTCAGTTTTAGTCACGGTATTTTAGCCAAAACCAGCAAACTCAAAGTGATTGCAGCCATTTTACCTGGCCCGTGGAAACCCGTGCTTGCCGCAAAACAGCTTGCAACCATCGACCATTTAACTCAAGGACGTATTGCGATTAATGTGGTCAGTGGTTGGTTCCGCGGCGAATTTGATGCCATTGGTGAAGCATGGCCTGAACATGACCAACGCTATGCCCGCTCGGAAGAATTTATTCGTGCATTAAAAGGTGTTTGGACCCAAGACAACTATAGTTTCAATGGAAAATACTACCAGTTCAAAGACTACACCTTGTCACCCAAACCTGTGCAGAAGCCACACATTGAAATTTTCCAAGGCGGCAGTTCTCGTGCTGCACGGGATATGGCATCGCGGGTTTCAGACTGGTATTTCACCAATGGCAATACCCCTGAGGAGCTTAAAAAACAGATTGATGATATTCGTGCAAAAGCCCAACAGAATGGCCATCAGGTCAAAATTGGGGTGAATGCTTTTATCATTGCCCGAGATACAGAGGAAGAAGCGAAAAGTGTTCTGCAAGAAATTATTGATAAAGCCAATATTCAAGCGGTTCATGCCTTTGGCGATGCCACCCGTGAGGCGGGTGCTGCAACACTTGAAGGTGAAGGCAATTGGGCCAAATCGACCTTTGAAGATTTAGTTCAATACAATGATGGCTTTAAAACCAATTTGATTGGTACACCACGCCAAATTGCGGAACGTATTGTGGAATTAAAAGCCGTTGGGGTGGATTTAATCCTTTCAGGTTTTTTACATTTTATCGAAGAGGTTGAATACTTCGGTGCCAAAGTGTTGCCATTGGTTCGTGAGTTGGAAGCTCAACAGCAATCCGTTGAGACTGCCAAATCTGCTTAGCTCGGTAAGCAGCAGACACGAACTAAAAAAATAATAATGATAGGTGACTCTATTCTTCCCTCAAGGCTCGGCTTGAGGGTTTTTTTATTGGTGTATAATCCGTACAAAGTAAAAAATAACCCCTTGATATGAACAACAACCCACTCTTGAAATTCATTAATCTCTCTTTGGCCTTTCTATGGGGCTATCAGGGTTTAGTCCCTAAAATCCTTTTTATCAATCCCGATGAAATTGCCATTTGGCAAACTTTTGGGTTTTCCTACGCACAGGCTCAACTGGCAGGTCAGCTCTCAGGTGTGCTTGAGTGTGTTTTTGCTTTATTGTTCCTATTTAATTCAAGTAAATATCTGCATTACCTCAGTATCTTCAGCTTAGTGTTTTTATTCGCATTGGTCACTTTTCTGATACCAGACAGTCTTGTTCGTGCTTTTAATCCTGTGGTCATGAACCTTGCCATGATCAGTCTATCCATTTGTTATTGTATGCTTCGCAATCAGGAAACGGCTTCCTTTAGTACACAAAATAAAGGATCAATATGACTTCAAAATCAGGTTGCATCGTCATTACAGGCAGATCTAAAGGTATCGGCTTGGGTTTAGCTCAAGCCTTCTTAGAACAACAACAAGCCGTGGTAATATCTAGTCGAAATAGCACAGATTTGCACAGCGTCTTGCAACAGTTGCGATATCGCTTTCCCACTGCGCAGATTCATGCCGTCACGTGTGATGTCACGCAGATCCATGAAGTACAAACGCTTTGGGATGAAGCTGTTCAACAATTTGGCGCTGTTCAGATTTGGATTAATAATGCAGGCAGTTGTACGGCGACTCTGGACTTTAAAGATCTCACAGCAGCAGACATACAGACAGTGGTTCAAACCAATATTCTCGGCAGTATGTTCGGCTCACAAGTGGCCTTAAACGGCATGCTGGCACAAGGCTATGGTCAAATTTTCAATATGGAAGGTTGGGGTACTCGCGGCGAATGGAGTGCAGGCATGACGATCTATGCCACCACCAAACGTGCCGTAGGTTACTTTAGTCAAGCCCTGTTTAAAGAAACCAAACAGACCCATATTCAAGTCGGAACGCTCAGTCCCGGAATGGTAGCAACCGACCTACTGGTGTCCTCATGGCAAAATGGCAATGTGCAGCACTGGAACAAAATGAAAAGGCTATTCTTTTTTATTATTGATCCACCTGAAGTGGTCTGTCGCTATTTGGCTCAACGCATTTTAGAGAATAAGCGTCGCCATAGTCGCATCGTATGGATGACGCCATTACGTCTGTTGCTCCGATTTTTACGACCCTATTATTGGCGTCGGAATCCCATCAAAGATACAGCTCTAGCGCACCTCCACTCAAAATAATGCCACATCAAGTGATAGATCATTTACATTAAACATAAACCCCGAATTAGGAAGACTTCTGATGTACACAGGTATCGTACAAGGCTTAGAGAAAATCTTAGATGTCCGTCATGGTGATGGCTTTAGCACCTTTGTGGTTTCAAATACCCACAACTTTTTTCACGATGTCTTCATCGGTGCAAGTGTAGCCATTAACGGCACCTGCTTAACCGCGACGCATATTGATCTTACCGCCAATCAAGTCCATTTTGATGTCTCAGATTTGACTCGACGCCTGACTACTTTAGGGACTTTACAAGCAGGTGATGAGGTGAATATCGAACGTTCAGCCAAAGTCGGAATGGAAAATGGGGGGCACAACTTGTATGGACATATCGAAGGAACAGCCACGGTCAAGCAGCTGAGCCGTCACGGCGAGACCTTACATGTGGATCTCCACATTCCAGAGGGCAATATCAAATACTTTTTCTTAAAAGGCTTTATTGGTCTGAATGGTTGTAGCCTCACCATCAACCGTGTTGATCGTAACAGCCATGAAATTTCAGTTGATTTGATTCCTGAAACCTTACGTTTAACCACGTGGGCATCGGTAAAAGTGGGGGATGCGGTCAATTATGAAATTGATCAAATGACACGGACGATGGTCGATACTTTAGAGAATATCCATCAGCGTTAAGATCGCTCTTCTATCTCATTCGACTGCATCCTATATACATGTTTATAGCGCAATCCAAACCTGTTGTTGCTTATGCTTAAATAAAAATACCGTCTGCTTAAGACGGTATTTTTAGGCCGATTTTAGCCGTTTGGATATACTTCTTTAATCAACACCTCGACCACTTGTGGTTCAGCCAGCGTCGATGTATCGCCCAAACTATCTAACTCGTTCGCCGCAATTTTTCTTAAAATACGTCGCATAATTTTGCCTGAACGTGTTTTTGGTAAAGACGGCGCCCAATGTAAGGCATCTGGGGTCGCCACAGGACCGAGTACCTTTCTCACCCATTGAATCAGCTCTGCACGGAGTTCTTCCGTTTGCGCTGTGCCCGCTTGTAAAGTGACAAAGGAACAAATTCCCTGCCCTTTGATGTCATGCGGCATCCCCACCACCGCAGCCTCAGCCACTGCCTCATGTGCCACCAAAGCACTTTCCACTTCAGCCGTACCCAAGCGATGCCCTGACACATTCAGCACATCATCCACCCGTCCTGTGATCCAGTAGTAACCATCTTTATCACGGCGTGCGCCATCACCCGTGAAATATGTACCTGGATAGGTTGCAAAATACGCTTCGATAAACCGCTCAGGGTCCCCCCAAATGGTTCGCATTTGTCCCGGCCATGAATCCTTAATCACCAGATTGCCTTCAGCCTCTCCTTCTAACTCGTTACCTTCAGCATCGACCAAAGCAGGTTGAATCCCAAACAAAGGACGCGTTGCAGACCCGGGTTTAAGTGGTGTCGCACCCGGAAGTGGAGAAATCAAAATCCCGCCTGTTTCGGTTTGCCACCAAGTATCCACCACGGGGCAACGACTTTCCCCTACCACGGTGTAATACCAATTCCATGCTTCTGGGTTGATCGGCTCTCCAACAGAACCAATTAAACGTAAACTGCTACGATCACTCTCACGGACAAAGGCATCCCCTTCACGCATCATGGCACGGATCGCTGTCGGTGCCGTGTATAAAATTGTCACATTGTGCTTATCCACAATATGCCCTGTACGTGCCCACGTTGGGTATTGTGGAATTCCTTCAAACATCACCGTTGTCGTTCCATTCGACAAGGGTCCATACAGCACATAAGAGTGCCCCGTAATCCAGCCCACATCGGCGGTACACCAAAACACATCATCTTGTTTTAAGTCGAATACTTCACGGAAGGTGCTATTCACATAGGTTAAATAACCCCCTGTGGTATGCAGTACGCCTTTCGGTTTACCCGTTGAACCTGATGTATATAAAATAAACAGTGGATCTTCTGCATTCATCGGTTCAGGTGGACAGATCTCGTTGACAGTCATGATTTCCATGTGATACCACAAATCACGTCCTTCTTTCAGCGTGATCGGATTACCTGTCCGATGTACCACAATCACGTTTTGTACCGAGTCTGTACCGGGTAGATTCAATGCCGCATCTACATTTTCTTTCAGCGGAATCGGTTTACCCCCGCGCATTCCAGAGTCTGCGGTAATCACAATTTTAGCTTGGCTGTCATCAATTCGGCTCGCCAATGAGTCAGGCGAAAAGCCACCAAACACCACACAATGCACGGCACCGATTCGGGCACAGGCCAACATCGAAATGGCTGCTTCTGAAATCATCGGCATATACAGCACCACACGATCGCCTTTTACCACACCATGCTTTTTCAGGACATTGGCAAAACGACATACTTCATCATACAGTTCAGTATAGGAAATAATCTTATGGCGTGAAGGATGGTCACCTTCCCAAATAATCGCAGGTTTATACGGATGCTCTTTTAAATGTCGATCAAGACAGTTGGCGCTTAAGTTCAGTTGACCATCTGCAAACCATTCAATTTTAAAATTATCTTTATCATAACTGGTGTTTTTAACTTGACTAAACGGCTTGATCCAATCCAGCTTCAAAGCTTGTTCAGCCCAATATTCATCAGGTTGTTCTAGTGATTTTTGATAACGCTCAAAATATTCTTGCTCATTGGTGCGTGCAGTTTTTTCAAATTCAGCAGGTACAGGATAGACTTCTTTCATATCATACTTCCTTATATTCTGGCTCTCATCGCGAGAGCTTATGCCACAGTTATTGGTTTTTTATTGGACTGCATAACCACAGTATGACGATTGTTTTTTAAACAGATCAACACGGCTTTGGTCGTATATTATTTCTACAATTTAAAACACATTTTATAGTGATCTTTCAATGAGTTCCTGTGTCAAATCCGTAACATGAACAGCCCAAGAGGCTGTAAATAGGTGCGATCTGATCTTTTTTAAGTATATTGTTACATTTAATCGTTCTATGGCCGATATAGCAGCACTAAGCACACCTTAATCCAAAATTTAACCGAGTTAAAAATGAAGAGAATGGTTGATTTAGCATTGTCATCAGCCAATGCGCCAATCTCATACGTTTTTCTCTATTAAATACACACAATTTTCAGGCAAAATATGCCAAATTTTCAGTGATTGGAAGACCAGTGTCAGAACAAACCCCTACCTTGAGTGAAGTTGCGCAAGGTACGTCAGAGATGCTACATGACGCGACTGCAAAGACCACGCAAAGTGTAATCGCACATACGGCAAAATATAATGACGCCTATTCCACCATCGACAAATTTGTCGATGGTTTTTGGGAGCGTATGCCTTATTTTTGTATTGCGCTGATTACGTTTATCATTTTTTATCTACTCTCTAAGCTGTTCAAACTGTTTGTTCGTAAAGCACTGTCTGATCGCTCCTATACCAAGCAGAATCTTGTCCTTGTCCTAAACCGTGTCGGCAGTTCAGCCATCATCTTTATTGGTTTTCTGATTGCCATGGTGATTGCAATTCCTGGTTTCACACCCGGTCAGTTGATGAGCGCTTTGGGGATTGGCTCAGTTGCCATTGGTTTTGCCTTTAAAGATATCTTCCAAAATTTGCTTTCGGGAATTCTCATTTTATTGAGTGAACCCTTTAAAATAGGTGATGACATCATCGTCTCGGGTATGGAAGGCAATGTTGAGGATATTCAAATTCGTGCCACTTACTTACGCGCCCCAGATGGTCGTCGTATTGTGATCCCAAATGCAACTGTGTATACCAGCGCTGTTACGGTCAACACTGCCTATCCACGTCGTCGCTGTGAGTTCTTGGTCGGTATTGGTTATGAAGATGATATCAAAAAAGCCAAAGATATTATTTTAGGCATTTTAGACCGAGATACGACTATTTTAAGTCAGCCGGGTTTTAGTGTGAACGTCGCTGCACTTGCAGATTTTTCGGTGAATCTTAAAGTTCAATGGTGGGTTAACACCACAGAAACCACGGTATCTGGCTCAATCAGTGCTGTACAAGAATATGTGGTGGAAGCTTTTGCTGAACATGATATTTCTATCCCATACCCTGTTCAAGAAGTTCGCGTAGCGAAGAATGACAGCTACCCAATGGATGCTTCAACCGCCAAATAAGCGTCCTAAAACATAAGGGATCACAGTTTCAGTCCGAATAATACGGTTGCCTAAGCTCATCGCTTGGCAGCCGTTTTTTACAAGGAGTTCAACTTCATAAGGAATAAATCCACCTTCTGGCCCGATCACAATCGTACAGGGATGTTGAATCGCAAAAGGCATGTTGGCATCGCTATAGGGATGTGCCACATAGGCAGGCCTATCGGCTGAAATCAGGCTTGGCAATTGATCTTCAACAAAAGGCTTAAAGCGTTTATAAATTTCAATTTTTGGCGCAACCGTATCGCCTGCCTGCTCTAGCCCCAAAGTCACATAGTGATCCAACTGTTGTAAAAATGGGGTTTGCCAATAACTTTTATCGACCCGATAGCTGTGCAGCAAAATGATTTTCTCAATCCCTAAAGTCACCGCATCCATAATCAAACGACGTAGAACTTTAGGGCGTGGCATCGCCACAATTAACGTCACCGGCAGTTTGGCGGGTACAGGTTCTTCATGTAAGGGTTTTAAGCGTATAGCTGTTTCAGAGACGTCCATCACTTCTGTAAGATAACGCTTTCCATTTTGTATCCCGACTTTTAAAGTATCACCGACTTTAAGCTCTAAATGCTGATGTAAATGTTCAAGCTGACGCTTGGCACGAATGGACCAGAGTTCAGATTCAGTTTGGCGCGGATCTAAGAGAACGATATTCATAATAAATAGAAAAAATCCAAACAGTGGAGGCCTAATCAGCACATGCCATCGTGAAAGGCGACAAGGATGTCGCCCGCTGGGCTGAGGTACAGGATGTACCTTCAGCGCAGCAAAAGATTTTTGTTACTTTTCATCTTTGAAAAGTAAGAACTGCCTACGCAAAACCATACATAAAAGTTACAGTATTTGTAGTAATGACAAACTCACTCAAATTTTATAAATAAGCATCAATCACTTGAATATGCTTTTTCAAAGAACCCGTATTTAACTGCATAATTTGCTGTGCCGCTTGATTCAGTGTATTCGCTTGCTCAATATCCTCTAACAGTGTCATCAACACTGCGGCAGCCTGTTCAGCATCATCAACAACTTTCACTGCATCGGCTTGTACAAACTCATCAACAATACTTTGGAAATTAAAATAGTTTTTGCCCAAAACTGTTGGCACATTTAACGCAATCGGCTCTAAAATATTATGCCCACCCCCGGGTTCATTCAGCGAGCCACCGACAAAACAGGTATTCGATAAGGCATACCATAACCACATCTCTCCCATTGAATCGGCTAAATAGACTTGAGTTTTTGCTTCTATTCTTTGTCCCGTACTTCTGCGAGTGGTGTTTAAATTTAAACTTTGCGTGACATTAAAGACCTCATCAAAACGCTCTGGATGACGCGGTACCACAATACACAACAGTTCAGGCTGTGCATCCAAATATGGCTTAAACGCACTTAACAATTTTTGTTCTTCAGGTGCATGAGTACTGGCCATAGTGATGATCTTACGTCCAGCCAATGACCATTCTTGCCTGAGCTGAGCCGCCTGTTTAACAAATGATTCAGGCGCATGAATATCAAACTTAATACTCCCCACCACCTGCGTCTTTGACTGAACTGCACCGAGCTGGATAAAGCGCTCCGCAGTTGCCCGATCTTGTGCCAAGAGCTGATCTAGTCCGTGTAACATTGGTTGCGTCAGGCTAGATACTTTGGCATAGCCTTTGGCTGATTTTTCAGAAAGACGGGCATTCATCAAAATACATGGCACCTGACTCTGCCCCGCTTGGGCAATTAAATTTGGCCACAGTTCCGTCTCCACCAAAGCCAAGAGTTTAGGCTGATACAATGCAAAGAACTGACGAACTAAGGGCTTCTGATCTGCAGGTAAATATACCGCTTGGAACAGGTCTAAATAAGGTGCTTTTAAAAAGAGTGATTTGGCCCGTGCCTGACCCGTTTTGGTGGTATTGGTCACCAAGACTGGATGACCCGCTTTTAAGTAATGCTCGATGAGAGGCTGCGCTGCATTGGTTTCACCCACCGACACCACATGGAACCAAATCGCTTGGCGATTTTTAACGGGTTGAAATGGCCCGAAACGTTCGAGACATTCTTGTTGAAACTGTTCTGTACTCTCTGCACGTTTTTTTATTTTAGACTTATACAGCGGTTTGATCAGCGCAAGTGCTGCGTTATACCAAAAAGGAGTAGCCAAATACGTGCTCCAAAAATCAATGCAAAAATAAAACAGCGCAACTCATGCCATGAAATGAATTGCGCTGTTATCTTGTCGCGAATTTAACGGAAAAGCAATTTAAACCGCAGCAGTTTCCATTTCAGCTAAAGTCGGATAGTCCACATAGCCTGCCGCGACATCAGTTCCAATCATATTTTCCAGTTTCAGTTCATTCAGTGGCGCATCTTGCAGTAGACGCTCATACAGGTCTGGATTGGCAATATAGTCTTTACCCCAAGACACTGCATCGGCCTGACCCGATGCCAACAGATCAATCGCATCTTCACGGCTTAAACGCATATTGGCAATCAATGGTACACCACCCGAACGTTGTTTGAGGTACGTACTGATACTGTCATCAGCCAAATATTCACGGGTAAAGAAGAACGCAATCTGACGTTGACCCAGTTGCTCCAGTGCATAACCAAAGGTTTCACGTGGATCATCATCGCCCATGTCATGTTCATCACCACGTGGGGCTAGATGCACCCCAACACGACCTGCACCCCAGACTTCAATCAATGCATCCACCACTTCAAGCAACAAACGCGCACGATTTTCTACACTGCCACCATATTGATCTTTACGTAGATTGGTTGAGCTTTGTAAAAACTGATCAATCAAATAACCATTGGCCGCATGCAGTTCCACACCATCAAAGCCCGCCGCTTTAGCATAAACCGCTGCTTGCTTGTACTGCTCAACAATGCTTTGAATTTCAGCAATCTCTAATGCACGAGGAACCACATATTCACGTTTTGGACGTAATAAACTGACATAGCCCTTTTGTTGTACGCTACTTGCAGAAACTGGGGTTTCGCCATCCAATAAATCAGGGTGCGATACACGACCGACATGCCACAACTGCGCAACAATTAAGCCCGCTTTGTCATGTACCGCTTGAGTCACCTGTTTCCAGCCTTCAACTTGCGCTTCATTAAATAGCCCCGGTGTATTCAAATAGCCATTGGCTTCTTCCGAAATCACGGTCGCTTCAGAAATAATCAAACCTGCACTTGCACGCTGTGCATAATACTCTGCCATCATGGCTGTTGGCACACGGTCTGCTGTTGCACGACTACGCGTTAATGGAGCCATAATGACGCGGTTTTTTAAGTGTAAATCACCCAAAGTTAAAGGAGTATTCAGTTCAGCCATAGTCGCCTCGATCGCCACTTTTTTCAATTAAAGTGAACGTTGCAAATGTTCGATATATTGCTGAATCAACGCTTCATTGCGCGAAAAATATGACCACTGTCCATTTTTCTCGACTTGAATTAAACCGGCCTGCTGTAACACAGATAAATGGTTCGACATCGTCGATTGCGACACATTGCCCAACCGCTCGATATGACCTGCACATACGCCCCGTTTAAAGTCACCACATTCGTCGCTCGATAAAAATTGTTCAGGCTTTTTTAACCATTCCAAAATTTGACGACGCGTCGGATTAGCCAAGGCTTTAAAAATTAAATCTATATCCATACTCAAGACACGTTTAATGGGCAGCAAAGCGTGATTCAGTTTCTTTTATCTAATATATCGTATTTTTTCGATTTTAATATCGAATTTTTTAGATATATTGTAAAATAAATTTTAACGCTTTGCTTTCATTCATTATTTAAATTACAAACCTTGTTTTAAGCTGGCTTCAATAAACTTATCAAGGTCACCATCTAGTACTGCACCTGTATTGGAATTTTCAACACCAGTACGTAAGTCTTTAATACGTGAGTCATCCAAAACATAAGAACGAATCTGACTGCCCCAACCGATATCTGACTTCGAGTCTTCAAGTGCTTGAGCCGCTTCGTTACGTTTGCTCATTTCCAACTCATACAACTTCGCACGTAACTGTTTCCATGCATGATCACGGTTGGCATGTTGTGAACGTTGGTTCTGACATGCCACCACAATCCCTGTCGGTGCGTGGGTTAAACGTACCGCAGAGTCTGTTTTGTTAATGTGCTGACCACCAGCACCTGAAGCGCGGTAAGTATCTGTACGCACGTCAGATGGGTTGATATCAATTTCAATATTGTCATCAACTTCTGGCGACACAAACACAGCAGAGAACGAGGTATGACGGCGGTTACCTGAGTCAAATGGCGATTTTCGAACTAAACGATGCACGCCCGATTCAGTACGCAACCAACCATAAGCATATTCACCTTCCACACGAATCGTTGCTGACTTAATCCCGGCGACATCACCGTCTGACTCTTCCATCAATTCAGCTTTAAAACCATGACGTTCAATCCAGCGCATGTACATACGCAGTAACATTGAAGCCCAGTCTTGCGCTTCTGTACCCCCTGAACCTGCTTGAATTTCCACATAACATGGGTTCGGGTCCATTGGGTTGCTGAACATACGGCGGAATTCAAGCTTCGCTAATTCTTCTTCTGCAGAATTCAATTCAGCCTGAACATCAGTCAGCAGACTCTCATCATCGGCCTCGACTGCCAAATCGAGCATCGCTTCTGCGTCTTCAAGCTGTGTTGCCAAACCATCTAACACGTTTAAGACGTTTTCAAGTTCGCCTTTTTCTTTGGCCATCGCTTGCGCACGGCTTTGATCATTCCAAATCGCTGGATCTTCTAATTCACGGAGAACCTCTTCTAAACGCTCTTTTTTCAGATCGTAGTCAAAGATACCCCCGTAATGTCAGACCACGGTCGTTTAAGTCTTTTAATTGGTTTAGATACGGATTAATTTCCACGTGAATTACTCTCAATCAATATAAAGCGAAAAAATAGTCGCTGATTATAGCACACTCAGTGGCTGTGATTATTCATCTCAAACCCGACACAACTGGCTCTTCTTCATAAGATGGAAAGTTAACCTTCAGTCAAGAAAGTGATTACTTCAATGAGCAAGCAAATCTCTATATGCTTCAGCAACCACATAAAACAAATCTGAGAGCATTTCTCAGCAGACAAATGGGCTAAACATTTTGGCCTAAAATTGTATAAAATATGGACAAAAATTATGAGATCCACAGAATCTACACAATTTTAATAAAACAAAACATTATAAAAATATAATTTATTATCAATTATTTAAATATGAAAAATTACATGATGTAACCATGGATACAGAGCATTAACTTTCCATTGGTTGACGCTTTTTTATTTTGACCTAGACTGAAGTTGTAACAAAAAATTTAAATATCGGTCCACTTTCGAGGGGTACATTCCATGAAAAAATTAGCAATTGCTTCAGCACTTCTTTCAGCTTTGGCAATCACAGGTACTGCGCATGCCTACCAAGCAGAAGTCGGTGCTTCTGCTGGCCTAATTGATCCAGACAATGGTAGTTCAAGCGGCTCTTTTGGTGTGGATGGTACATACTACTTTAACCCCGTACAAACTCGTAATGCGCCACTTGCAGAAGCAGCATTCTTAGATCGTGCCAGTAATGTAAATGCCAAATACCAATACGATGAAGTTGGTGATGATGAACGTCAGCAATATGGCATTGGTGCAGAATTCTTCATCCCGAACTCAGACTTCTACCTCGGTGGTAAAGTTGGACGTGATGATTATTCTTTTGATAATGGCGGTGACTTTGATACTACAGTTTATAGTGCTGAAGTCGGTTATTTACCTGCTCCAGGTTTATTAATCGCTGCGGGTCTAAAGGGTTATGATAACGATTATGACGATGGCGTAGACCCAACTTTACGTGCCAAATATGTCACAACACTCAGTAATGGTAAAGACATAAACTTAGAAGCAGGTGCCGCTTTCGGAGACCTTGATGAATATAACCTTAAAGGCGATTATTTCATCGACAAAACTTTAAGCTTAGGGGCTGACTATTACAGCAATGATCTCACTGATACCAATGAATTCGGTATCAATGCTCGTAAATTCTTCACTCCACAAGTCAGCCTTGAAGGCCGTGTTGGTTTTGGTGAAGTCGGCAACAACGACTACAACAAATTCGGTGTAGCTGCGAAATACCGCTTCTAAAACCATTCAATCAAAGTTTGAAAACAAAAGCCCATTCTCGAATGGGCTTTTTTCATTTCTATAAAGCATTGTTATAAATAAAGATTGACTCTCTGCTACTTTTTTGTACACTGCGTTACAACTGTCATAGAACAGTCATTATTCTTATAACAAAGAGAGAATCTCTAAAATGCTTAAAAAACTTGCGCTTACTACAGCACTGATTGCGAGCTTCGGGACTGCACATGCTTACCAAGGTGAAATTGGTGGCACCATTGCTGTCGTTGATCCTGATCATGGGGATACTGCAACAGGTTTTGGTGTAGATGGCATATACTACTTCAACCCAGTTCAAGTCAAAAACAATCCGCTGAATGAAGCTGCTTTTTTAAACCGCTCCAGTAATCTCAATGGCGCAGTTTCTTATATTGACTATGATATCTATGAAGTCACTGCTTTTAATGTTGGACTCGAATATTTTGTGCCAAACTCAGATTTTTATATCAACGGGAATATTGGACAAACCAAACATGAAATGGATGATGTTGAAGATCTAGATACAACAATTTATTCTGCTGAGCTTGGCTACCTTCCCGTTCCAGGCCTATTGGTTGCAGTCGGTTTATTCGGATATGATAATGATTATGGCGACGATGTAGACCCAACCTTACGTGCAAAATATGTCACCCAAGTCGGCACCTACGACATGAATTTTGAAGGTGGTGCATCTTTTGGCGATATTGATGCTTATAACTTAGCTGCTGACTTATATTTAGATAAAACCTTGAGCGTTGGTCTCGGTTTTTCTGATACAGACGAAGAAGATGCTGACGTATTTACCATTCGTGCGAAAAAATTCTTCACACAACAGGTTAGCCTAGAAGGTTCAGTTGACTTTGCTGATGAAGGCAATATATTCGGTTTACGTGGTGCTTACCGCTTCTAATTGAAACAAAAATGTATTTAAAAAAACCGCTCTATAGAGCGGTTTTTTAATGTTGTTCTAAATACAAAATGCGAAGTTGTACACTGACATTGCCACGAAATTCATTTTTATCCAACTCATAGACCAAACGAACTTGATGATTCATCTCATTAAACTGGTATTTGTCCGCTGCATTAAAAGCAATAGCATCAACCACCTGACCATTATCTAAAGCAAGGCGTAATTTTAAATGCACTTCTTTCAACCAACGGAAATCTAAAATCTGAAAATTTCCTTCAAAAATCGGGGCTGGAAACTTTTGCCCCCATGGGCTGAGTTGTTGCAAAATATTGACCGTCTCAACCTGAATATTTTGCGCAGGGAGCTCACCATCAGTCCATAAAGTGGCTGTAAATAAACGTTCATCCTGAGCTGCCATCAGTGCTTCAAAAGCCTGTTTAAACTCTTCAAAATGGCTTTTTTGAATGGTTAATCCTGCTGCTGCTGCATGACCACCAAAGTGGCTGACCAAATATGGATATTGCTCAGCAACACACTCAATGGCATCTCGAATATGAATCCCTTCTATCGAGCGCGCTGAACCTTTGATATGTATCCCGTCTTCATCTGCTGCAAACACAATACTTGGACGATGAAACTGTTCTTTTAAGCGCCCCGCAACAATGCCTATCACCCCCTGATGCCAATGTGGCTCGAACATCAGTAAGGCCGCAGGTAAAGCCGTATCATCCAGTTGAATCTGATCTAAGGCTGTTAAAGCCTCCTGCTTCATCGTCGCTTCAACCTGACGACGCTCCACATTCAACTGATTCAGTTGCTCCGCCAATGGATAAGCTGTAGCAAAGTCCTGTGCCAATAGACATTCAATCCCGATATCCATGGTTTCCATACGACCTGCCGCATTAATACGTGGTCCCAGTACAAATCCCAAATCTTGCGCTTTTAAAGTTGTAGCCTCTCGCCCTGCAATCTCGAGTAATGCACTGATGCCGGGACGACATAAATGCTGCTGAATTCTCTTCAGCCCGACATCGACCAAAATACGATTATTGTAATCAAGACTGGCAACATCGGCATAAGTTCCCAAGGCCACCAAATCCAGATACTGACTCATGACGGCCGAAGACTTATTGAGTTTTTTACGATAGCTCGATAAGTTGGCTAAAACATAAAAGGCAACCCCCACACCAGCCAAAGCTTTACTTGGAAAATCACAGCCCAACTGGTTTGGATTGACTACCGCTTCAGCATTCGGTGTGGGTTTAGTGGTCAAGTGATGATCGGTAATAATCACTTGCATACCATGATCTTGCGCTTGTTTCACACCGTCATGGCTGGAAATACCATTATCAACCGTAATCAATAAATCAGGTGTAAAGGTGGTAAATGCCAAATCTGCAATCGCTGGGGTTAAGCCATAACCATATTTAAAGCGGTCTGGAACCAGATACTCTACCTGTGCCCCCATCTCACGCAAAGCCAAGACCATCAAAGCCGTACTGGTTGCACCATCTGCATCATAATCGCCGACAATGACGATTTTATGATGCTGATCCATTGCAGCATCTATCAACTGAATAGCTTCGTTTAAGCCTTTCATATTAGGTGCTAGTAGATGCTTAAGCTTTAATTCCAGTTCTTGTGCTGACGCTACACCACGACGAGCTAAAATTTCTGCAATAAACGCAGGAACATCCTGAAATAATTCAGGACGGCTAATGAAGGGTCTTTGCTTAATTTGAATGGATGACATTTATGGCATCAAACGCTTCAACACCCAAACATCGTGCTGTTTTTCATAACTTAAGCGGTCATGCAAACGGTTCGGGCGCCCCTGCCAAAACTCATAGTAGTCTGGCTCAAGACGGTAGCCACCCCAAAATAGTGGTTTATTCAGTTCCGATTTACCTTCAACTTGACTTTGCAATTGCTCAAAACGTTGTTGCAATACCTCACGACTTTCAATTACACCACTTTGGGGTGTACTGATATGTGCCGCAATTTGGCTATCTCGTGGACGCTTATGATAGTAGTCTGTCGATTCCGCTTCAGAAATTTTGACCACTTTACCCCCAATGCGAATTTGACGCTCCTGCTCCTGCCAATAGAACAGTAACTCTGCATACGGATTTTCAGCCAAATCATTGCCTTTTTGGCTATCATAATTGGTATAAAAATCATATCCAGCTTCGGTTGCACCTCGTAAGAGAACAGTCCGCACATGTGGACGACCCTGCCCACTCGCTGTTGCCAGCGACATCGCATAAGGCTCATGCAATTGTGCTTCTAGTGCATGGTTGAACCAAAGTAAAAACTGGGCATGTGGATGGGTTTCTACTCGTGCTTCGTACAACTCACCTTTTTGGTAACTTAAACGAAGTTCGCTGAGATCTTTAATTAAATCAGTCATTTTTCAACTCCTTACTAAGCTGCATTCGCACGTACGGCATCAGCCAATGTATGAGCTAAAGTACTAACTTCATCCAAATCATCCCCTTCCACCATGACACGAATCACAGGTTCAGTCCCTGACTTGCGGATCAACAAACGACCACGACCTTTGAGTTGTTGCTCTGCTTTATCAAATTCAGCCACCAAAGCAGGCACTGCATAAGGATCAAACATCGCCTCTAAACGGACATTCACCAACACGTTCGGTAGAAGTTTAAATTCAGCAACCAGTTCATGCAGGGCTTTCTTCTGCTCAACCATCACCGTCAACACTTGCAACGCGGCAATGATGGCATCGCCTGTCGTACTTTTATCTAGTGTTAAAATATGTCCAGATGGCTCACCGCCAATAACCCAACCTTTTTCCTCTAGACCTTGTAAGACATAACGATCTCCCACTTTGGCACGTAATAATTCAACACCTGCTTTTTCTAAGGCAAGCTCTAAGGCCATATTCGACATCAGAGTACCCACAATTCCTGCTGGCTTTTTCTGCGTTTGCGTTGCGAGGATATAGAGGACATGATCTCCATCAATCAACTTGCCTGTTTTATCCACCAAAATAACCCGATCTGCATCACCATCAAATGCAATACCCAAATCAGCTTTATGCTCAACGACAGCTTTTTGTAAGCTTTCTGGATGGGTCGAACCACAACCCTTATTGATATTTAAACCATTTGGTTCATTGTGAATAGCAATGACTTTCGCACCCAATTCACGAAAAACTGCTGGTCCTACATGATAAGCAGCCCCATTGGCACAATCCACCACAATCGTTAAGTCATTTAAATCGTAGTGGTATGGAAAGGACGATTTACAAAATTCAATATAACGACCTTGTGCATCATCAACGCGAACACTTTTACCTAGGTTTTCAGTATCTTCAATGAAAATATCATTTTCTAATTCAAGGTTGATTTCTTCTTGTAGCGTATCTGGGAGTTTCTTCCCGTCACTGGAAAAGAACTTAATCCCATTATCAAAATATGGGTTATGCGAAGCAGAAATGACAATCCCTAAATTTGCATGTAGAGCACGAGTCAAATGAGCAATAGCAGGGGTTGGTAGAGGCCCCAATAAATGTACATACACACCCGCAGCATTAAGACCCGATTGAAGTGCAGATTCCAAAATATACCCAGATAAACGCGGGTCTTTTCCCATGACCACCACCGGTTTAGCTTTTTTACTATGACGCTTAATCACTTTACCTGCGGCAAATCCTAACTTCAGCGCAAATTCAGGAGTAATAGGGAGAACGCCAAATTTTCCACGAATACCGTCGGTACCAAAATAACTCATGTATGTCTCACTTCTTAATGGGTGATTTGCATCATCCTTTTTCATTGTGAAATACTTTACACCAAAACGAAAAAGCCGTCATTTTTATGACGGCTTTTACATTAAACAATTGGTATAGCTGAATTAGCCAACGCGGTAGTTCGGTGCTTCTTTGGTAATTGTCACATCATGGACATGTGACTCAGACATGCCCGCAGATGTAATTTTCACAAACTTCGCATTTTGACGAAGATCTTCAATCACAGATGAACCCGTATAGCCCATAGAAGAACGTAAACCGCCCATCATTTGGTGTACGATGTTACCCATCGGGCCTTTGTATGGCACACGACCTTCGATCCCTTCTGGAACTAACTTTTCGGCACCTGCTTTAGAGTCTTGGAAATAGCGATCCGCAGAACCTGTTGCCCCTGCCATCGCGCCCAATGAACCCATACCACGATAGGCTTTATAGTAACGACCTTGGAAGAATTCAACTTCACCTGGCGCTTCTTCAGTTCCTGCAAGGAGTGAGCCGACCATAATCGTGCTCGCACCAGCGCCAATCGCTTTTGCCATATCACCAGAGAAGCGGATACCACCATCTGCAATTAATGGAATTTGGTCTTTCAATGCATTGGCAACGCTATCAATCGCAGAAATCTGCGGCATACCAATACCAGCCACAATACGAGTGGTACAGATTGAACCTGGGCCAATACCGACTTTAACTGCGTCAGCACCTGCATCCAATAAAGCCAAAGCGGCATCGCCAGTGGCAATGTTACCGCCAATCACTTGGACTTGCGGGTAATTCGCTTTTACCCAACGTACACGCTCGATTACACCCGCAGAATGACCATGTGCAGTATCCACGACAATCGCATCCACACCCGCCTCAACCAGTGCTTCAACACGGCTTGGTGTTTCTGCACCTGTACCAACTGCAGCACCCACACGTAAACGGCCGAGGTCATCTTTACAGCTGTTTGGATAGCTTTCCGCTTTACGGAAATCAGTGACCGTAATTAAGCCTTTAAGTTCGTTGTGTTCACCCACAACCAAAACTTTTTCAATACGATGCTTTTGCAATAATGCTTGAATATTTTCTTTCGATTCACCTTCACGCACTGTCACCAAACGATCTTGGCCCGTCATGATATTGCTTACAGGTTGCTCAAGGTTCGTTTCAAAGCGTGTATCACGACCAGTCACGATACCAACTACTTTGCAATCCTTCACAACAGGTACACCGCTGATATTGTTGGCTTGAGTAATCGAGATCAATTCACGCACTGTGGTTTCAGGTGTTACAGTGATTGGATCTTTCACCATTCCTGCTTCAAATTTTTTCACACGACGGACTTCTGCAGCTTGTGCAGCAATATCCATGTTCTTGTGTAAAATACCAATACCACCATTTTGCGCCATCGCAATCGCCATACGCGATTCAGTCACCGTATCCATTGCTGCTGACACAAGTGGGATATTTAAATTAATGCCGCGCGTGAATCGTGTCTTTAAAGAGACATCTTTTGGGAGAACAGTAGAGTAGGCAGGGAGTAATAGGACATCATCAAAAGTTAACGCGTCTTGAACGATGGTCAACATAACAGTCTCACTGGTAATTTCCGTGCGCTATTATAAACAAAAATAGCCTTAAATTTCATTGCAATTACAAAAATTATTTTTTTGTCTTAGAAAAGAATATGATAAAACACGTATTTTATTTTTGAGCTATCATTTTCACGCTTATTTTTTTATTTCTTCTTTTGCAAAGGATTTAGGTCATATTTAAAAATGAAAAAGTAGAGCCTTAGCTCCACTTTTTGCAATTAGCATACCTGATTAAACCCTTCATCATTGACCGATAAGCCTGCGTCTAGTTGCACAAAAGGAATCATATTGTGTGCACGTCGTGCTTTGTTGCATTGATCGTCAGCAATCTGAACTTCTTTACATGATGAACTCCGTTGTTCATACATACCACAACTCACCTGCTCACCAATGGTTCCATCTAGTGCAATACAACGCGGGTTTGCTTGATTCGTTCCCACCATACATGAGTACACAGCCGTCACAGGCTCGACATAGTGCTCAGGCATGGGAATACCTTCGGCCCAATAAAATGAGACTCTAAAAAAGGCACAACATGCCCCACAGCTTAAACAGGCATCTTCCGTCGGAACTTGAGACAACATCCTTTATATTCTCGTTTTCAAAAAACTTTTTTGGAAGAAAATATTAAAAAAATTGTGGTCGCCAAACAAGCAAAATTTACGACTATTTTGTCACTTAAGTGGGACAGGTAAATACACTCTCGTCCATCAAATCTGTGCCACATTCCAAACCTTCAATCCAGTCTAAGAACTGATGGATCTGCTCTTGACCAATAAAAGGAGTCCCATGTTGTGGTACGATCATTTCGATATCCATCGTGCGGACCATGTTGACCCATAAACGGATCACTTTGTTATTACACATATAACGCTGATGGAAGCCTTTCATTTTAGGAATATGTGCAGCAAAATTTTCCAAAGGTTTAGATGCATCATCCACCATTGATGCCCCCATATCACCTGAAAATAAAATCTTGGCAATCGGGTCATAAAACTGAAAATTGCCTACCGAATGTAGAAAATGGGCAGGTACAGCAATAATGGAAGATTGACCTAAAGTGATGACTTGACCATGATCAGGCAATTCCACCAACCGGTCTAACCAGTTGCCTTTCATCCGCTCACTCATAAATGCAGAGTTCAAATGCGGTAAAAAACGTGCCCACAGTTTAGAAGCCACAACTTTTGCCTCGGTATACACTAACCAACGTGGCATTGAGGTGATAATGTCCGGATCTTGATGTGAAGCCATGACATAATCAAGATTGGTCAAACGAGTATATTTATTCAACTCCATCGTGAGTGGTACATAGGTTAAATCCCCACCCGGATCTAACACTGCAGCACGTTCATGGTCAATAATTAAAAACTGGTTCGCCTGAACGCCTTCACCTTTGACCAAGCTGGTAAAGCTAATACATTTATGTGTGCCATCATCATATAAAACCTGTGACGTTGTACGGTCAAATGCCATACCAATCCCCTCAAAATACTGTTTTTCTTAAACGACTTTTTAATGCCTACAACATATATGGATTTACACAAACTTACAATGCATTTGCGACCAATATCATTTGATATATCAATAAATTGAGGATGGTTTAACAATAAAAAATCCCGATTTTTTAAGTCGGGATTGGTGATTTTTATAGTGAATTAGAAGAAATAATGCTGTACTAGTGTAGAAATACCCACAACTAAAAAAATCGCTGCACCAATTTTATGAATCAACGAAATCGGTAATTTATCTGCCAATTTATCGCCAATAAACACAGCGGGTGCATTGGCCAACATCATACCGAAAGTCGTACCCAACATGACCCAAAAAATACTGTCAAAACGTGCAGCCAAAGCTACTGTCGCAATTTGAGTCTTATCGCCAATTTCCGCTAAGAAAAATAAGATAAAGGTTGCGCCAAATACCCCAAACTTTTGCCATTTATTAATGCTTTCAGTTTCGTCCCCTAATTCATCGGGGATCAACATCCAGATCGCCATCCCAATAAAGCCAAGTGCAAGTATCCACAATAGAATTTCGGGGCTGAGTACTGTCGTAATCCATTGGCCCAACACCGCAGAGATACCATGATTGATCGTTGTCGCAAGTAAAATTGCAATTAAGATCGGGATGGGTTTACGGAAACGCGCTGCAAGTAAAAGCGCAAGCAATTGGGTCTTATCACCCATTTCAGCAAGGGCAACAATTGAAGTGGAGATGAGGAATTCATACATAGTTGAATGCTCTGGCTAGCAAAATATACCGATGACCTACCCCTCCTGCTAGCCAAAATCAAATAGATTGATGCAGAGTGGTAAATCAAAGGTCTTGCCAACAAAAGCACAACTGAAAAGTCGTTTTTGGTTCTTTGCTATGATGACCATGTTCTGTTGAACAATTATGTTGATCATCACCCCTTTACTTTGCGTAAAGAGCGGCTACTCCCCAATGAAGTGATAGCATTTTACCAAACAATCAGAACTTTTTGAATCTCTATATCCAAATTTTTTGGTAAGTCCACATCAACACACGAGCAATACCCAATATAAAAGCTAAATTCACACTTAAACAAAAAAAACCAAAAATACTCCAGCCACTTGCACCACCAACACTTTGGGCTTGATACTCCATGGCCAAAACCATAGTCGCCGCAAGCACCTCCAACCCCATGACGATATACATCACCCAGTCTGATGAAAAATCTAAGAAACTTACCCACAAACCCATTAATACAAAAACAATCAATAATATAGGCAATACAATTCGATAGATCACCAGCATCCTTGCACCTCATCTCAAATAGAATCGTTATCAGTCTAAAATTATTTTAAAAGAAAGCCTGAATCAATAAAATCACACTTATTATTATCCCAAAACATAAAAACCCCGCCTAGGCGAGGTTTTCTAAATTTAAATCATATCAGATCAACAAGCTACGGATGTCTTTTAGTAACTTGGTGAGTTTATTGGTAAAGCGTGCTGCATCTGCCCCATTGATCACACGGTGATCATAAGACAAGGACAATGGTAACATCAGCTTAGGATCAAAACCTTGCCCATTCCATACCGGTTGCATCGTTGCAGGTGAAATACCCAAGATTGCAACTTGCGGCCAGTTCACTAATGGCGTAAATGCTGTGCCACCGATTGCACCGAGACTTGAAATGGTGAAGTTTGCGCCTTGAAGATCTTTCGGCGAAAGCTTCTTATCACGGGCTTTTTGACCCAATACACCGAGCTCCACCGCAATTTCTTTGATAGACTTTTGGTCAGGATTACGCAGTACAGGAACAGTCAAACCATCTGGTGTTGCTACAGCAATGCCCATATGAATTTCATTACGCAACAGTACAGACTTGCCATCATCAGCCAAGTGACCTGCAAAATCACGCTCTTCTTTCAACAGATGCGCAACAGCTTTAATAATGAAAGCCATAATCGTCAAGCTAATGCCATCTTTCTTAAAGTTGCCTTTAAGGTCATTACGCCAAGCTTCAAGCTCAGTAATATCCGCCAAATCAAACTGAGTGACTTGTGGAATATAGTTGTTTAAAGACAACTGAGGAATAGAGACTTGTTGCAGACGTGTCAGCACTTTCTCTTCTACACCACCAAACGCACTAAAGTCCGGCAGTTTCGGTAAGCCCGCAGTGGCAGCAACCGCCGCAACAGGTGCTGTTTGCGGTGCTGTCAAGCGACCTTTCACATAAGCAAAAATGTCATCTTTCATTAAACGTGCATGTGGACCAGAGGCTTTGACTTCTGCCAGTACTACCCCCAACTCACGCGCCAATTTACGTACCGCAGGACCCGCATAGACTTTAGCATTGGCTGCATTTTGCTCTTTGGTCAGCTTATCTGCGCCTTGAACTAGTGGTGCAGTCTGTACAACAGGCGTCTCTACTGGCGCAGTTGTAACTTGAGCAATTGTAGGTTTCACTGGTGTCTGAGCAACAGCTTGAGCTACTGGTGCAGAGGCTTGCCCCTCAGCTTCAATAGTCACCAAAGCCACGCCTTCTGAGACATTTTGACCCAATGCAACATGAATCGCTTTAATCACACCTGCTGTCGTACTTGGTACTTCAACCGTTGCTTTGTCTGACTCAACCACGACGATACTCTGGTCTTTTTCAACCGTATCACCGACTGACACCAAAATTTCAGCAACAGTCGCTTTGTCTACACCCAAGTCAGGCACTGCAATTTCAACTGCACCTACAGGCGCAGCAGCAACTTGTGGTGCCGCTTCAGCAGGCTGAGCTTCAGTGGCTTGAGGCGTTGCAACTTGCGTAGGCTCCGCAGTCGCTTGTGTAATTGAAACTGCTGTTTTTACAGTCAGAATCACCACACCCTCTTTAACACTGTCACCCACTTGAATGCTAATTGATTGCACTGTACCTGAAACCGTACTCGGGACTTCAACGGTGGCTTTGTCTGATTCAACCACAAGGATGCTTTGATCGACAGCAATCTCATCGCCAACCGACACCAAAATTTCACCAACGGTTGCTTTTTCTACACCGATGTCTGGCACTTGCACATCAATCACTTGTGATGCTGTAGTCGCAGCTGGTGCAACCGTTTCAGCAACAGCAGGGACAGGCTTTTCTTCAGCTTGTACAACTTCAGCCTGTGCTTGTGCCGCTGGCGCTTCAGTTTGTCCCTCGGCTTCTAGCTCAATCAGTGCTGCACCTTCGGCAACCGAGTCACCTAAGTTCACCAAAATACTTTTCACCACACCTGCTGAAGTGCTCGGCACTTCAACAGAGGCTTTGTCGGATTCCAGTAAAATAATGCTGTCATCGACACTAATGCGATCGCCGACTTTCACTAAGATTTCAGCGACGGTCGCCTTATCTACACCAATATCAGGAGTCGTAATTTGCATGATTATTTCTCCTCTTTGTAGTCTGCAACAGCGTGAATCTCAGGTGTTGCTTGCGGTGCCCACGCCACAGGACGATCCGTATCTAATTCAAAATTAGAAATCGCATCTTTGACTAAACGTGCATCTACTTCACCTTCATCAGCCAATTTCTTCAAGGTAGCAACCACAATGTGCGCCGCATCTACACCGAAGTAGCTGCGTAAGTTCGCACGTGTATCAGAACGACCGTAACCGTCTGTACCCAATGCTACAAATGGACGACCATCTGGTAAATACGCACGGATCTGCTCGCTATAAGCACGCATATGATCGGTTGCAGAGACTACAATACCCTCTTTCCCACGCAACTGCTGAGATACCCAAGACTCTTTCACATCTTCAGTCACAGGGTGTAGGCGGTTGTATTCTTCACATGCCATACCATCACGTGCTAATTCGTTGAAGCTGGTCACACTCCACACATTTGAGTGAATTTGGTATTCATCACGTAAGATTTTCGCAGCCTTGATGACTTCACGCAGAATTACGCCTGAACCCATCAACTGAACCGTAGCTTTTTCATCTTCTTGGAACAAGTACATACCACGTTTGATGCCTTCCTCAGCGCCTACTGGCATTTCAGGATGCTCGTAGTTTTCGTTCATGACTGTTAAGTAGTAGAACACACGCTCTTGGTTGACATACATACGTTGTAAACCATCATGCACAATGACCGCTAACTCATAACCGAAACATGGGTCATACGACACACAGTTTGGAATGGTGTTGGCTAAAATGTGTGAGTGACCATCTTGGTGTTGTAAACCTTCACCGTTTAGCGTGGTACGGCCCGCTGTTGCACCCAATAAGAAACCTTGCGCTTGTGCATCACCTGCTGCCCATGCAATGTCACCAATACGTTGGAAACCAAACATTGAGTAATACATGTACATTGGAATCATTGGCAAGTTATTGGTTGAATAACTGGTTGCCAACGCTGCCCACGCACTCATCGCGCCCGCTTCGTTGATCCCTTCTTGTAACATGTGACCGTCTTTGGCTTCACGGTAATGCATCAATTGTTCTTGATCTTCAGGTGTGTATTTTTGGCCGTGTGCGGCATAAATACCCAACTGACGGAACATACCTTCTAAACCAAAGGTACGCGCTTCATCAGGAACGATTGGCACAACACGGTCTTTAATCGCTTTTTCTTTCAAGAGTGAAGAAATCAAGCGCACCATTACCATAGTGGTTGACTGTTCTTTACCTGCTGAACCTTTTAACACCGCATCAAATACGGACAATGCAGGAATCGCGAGCTGTTCACTTTCTTTACGACGTGCAGGTAAATATCCCCCTAAAGCTTCACGACGTGCCTTCATGTATTTCAATTCAGGAGAGTTTTCGCTTGGACGATAGAATGGAACTTCTTCTAGCTGCTCATTGGTAAATGGCAAGTTAAAACGGTCACGTACATATTTCAAAGAGTCAATCTGCATCTTTTTGATTTGGTGCGTTTTGTTGACTGCTTCAATTTCTTCAGACAAACCATAGCCTTTCACCGTTTTCGCAAGGATGACCGTCGGCTGACCTTTGGCTTTCATCGCTTCTGCATAAGCAGCAAATACCTTGTACGGATCATGACCACCACGGTTGAGGTTATCAATATCCTCATCACTCAGGTCTTTGATTAATTCTTTTGCTTCAGGATACTTACCAAAGAATTTCTCACGGGTGTATGCACCACCTTTGACTTGGTAGCGTTGGTAATCACCATCCACCGCTTCTTCCATTACCGCTTTTAAAGCGCCTGTGCTGTCTTTAGCAAGTAACGGATCCCAATGACGACCCCATACCACCTTAATGACACGCCAGCCCGCACCACGGAATAAAGATTCTAGTTCTTGAATGATTTTACCATTACCACGTACTGGGCCATCCAGACGTTGTAAGTTACAGTTCACCACCCAGATCAAGTTATCTAACTTTTCACGACCAGCCAATGAAATTGCACCTGTACTTTCAGGCTCATCCATCTCGCCATCGCCTAGATATGCCCAGACTTTACGATCTTCTTCTTTAATTAAACCACGGTTCATCAAGTACTTTTGAATATGTGCTTGATAGATCGACATGATTGGCCCTAGACCCATAGATACCGTTGGGAACTGCCAATAATCAGGCATGAGGTATGGGTGCGGATACGAAGGTAAACCAATCCCACCAACTTCACGACGGAAATTATTCAAATGCTCTTCGGTTAAACGACCTTCAAGGAATGAACGTGCATAAATACCCGGTGCACAGTGACCTTGATAATAAATCATGTCGCCGCCAAAGCTGTCATTATTGGCACGGAAAAAGTGGTTAAAACCGACATCATATAAAGTTGCTGAAGATGCAAAGCTGGCCAAGTGACCACCTAAGTCATCACCCGTTTTGTTGGCACGAAGTACCATTGCCAAAGCATTCCAACGAATCAACGCACGGATACGACGCTCCATGTCTTGATCGCCTGGCATTGCAGGTTCTTCAGCCACTGAAATTGTATTTAAATAAGGCGTGTTTAAACGCTGAATAGGGACATGTTTAGCGATTGCTTGTTGATACAGTTTTTCCAGTAGAAAAGCTGCACGCTCAGTCCCCATGTGTTGTAAAACGGAGTCAAACGCATCTTGCCATTCTTGCGTTTCTTGCGCGTCAGTATCACCATAAAACGCCATAATTCACCTATTTCGATATCCTAATCTTATGAGCTAATATGTATCATACTTTCGTCCTATAAGAGTATCGCTACAGCTGAATATGGCCCACCCCTACTATTTAGCAGCTAAATAGTCATTGACCATTCGTTACCCAAGTTAACAAAAAACCGCCAATTTAGGCGGTTTTTTATACATTTAATGCGATTTTTTGATGCTAATTTAGGTTACGTCAGACCTGTATTCCTTTTCAAACATCAGACCAACGGTAAGTTCGGATCATCGTTCAAAACGGATTAAGGCAACATTGCGAGATAAGTCGATGGGTTTTTACGTTGACCATCTTTAACTACTTCATAGTGTAAGTGTGGGCCAGTACAACGACCTGTACAGCCCACATTGGCAATATGCTCACCAGCGTCTACACGGTCGCCAACACGAGCGATTAAACGTGAAGCATGTGCATAACGTGTGATATACCCGTTACCATGGTTAATTTCAACATATTGCCCATAACCTGTACCCCAACCTGACTTGGTCACAATTCCTGGGCCTGTTGCGTAAATTGGAGTACCACTTGGTGCAGCAAGATCAAGGCCTGAATGACGTTCTGCACGACCATTCATCGTACGACCGCCATAATTTGAACTGACCCGTGCGCTTGGTAATGGATGCGCAATTAGCCATGAATGAGGGTTGTTTGAAAAACCTTTTGAAGAAGACTCTGAGCCGTATTTTTTAGCCAGTGAAGCATTGTTAAGCTCAACTGTTTTCTCACGGAGCTGCACTGA
This sequence comes from Acinetobacter halobius, assembly GCF_044130335.1. Taxonomy (NCBI): domain Bacteria; kingdom Pseudomonadati; phylum Pseudomonadota; class Gammaproteobacteria; order Moraxellales; family Moraxellaceae; genus Acinetobacter; species Acinetobacter halobius. Next base: position 298,972 of record NZ_JBIQOD010000002.1, read on the forward strand.
CATTTTCGTTTCAGCAGGAAGATCAATATCATCTGCAGTATAAGCACCTTCTGACAAAGTGCGTGTCAGTTGCTCAATTCGATCCGAAGATGCGTTATTTGTATTGAGCTCAACTAAATCGGCGAAGGCCACAGACGCAGCCGATGCCGCAAAAGAAAAAGCCAACAAAATACGTCGCATATGCATAAAAAAACCTCTTCAAACTGTTCTTACAAACATTTCTTGCGTGATCTCGTCCTTGATATCTACTGAAAAGAACGCATAAGATTAAGACATCAACATGAAGGAAATATGTATGTCCGAACCAGTGAATCTCTTTCAACAAACAAGAAAACACATAAAAACAGGAAACTTAACGTTTCTCTCAAAGCAAGTTGCTGCATGGCAGAAACTCACTAAACTGATCCAACCTATCCTACCGCAACCAGAGCAGTGGCAGGTTGTTTGTTATCAATATGGTATTTTGACGATTACCGGCGAAAATCAAGCGATGATTAGTCAACTTGGTTACCTTCAAAAACAATATATTGCACAACTGTCGCAACTTGACGAGTTTAAGGACTTACAAAAACTCCAAGTTCGTTTGAGAATCCCATCCCAAACACCCGCAAAAATACAATCTATTTCAAGATCGCTCAGCACCGAAACTCAAGATCTAATTCGAGATGCTGCTGACTTTGTGAGCGACCCTAAGCTTAGCCAAGCAATGCGCCGTTTGGCAAGCAAAAAAAAGTAACCCAGCTTTGAATACGGTCTAAACCCAATTACTTAAATGTGAAATACATCACAATATTAAAAGTTACAATATAACATCACATAGCAAAGACAATGACTTAAGTCACACTCACGTATGGAATTGGACACTGATCTTCGTCATCAAATGTTACAATTTCATAGCTACTTGGGTCACTTTTAACATTGCGTAATAACTGATTATTCAAAGCATGGCCTGACTTATATCCATCAAATTTAGCAATAATTTGGTGACCAAGCAGATAAAGATCACCGACGGCGTCTAATATTTTGTGACGAACAAATTCATCCGAAAAGCGTAAACCTTCCTCATTCACTACGCCTGTTTCATCAACCCCAATTGCATTATCTAAACTGGCCCCCAAAGCCAAATTATTGGCCTTGAGATAATCCAAATCCTTCATAAAACCAAAAGTACGGGCTTCACTGACTTCATAAACGAAGGTTTCAGTTGAAAAATCAATAGTGGCTGATTGATATTCTTTCTTAAAGGCGGGGTGATCAAAATCAATAGTAAAATTCAGTTGAAACCCTTTATGTGGGCTGAAAATGGCGCGTTTGTCGTCAATGAGTGCTTCAACAGGCTTTAGAATTTTTATAAATTTTTTAGGGGCATCTAGTTCTTTTAGGCCGCCTTGCATGAGCAAGTAAATGAAAGGGCCAGCACTACCATCCATAATTGGCACTTCAGATGCAGACACTTCAATAATCAGATTATCAATGCCCAGACCAGCTATCGCACTCATGACATGTTCAATGGTACCGACCTTGGTATCCTCTTGAACCAAGTTAGAACACATAAATGCTTCTTGAATTAGCATTGCATTGGCAAGAATGTCTACAGGTGGGTTAAGATCAATACGACGAAATACAATTCCACCGTCCGCATGATGTGGCACAAAGTTAATTAAAACTTTTTGCCCACTATGCAGACCAATACCGCTTGCTTTTACGACACGTTGTAAAGTTCTTTGTTTCAACATGTTTCATATCATCTCACCACTAAACCGCTATACGTTAGCATATTTAGCCATTGATAAAAAACAAAAAGGTAGTCAGAGACTACCTTTTCTTCAAATAATGCGGAATTACCACACGGGCAAGCACTACTTACGTTGTTGATTTTTCAAATAATCTTGAATACTCATTGGTGTTGGGCGCGCCGCACTCACAGCAGATGCAGAATTTGCTGTCGCAGCCGCATCTTGGTTCTGACGCTGGATTGCTGGCACATCATCATCTTCAACTACCGCTTGCGTTGTATGCCCATGTTGTGCTACTTGCACATGTGCATTTGGACGTTTCACGGGCTCAGCAGAATCTGCTGAATTTCGAGTCAAGCCAGTTGCAATCACAGTGACACTGATTTCATCACGCGCATCTGGATCAAATACTGTGCCGTAGAACACTTGGCCTTCGTCTAGATCGACAATTTGGTTCACAACATCAGTAATTTCTTCGATTTCACCAAAGGTGACATCATCGCCACCCGTTACATTGATCAGAATACCTTTGGCATTCATGATGGTCACATTATCTAGCAATGGGCTACGGATCGCTTGTTCAGCCGCTTGACGTGCGCGGTTCTCACCACGACCTAAACCAGCACCCATCATGGCATAACCACGTGTGCTCATTGCAGTTTTTAAGTCAGCGAAGTCAAGGTTAATATGACCTGGGCGTACCACCAAATCAAAGATACTACGTACCGCATTAAGAAGAACATCATCGGCTTTTTTGTAGGCATCTTTCATTGAGATGTCACGGAAAACTTTCAACAAGCGTTGGTTTGGAATGATGATTAAAGAATCTACATGTGCTTCTAATGCTTCAATCCCTTGCTCAGCAGATTGAAGGCGACGCTTACCTTCAAAGTTAAATGGTGTCGTTACCACGCCTACGGTTAAGATACCCATTTCTTTGGCAATTTCAGCAACCACTGGTGCTGCACCTGTACCTGTACCACCGCCCATACCCGCAGTCACAAACACCATATCAGTGCCTTCAAGGTGCTGACGAATCAAGTCACGGCTTTCTTCAGCCGCTGCTTGACCCACATTCGGATTGGCACCTGCACCTAAGCCACGAGTACTTTGTTCACCCAACTGGATTTTGAATTGTGCATTCATACGGTCTAGCGCTTGCTTGTCCGTATTGGCACATACAAATTTTACACCTTGAATGTCTGACTCAAGCATGTGTTGTACGGCATTACCACCTGCACCACCAACACCAAACACAGTAAAACGGGCTTGACCGTTGCTATCGGTTTGATCATCTTCTAAAAATTCAAATGAGGCCATGACCTATAGATTTCCTAATTCGTTATTGGCAGTCACTTAAGCCCGTATACTGCCTTGATCTTAATAAACAAAATTGCTTTTAAGCATGCTGTGCAAGCCATAGCTTGTCAAGTTTAAGCGATGCGTTGTACAACTTCTTAACAATATTCCAAAAAAATTCAACTTAAAAAACAGATTTCAGCTTGTCATTGAGTCCAGACCAAGCACGCCCAACGCGTTTGAATAGCGATAGTTTTTCTGTATCTTCAGGCTCAACAATCGTTTCTTGTGTTTCACTTTGACTAAACATCAACAAACCCGCTGCTGTGGCATACTGCGAACGACGTAATGCTGCAATATTTTGCTCGTCTGCTGTCACATGCACAGGCGGATTACCCAAATGTGCTGATACGCCCAACATACGACGTGCCAACGTCACCATGCCTTCAATTTGGTTGGCATCACCGGTTAGGACCACACCATGATACAAACCATGGATTGCACCATTCCGCTCAAGTTCTTGGCGTACTTGACCTAAGATTTCCTCATAACGTGCAACCACAATCTCAGTCAACTCAATACGGCTAATCGTTTGCGGACCATCAATCCCTTGAATCTGAATCATATGGTCTGGTTTAACCGATTTAATATCAACACAACCATAGAGTAGTTTAATTCGTTCCGCTTCTTCAGTGGTTGTTTGTAACACAGCAGCAATATCTCGGGTGACATGCTCACCACCACGCTGTAAAGTATGCGTCAGTGCTAAACGCCCATCTAAATACACCGCAATGTTGGTGGTACCTGCGCCAATATCCACTAAACAGACGCCATACTCTTTTTCATCTTTGAGCAGACTTGCTTCTGCCGTTGCCAAACAAGATACGACCAACTTTTCCACCCCGATATTGGCACCTTTAAGTGCGCGATCAAGGTTTTGCATAGTACTAATTGGTAACATCATCAGTTGATAATGACCAATCATACTATGTGCAGACATACGTATTGGGTTCTGTACCCATTCTGGTGAGTCATCTAGCTCAAAGCCCAACGGAACCGCACTGACCAGATAATGATCCGAGGTCATGTGGCTAGCTTTGGCCAACTCTAATGCACGAACCACTTCACTTGTTGTAATTGTATGGTCAGTATTTTCAACTGGTGTTCGTCCCGACGCATAAAAGCTCTTTAACTCTGCACTGGGAATAGATACCCATGCGGAATGGACACGGCATTCGGCCATATCTTCTGCTTCTTGCACGGCATTTTTTATTGCTGTAATGACTTTATCAAGACTTACAATTTTTCCTTTATTCATGCCTCGGTTACGAGCAGTTGCCATTCCTATCACTTGGATATTATCTGGCGCATGTACCTTACCAATCAAAACTGAAACTTTGTGCGTCCCAATGTCAATCGCAACAACTGAGGGAACCGCTTCATTCATTATTTACTACTACCATCACATGTTTGTTTAATTTATGGCTTTATGCCTCTGTTTTAAAGCCAAGTATTATGGCTTTGCTGCCACTCCACCTGCAATGCTTGTGTCATCAATCGTTACAACAAAATGACCATTTGCTATCTTTGGTGCAGCAGTATTCTTCCATTGAATGGCTAAGCCATTCCGATAACGCAAATCAATAGCGGATACTTTGTCCCAAACTGGCTTCAAATCACTTTGAGCCAAATAACTCAAGCGTTGTAGTTTACTCATGGTTTGATCCTGATCTACGATAACACGTAAACCCGAATCGAACTGCATAAACCAAGTCATCCGCTCCGTTAAATATAATTCTTTTAAACGCAGGTTGACTGGTTGGAATAACTGATTAATTTCATTATAACGGCGCATCATCATTTTTGATTGACTGATTGGGCCGTGCAATAACGGTAAATTTTGATTATTTTTCGGTGTCACTTCGCTAAACACATCACCACTATCACTTAAGAGACGCCCTGTCCCCCAACGTGCAATAGCATGCTTTGGCATGACACGAACGCGAATCGCATTCGGCCACGCACGCGAAACCACCACACGATCAATCCAAGCCAACTCTAAAGTTCGATCGCGAATGTCTTCTAAATCTGAGGTGAAATAGTTATGGGTGATGGTCGGTGACACATGCCCCATGACCTGACTCTTTTCCGCATCAGAACGCACACCAACCACATCGAGTTCAGCCACACGTGCATCTGTCATGACTTGATATAAGCCATAAATACCAACCAACAAGACCGCTATTGCAACCACCAACATCACCCAACCACCAAAATTCGCAAGCTTTTCCTTACGCGTTGGTGGTTTATCGTGTATCGACGTAATCGCTGCGCGTTTGCGGCGCATAGAAGCTGGTAATTGCGCCATTTAGTGAGTCGCACCTGTCAGTGTTTGCTCTAAAATTTGCACACAAAGCGCATCGAAGCTGTAACCCACTGCATTTGCCGCTTTCGGCACCAAAGAGTGACTGGTCATACCTGGTACAGTATTCACTTCAAGGAGCCAAAAGTTGCCTTGCTCATCTTGCATCGCATCAATACGGCCCCAACCACTTGCACCTACCGCTTGGAATGCACGAAGGCAAAGCGCTTGCAACTTTTGCTCTTCTTCAATGCTTAAACCGCACGGAATTCCGTATTCCACATCATTACGTTGATATTTTGCTTCATAGTCATAAAACGCCACATCCGCAGGCGGTTGCAGGCGAATCACAGGCAACGGTTGACCGTTTAAGAATGAAATGGTGAACTCACGTCCCGTAATCCATTTTTCAGCCATCACCACAGCATCGTGTTGCGTCGCTTTGGCAATTGCAGCCGCCAAATCTTCTGCTTTTTCAACCTTACTCATGCCAACACTTGAGCCTTCATGTACTGGCTTGATAATCAACGGAAGCCCCAAGCTCGCCACTACTTCAGCCAAATCTGACTCTTGGCTAATAATGCGATAAGGTGCTGTAGGTAAGTCCGAACCCTGCCAAACTTGCTTGGTTTTCACTTTATCCATTCCGATTGCAGAACCTTGCACACCAGTTCCCGTATATGGAATATTCAACCACTCCAAGACGCCTTGAATTTGACCATCTTCTCCACCGCGACCATGCAACACAATAAACGCACGATCATACCCCACCAATTCGGTCACACTACGTTCTTGCGGGTCAAAAGCTTCAGCATTCACGCCCGAACGAACCAATGCGTCAAGTACAGCAGTACCACTATCTAGAGAAACCTCACGCTCAGCAGATTTACCACCAAGCAACACAGCAACTTTGCCGAATTTTGAAGCATTTGACACGTTGATATCCTTAAACTTTATAACTGTTTTATTGATTGAGTAATCACAAAGCGTGATTATTTTAAATACAAATGATTGTTTGCCAGCTCAATCGAGATAGCACCCACATTACCTGCGCCTTGCGTCAATAACAAGTCATCTGCTTGTAACACTTTTTTCAAGGCATGTTGCAGATTACCTTCAACGGGATCAATCAAGATCGGCTCTACATCGCCACGTAACCGAATACTACGTGCCAGTGAACGACTATCTGCACCGACAATCGGTTTTTCACCCGCAGGATAGACCTCAAGCAGCAACAACTGATCGACATGTGACAGTACATCCACAAAGTCATCGAAACAGTCACGAGTACGGCTAAAACGGTGCGGTTGGAACATCATCACTAAACGACGGTCTGGATGGCTTGCACGTGCAGCTTTAATGGTTGCTTCGACTTCTTTTGGATGGTGACCATAGTCATCTACCAATTTCACATTGCCACCTTCAATGTCAAATTCGCCCTGTACTTGGAAACGACGACCCACACCGCTGAAACTTTCCAACGCACGAGCAATCGCAGCATCAGATACACCTTCATCGGTCGCAATCCCAATCGCTGCTAGTGCATTTAAAATATTATGCAAACCTGGCAAATTGATGGTTAAACGCAAAGGCTCACGATCTTTACGCAAGACGGTAAAGTGCGACTGCATACCTTCTTGTTCAATATCCACGGCACGAATGTCATTGTCTTCATTAAAACCATAGGTGATCAATGGACGACCAATACGCGGCATGATTTCACGAATGTTGGCATCATCGCCACACACCACAGCCAAGCCGTAAAATGGAAGCTTTTGTAAGAACTGTACAAAAGTATCTTTTAAAACATCGAAGCTACCGCCGTAAGTGTCCATGTGGTCTGCATCAATGTTGGTCACGATGGTGGCCATCGGTTGCAAATGCAGGAATGAAGCATCTGATTCATCCGCTTCAGCCACGATAAAACGACTCGCACCGAGCGCAGCATTCACACCCGTACGGTTCAATAAACCACCAATCACATAGGTTGGATCAAGGTTTTCTTCTGCCAACATACAAGTGACTAGGCTTGTGGTCGTGGTTTTACCATGCGTTCCCGCAACAGCAATCCCATGACGGTAACGCATCAGCTCACCCAGCATTTCTGCACGGCGGACCACTGGTGTACGGGTTTCAAGTGCTGCTTTGATTTCAGGGTTTTCAGCATCAATCGCAGTTGACACCACAATCACGTTTGCACCTTGAATATTTTCAGCCGTATGGCCGATATAAACTTTGATGCCATTTTCTTCAAGCTGTGCTGTTGTCTTTGACGCCTTGATATCCGAACCTGAGACTTTATAGCCTTGGTTCTTGAGCACTTCTGCAATACCACACATGCCCGCACCACCAATTCCAATAAAATGGATGTGCTTAATACGACGCATTTCTGGCACTTTAATAAGTTTTTTTGCTTGATCAGCAGGTGTAGATGGTGACATAAAATACTCGGTTTACAATGCTTGAATTAAACGAACCACTTGTTGGGTTGCATCGGGTTGTGCTTGCTGACGTGCTTTCACTGCCATTTCAGACAATAACTGACGGTTCATCAAGGGTAATAATAATTCTTTTAAACTTTCGGACGTCATACTTGCTTGTGGGCAAATTTTGGCTGCACCGATATTGGCTAAAAACTTTGCATTGGCCGTTTGGTGATCATCCACTGCACTCGGCAGCGGAACAAACACTGCAGCCACACCCGCAGTGGCAATCTCAGTCACGGTTAACGCCCCAGCACGGCAAATAATTAAGTCAGCATCGCTATAGACTTGAGCCATATCTTCAATAAAAGGTTGAACCTCAACTTGAAGCTGTTCAGGTGCATCGGCATAGCGCGCTTGTGTCGCCTCTGCATGGTTTTGACCACACTGATGATAAACGCTTAAAGGCACATTGAGTTGCTTCAAGGCTTCAGGAATGCGTTCATTTAACGCTTGTGCGCCCAACGAACCGCCAACAATTAAGATACGCAGTGGCACGCCAGCTTTTTGACGCTCTTGATAGCGCCAAGACGGATTTAAAATTTCCGTAATTTCTTTGCGGACTGGATTACCCGTGGTCACAATTTTATCTTGTACAGCAAAGGTATTTGGAAAAGCTTGACATACTGTTTTTGCAATACGTGATAGCTGCGTATTGGTAAAACCCGCAATCGCATTTTGCTCATGAATAATCACTGGAATACCCAGTGCACGCGCAGCCAATCCACCCGGTCCAGCAACATAGCCCCCAAAGCCTGCAACCGCATCGACTTTGAGCTGCTTCATATAGCGCATTGCGCTTAGCGTGGCTTTTAAAATTTTAAAGGGTGCCAATACTTTGCGGACTAAGCCATTGCCACGCACACCTTGAATGTCAATTTGATAAATCGGGATATCGTGATTTTTAAGTAGGCGATTTTCCATACCTGTAGGCGTAGCAAGCCATGAGACTTGGCAGCCTTGTTGCTGTAATTCCTTAGCCACAGCAAGTGCTGGAAAAACATGTCCACCCGTTCCGGCAGCCATCATCATTACATGTTTCGGCTTTGTTTGTGTTGCTTCGGTCACAGTCTAATTCTTCAATTCTAAAATATGGAAACAAAATTCAATTTTAAGCGATCAATTGTAATCACAAACGCATAACCGCGAAAGATTATTTACTTTTTTTCAACAGGCATTTGATTGTTTTTTTCTACTGATTTTCGATTTTAAACTAGATTTGTTATCAGATATACATTTTTACTCAAACTACCACACACATTTAAGCTCGACAGCACCATGTTTTATATCTAAAAATTAAACATTGAAGATGGTTTTAATCAATTATTTAATATAACTCTAAAAGAATGGGAACCTCATTTTTAGCAAATAGAAATACCCTCTGAGCTGAAACATTTGAACAGAATGAAAATTTGTAATGCCATGTAGCACTGTGTGATTTATCTTCAACCCAATTTATACACTTTGCGGTAAGCCATGTCCTTATTTCAAAACTTGCCTATTCATTGAAATAAAAAAGGAACCTTTTCAGGTTCCTCTTTCTGTCGATTTAGCTGGCTTTACCTGCTTCCAAGACATCAAATAAAGTATCGGCAATCGAAGTACCAAATTGTGCATCAATCTCACGAATACAGGTTGGGCTAGTCACATTAATTTCGGTCACATAGTTGCCAATCACATCGAGTCCAACAAAAACCAAACCTTTTTCACGTAAGAAGGGTCCCACTTTCGCGGCAATCGCCTTATCATTTTCAGTCAAAGGACGGGCTTGACCCAAACCACCTGCAGCCAAGTTCCCACGCACTTCACCGTTTTGCGGAATACGCGCCAAACAGTAGGGAATCGGTTCACCATTGATCAGCAAGATGCGTTTATCTCCTTCAACAATTTCAGGAATATACCGCTGCGCCATAATCGGACGTGTACCCATTTCAGTCAGCATTTCTAGAGTTGAGCCGATGTTCACACCATCTTGATATAAGCGGAAAATTCCCATGCCACCCATACCATCAAGAGGCTTCACAATCACATCACCATGTTCTTTGATAAATTCACGGATCAGGCTTTGTTGTGAAGTCACCAATGTAGGAACTTGAAGTTCAGGGAACTGCGTAGCAAACAGTTTTTCATTACAATCGCGTAAAGACTGTGGTTTATTGATAATCCACGCGCCTTCACGTTCCGCTTGTTCCAAAATATAAGTGGTATACACAAAGTTCATGTCGAACGGTGGATCTTTACGCATCAAGATCACATCGTAATCCGCCAAGGACTCTTTTTGTGGTTCGCCCAAATCATAATAATGATCGTAATCTTCAAACACTTTTAAGGGAGAAATCAGACCAAAGGCTTTGCCTTGGTCGATATATAAATCGTGTTGTAATGCATAACCCAGCTCGTGCCCGCGACGGCTTGCTGCCCATAACATTGCCATCGTAGAATCTTTTTTCAGATTCACCGTTTCAATCGGGTCCATCACTACCAGTACACGCATAAGTCTCACGCTCATATTTTTAAAACTTGGCAAAAAGTATAGCGAAGTTTTCAGCTTTGGGCACAACAAGTTGTGTATTAATTAAAGATTAAAAAATCTATTTTATTCAATTAGCTACAATACATTAGCATTATTAAATAAATTCAAAGTGCTTACTTGGTGGAAAGAAACAGTAAATCTACTGCTATTTCCACCTTCCTCGCAAATAGCTTCAACTTAAGCCAAAAGACGTTGAATATCCTTAGCAATTTTTTCAGGTTTAACGATCGGCGCATAACGTTTCACCACCTGCCCTTTTTGATTAATCAGAAACTTGGTGAAATTCCATTTGATCCTTTGGCTGCCTAAAATGCCTTTCGCCTCAGACGTTAAATACTGATACAACGGATGCGCAGTAGGACCATTCACATCAACCTTAGCAAACATCGGGAAAGAAACCCCATAATTACGCTGACAAAAACTGCCGATCTCTTCATTACTCGCAGGGTCTTGCTGCGCAAATTGGTTACATGGAAAACCTAAAACTAAAAGACCTTGTTGTTGGTAGTCCTGATATAACTGTTCCAAACCTTCAAATTGTGGGGTTAAACCACATTGGCTCGCGGTATTCACCACCAATAAAACTTTGCCCTGATAGTCAGCTAGATTTTTTTGCTCGCCTTCCAACAGCTCGGCCTGAAAATCATAAATTGTCGTCATTACATCTCTTCCATTCATCAAAATATCATTCGTTAAAGTCGCTTCAAGGGTTGACCTATAGCGGCAAATAATATTTCACACAATTAACTTGTGTGCAAGCTTATTACACGCAATATACTTCCACCTCCATTTCATTTATACTGTTTTCTAACTACTAATCCTCAAGGACATGCAACATGGCTGACACCCCACTTTTAGAAAACCGCGTGTGTTTTGCCATGTATTCCGCAACCAATGCCATGGTCCGTCAATACCGCCCACGCCTACAAGCCTATGATCTGACCTATCCGCAGTTTATTGTTTTATTGGCTCTATATGAGCAGGACAATGTGACGTTGACTGAAATTGGACAAAAAACTTTTTTTGACTCAGGCACCTTAACCCCCATTATTAAGAAGCTAGAAGAAAAACAATTTCTAAAGCGTGTCGCAGTCAAGGAGGATGAACGTATGAAAAAAGTCGTACTTCTGGAAAAAGCACTCCTAGCTAAAGACAAAATTATGGCGATTCCGTTTGAACTGGCATGTTCTTTAGGTCTAGATCCTCATGATTTGGGGACTATCCATCAACTGTGTCAGCGTTTTTTAAATGGTTTAGAACAGACCCAACACGCCGGTCGAGATGCTTAATGCAACAAGCCATTATTGGTTTTCATCTCGATGAAGAACATCATTGGGTAGCTGAGCTTGCCTGCGGTCACGCACAGCATGTCCGCCATACGCCACCATGGCAAAACCGCCCGTGGGTACTAACTGAGCATGGACGCCAAGAAAAAATCGGCGTTCTTTTAAACTGTAAGAAATGTCTGGAAAATCCTGTTCAATAACGCTTTTCCAATGTCCTTCTGATTTTAAATTTATTACTTATCAACTAATTAAAATAATTAAACAGCACCTTTAGCCATTCTTTTAAACCCAATCCAATTATGTAGGAAAAATGAATTTTCCACGAAGTCTTGTTCATTTTTAGTAAATGATTATAATTCTCACTTTTATTACCTATTTAATCTCTCTGAGCCTTCCCCATGACCAAACTTCAAGCCTACCCACTCCGTGGCTCCGCTCTATTCAAATATAGTTTACTCAGCTTTATGATTTTAAGTGCACATGCAGCCTATGCAGATGAAGCAACATTACAAAATAATGAGAACCCTTCCTCTCAAGCGACGACAAACAAATCGGGCACAGCAGCAGTTCTACCCACCTTAAAAATTGAGGCAATGAGTGAACTTGATCCAATCAAAAGCTATGTCGATTATGATCAGGCCAATGTCACCCGTAATGGTCTAAAGAAAAAAGACATCCCTCAAACCATTGACACCATTGATGTACAGAAATATAAAATCTACGGCTCTAATGATCTCAGTGTCATGCTACAAGGTACACCAGGGGTTTCAACTAACTACGATATGCGCGGTGATGGCATCACCCTCCGTGGCTTCTCTGCCGATTCGGGTGATATTTACCGTGATGGGATTCGTGAAAGTGGTCAAGTCCGCCGTAGCACAGCCAATATTGAACGGATCGAAATTTTAAAAGGCCCTGCCTCGGTGTTATATGGTCGTAGTGCGGGCGGTGGTGTAGTCAACATGGTCAGTAAATACGCCAATTTTGACTCGAAAAGCTCAGTCGGTACCTATGTTGGCTCATATGACACTTATGGCGCGACAGCAGATATTAACCAAGTATTAAATGACAATTGGGCTGTCCGTTTAACAGGTGAATACGGCGAAGCAGATAGTTTCCGTTCAGGCATCGACAGTAAAATTGAGATGATCTCGCCAAGTTTCACGTATAAAAATGATGAGGAAACCCTCACGTGGACCACACAATATACCTATGACAAATTAGGGCGAGTACCTGACCGTGGTCCAAGTTATAGTATCTTGCCTAGTGGAACATCCATTAAAACAGGCTTTGCACAAAATGGCGATTATGTCGACGATGTATTACAAGTTATTCGCTCAGATTTAAGCTATGAATTTGCGCCAAATTGGATTTTCCATTGGGCTGCAAGCTATAGGCAAGCAGAACAAAATTTTGATCATTTTTATTTAGGTGGATACTGTGCAACAGCAACTACTGTAATCCGTAATGCAGGTACATGCCAAGGTCATGTAGGTGACATCTCTCAAATTTATTATTGGCAACAAACAGACAATAAAACTACCAGCAACACCTTTGATATTAAAGGTGAATTCAATACAGGATCAATTAAACACAATCTTGTATTCGGCAGTGACTGGAGCTATGAACAACGAGAACCACGCTTAGCCAATACCAACCAAAACGGTTCTGCAATTTATGGTTATGTAGACCCAATCACAGGTGAGCGCCAATCTAGTCGTGGTACAGGCCCACTTAAAATCAGTCAACACAATTATAATCAAGGCACAAGTTTAGGCTTCTTTGCCCAAGACCTAATCAGCTTGAATGAACAAGTCAAAATCATGCTTGGTATGCGCTACGACAGCTATGATTTTTCTACCACCAATAAACTACCAAATGTCGCTGCAGATAAACGTAAACGATCTATTAATGATGATTCATTTAGCCCAAATGTCGGCGTAGTCTGGCAACCGAATGAACATCAAAGTCTGTATGCATCATACAGCAAAAGTTTTGCGCCCTTTGGCGGCTCTATGGGTGTCAATCCAATTTCATCAGCAAGCCAAGATATGAACATCTTTAATGCTGAGCCACAATATAACGAACAATACGAAATGGGAGTCAAAAGTGATTGGTTCGATGAACGCCTCAATACCCAGTTCTCTGTTTATGACATTCGTAAAAAGAATATCCGTTACCGTCCAGACCCAGATGTTCCAGACGTATGGGCTGTGGGTGGCGAACATCAATCCAAAGGCTTAGAATTTAGCTTTATTGGTCGCGTATTGGATAATCTTTTTGTCCGTGGTGGTTATGGTTACACCGATGCTCAAGTCAAAAAGGACAAAGAAAAGCCTGAAAATGTAGGAAATACTCTTTCTAATACCTCTAAAAATACAGGCAACCTGTTTGTGCGCTACTTACCTACCGAAAAGCTCTATGGTGAAGTTGGTGTAACGTATGTTGGCTCTTACTATCCAAACATCAACAACTTGACCAAGATGGATGGTTTCAATCGTGTCGATGCTGCCATTGGGTATAGTGCTGATCCATGGAACCTAACCTTAGCTGTCAGCAACCTGACCAATAAAGAATACTGGCGTTCAGACTCTATGCCAGGTACACCACGTAGCTTCTTGATGCGTTTAAACTACCAGTTCTAAACTGCCTTCAATAAAGTTTTAACTCAAGCGGAACAGGTCACTGTTCCGTTTTTTTATGCTTGCCGAAGGACGACTGAGCCAATCCATACACACTTTGAGCCTTTTGTTATAAAGCGCAAGAAACGGATTTTCAGGTCTCACTCGATTTGTTACTGTTTTCTTAAGTTAAATGATTTCCGTGAGTAATCATGACAGAACATACCAACTACACACGTGTGGCAAGGGCGATTGAATACATTGAACAAAACTTCAAACAGCAACCCAGTTTGACCGAGATTGCAGAACACGTACATTTAAGTCCCACCCATTTTCAACGCATATTTACCGAATGGGCAGGCGTCAGTCCAAAGAAATTTCTGCAATATATTAGTGTGGAATATGCCAAGTCTGTTTTGAAAAACCACACAGAACATAATATTTTTGCAGCAACCTTTGACACGGGCCTTTCTAGTACCAGCAGATTGCATGATTTATTTGTTCAAATCGAAGGTATGACGCCCGCAGAATACAAACATGGCGGTGAAGCACTCCACATTCACTATAGCTTTGCCGAAACCATTTTTGGCTCAGTCATGATTGCCTCAACCCCTAAAGGCATTTGCCATATGGCCTTTACCGAAACAAATCAAGATGCATTGATCTATCTAAAAACACAGTTCCCACGCGCGACATTTATTGAAGATCAGGATGAATTACAACGTAAAGCGCTCGCAATTTTTCAGCAAGATCAAAACAGCCTATCAGAGATTAAACTGCACCTGAAAGGCACTGACTTTCAGCTCAAGGTTTGGCAAAGTCTGCTTAAAATCCCCATGGGACGGCTCAGCAGTTATGCAAAGATTGCTCAAGAGATTGGGCAAGAACGTGCTTCACGAGCGGTCGGAACAGCCATTGGCAACAATCCTGTTGCCTTTTTAATTCCCTGCCATCGGGTCATTCTGTCTTCAGGGCAACGTGGTGGCTATATGTGGGGAACAACACGCAAAACTGCGATGATTGGCTGGGAATGTGCGCATAGCCAAACATCAACCGAAAAAGAGAGCGAATAAGAAAGGAAGCAGTAGCTCACTGCTGTCCCATAGTTAGACTTAAATAAAAAAACCTGAGTCCAAAGTAGTTAAAATATAAGTGCGAACAAACACTTCAACTACAAGGATTCAGGTTTTGTCACATCAGAATAC
>NZ_JBIQOD010000020.1:0-56608 GCF_044130335.1 Acinetobacter halobius
ATACCGTACCCGTGGTGTTGCTTACTGTCCACACTGTGATGGCCCACTGTTTAAAGGCAAACGTGTTGCCGTAATTGGCGGGGGGAACTCAGGTGTCGAAGCGGCAATTGATCTTGCGGGGATTGTGGAACATGTAACTTTGGTTGAGTTTGATACCAAACTACGTGCTGACCAAGTGTTGCAAGACAAATTGCATAGCTTGCCTAACACCACAGTAATCCTGAACGCCCTATCAACCGAAGTTGTGGGTGATGGTTCACAAGTGACGGCATTAAAATATAAAGACCGTGCAACTGATGTAGAACATACGGTTGAGCTTGCTGGAATCTTTGTGCAAATTGGTTTATTGCCAAACACCGATTTCCTCAAAGAAACAGCGGTTGAGCTTTCAAATCGTAATGAAATTGTGATTAACGATCGCAATGAAACCAATGTTAAAGGTGTATTTGCCGCAGGTGACTGTACGACTGTGCCTTACAAGCAAATCATCATTGCCACAGGTGAAGGCGCGAAAGCATCTCTGTCTGCTTTTGACTATATTATTCGTTCTGGCTTGTAAGTGCGAAATGAAAAAGCCAATGCTCTCCCAAACTCTATGTTGGCTTTTTCCCTTTATGTTGTATGACTAAGCTCTAGTTGTACTTTTATAGGAACTCTGGTCGCTAACAGCTAGAGTTCTTTTTTTTGGAATGATGATTTCGGGCAAAGAAAAAGCCAAAGTGTTCCCCAGATCACTTTGGCTTTTTCATTTAGTTGTTGTTTATTGTTATTCTTTGCCCAGTTTTTGTTTTGAAACTCTGAGTGTGGTCAGTACTCGGTTTCTTTTCTACTTTCCCCAAGGTTAGACGCTAAATAAGTTCAATCCTTTAAATTTTTCTAACAGTTGTTGCTGAGTTTCCATGTGTTCTGGGTGTGGCTCGATACAGGCAATTGGGCAAACATCGACGCAGGTTTGGGTGTCATAAAAACCAACACACTCTGTACAACGGCTGACGTCTATTTCATAAATCTTGTCACCTTCAAAAATAGCAGTATTGGGACATTCGGGAAGGCACATATCACAGTTAATACACGCATCTGTTATTCGTAGTGCCATGGCATTATCCCCAGTCAGCTTGCAACATAAGCCAATGCAGGCGCTGAAATATCAGTGCTTGAATGCGGTAAGTTACGAATGAGTAGGGCATAACGCATGTCGACATCAGCAGGAACAGGTATTTCAACTACATGTCCTGAGCCTTTCGCTTCAAGTATTGGATTGCCTTTTTTATCGAGGATTTCTGTCAATTTAAAGGTGATATTGCCTGACGTGGTCATGAGTTCAAGTACATCGCCCACCACAAAACGGTTTTTGACATCGACTTTCAGATAATCGCTATTTCGCTCTACAATTTCACCGCAGTATTGTTGATGGTCAAAACTAGATGAGCCATTTGCATAGTTTTGATATTCACTGTGTACGTGGCGACGTAAAAAACCTTCGGTATAACCACGATTCGCCAGACCTTCGAGTTGTGTCATGAGTGAAGGGTCAAAAGGCTTATTTGCGAGCGCATCATCTATGGCTTTGCGATAAATTTGAGCAGTACGGGCACAGTAAAAATAAGACTTAGTCCGTCCTTCAATTTTTAAAGAATGGATGCCCATATGGGTTAAGCGCTCAACATGTTGCACCGCGCGCAAGTCTTTTGAGTTCATAAAGTAAGTACCATGTTCATCCTCTTCAGCAGCAAACATGTCTTCATCATGACGTTGTAATAATACGGGTTCATCGAACTGATGTTGTGCTTGCATATGCACTTCATCAACATCAGAATTTGAACAGCAGTTGGAGCTTGTATTCAGATTTTGAACGGGGATCACATCGCCATTTTCATCTTGCGTAGTCTGATGGACTTTGTATTCCCAACGGCAAGCATTGGTACATGCTCCTTGGTTGGCATCACGTTTATTCATATAGCCTGAAAGCATGCAACGTCCTGAGTACGCCATGCATAACGCACCATGCACAAAAACCTCAATTTCCATGTCTGGTACTTGCTGCTTAATTTCTTCAATTTCATCAATGGATAATTCACGGGACAAAATGACACGAGTCAGTCCCATGTTTTTCCAAAATTTCACAGTAGCCCAGTTGACAGCATTGGCTTGAACAGAAAGATGCACATCCATATTTGGAAAATGCTCACGTACCATCATAATCAGCCCAGGATCTGACATGATCAGGGCATCGGGTTGCATCGCAACCACAGGTGTGAGGTCACGAATAAAGTTTTTGAGCTTTGAGTTATGGGGTTGAATGTTGACGACCACATAAAACTTTTTGCCTAAGTCATGCGCTTCTTGAATGCCGATAGCTAAATTGTCATGATCAAATTCATTATTGCGCACACGTAAACTATAACGAGGTTGTCCGGCATAGACTGCATCTGCACCATAGGCAAAGGCATAACGCATATTTTTAAGCGAACCTGCAGGAGAAAGAAGTTCAGTAACGTGGGAAATGCTCATGATCAAACTAAGGCATAAAAAAAATATGGTTTTATTGTAGTGCTTTAAAAAATAGATTCAACCTAGTAAAAAACTCGGAATTTAACTGCTAGTGAGTATCATGAATTTTTACTCAAGGCTTTAATTTTAAATAATAAATAATATTTTTTTTAGTGAAGAATGATGTCTTTATAAAGATAGAAATTTAAAAAATAAAGTGCCTCATATAAAATTCACGGTGATTTGAAAAAGAAAAGTTAAAAATTTTATACGAGTCTTTGCATATTTAGATGAAAGAAAGTGAAGACTAGGCATAAAAGTGAAGTTAAGCCATCAGGCATGTTGAGGTTCTGCTATTCGTCAGAAGTTTCCGCTTCAAGTTGCCTTAAAATTTGACAATCATCAATGGTTGATAGCGTGGCACAGGATTGACGCAGTTGTTGCAACTGAATTTGGAATTTTTTTAGTTCAACTATTTTTTGCTCGACTTGTTTTAAATGCTCATCTATCAATTGATTGACCGCGCTACAGTCCTGTAGTGGGTTCTGCTCCAATTGGATGAGATATTCAATTTCTTTGAGTGAGATATCCAGCGCACGGCAACGTTTAATAAAAATGAGTCGTTTAAGCGCCTCATCTTGATAATAGCGATAGTTATTGTCCCCGCGAAAAGAAGGTTCTAATAAATTTTTCTTTTCATAAAAACGAATGGTATCGGCACTTAAGCCAGTTTTTTGGACTAAGTCTTTTATTAAATAAACAGGAGATGAGTTTTGTTGATTCATTTTGCTTGACCTTAGAGTGACTCCATAGTTTTTAATCATAATATAAAATGATCAAGTAGTGATAGAGGTCGCTAATATGGCGTGTTCTTCATGTAGTTGTACACCCGCACCACAAAAGCCGAATAGTAAGTTTAGAACGGCATTATGGATTGCCTTATTTATTAATTTAGCTATGTTTGTGGTGGAACTCATTGGTGGGGCTTATGCGCATTCATCATCATTATGGGCTGATTCCTTAGACTTTTTTGGTGACGCGGTGAATTATGGTATTTCACTGGCAGTGCTCGGTGCGAGTTTATACTGGCGAGCGACAGTAGCCTTGCTGAAAGGTATAACCATGGCGTTGTTTGGCTTAGTTGTGATAGGCAAAGTGATTTATGCTTATGTGCTAGGGATTCCGCCTGAAGCTATGACTATGGGCGTGATTGGTGTGATAGCTTTGTTTGCGAATGTGGTTTGTGCTGTCATTTTATATGCTTACCGCGAAGGGGACTCGAATATGCAATCGGTTTGGCTTTGTAGTCGAAATGATGCGATTGGAAACGTGGCGGTTATCTTTGCAGCTATAGGTGTGTTTGGGACAGGAAGTATGTGGCCCGATATGATTGTTGCAGGTATTATGGCAACGTTAGGTTTGACAGCTGGCTATCAAGTCGTGATTAAGGCATTAGCTGAGCGGAAAAAGAGCGTTTTAGAAAATTCGACTGTGAAATATGAATAGGATGTAATTGCGAATACGTTTAGCGTTCAAGATTCGGTTTACAGCCTTACAGTAGTTTGAAGTTTAACACTCCATAGGATGGAACTTCTGCATGTTTAAGACGAATATGAGAGTGTACATGGACGTACAGCTATTAAGATGAATTAGTGAGTATGCAAATACATCTTTGTCCAAAAGTCATTCCACAGATTTAAATATTCAGCTTGAAGCTGTTTAAAATATGACTCGTCTTTTGGTTGGTAGCTTTGTGTGAATAGCAACCAAATATCGTCTTCATGATTATCATCGTTTGCAAGAGTTTGGTCACTGGCTTTAGCAATACCGTGACATGCATAATAACCATTGGTAAACGAAGAATCATACACCGCGAGATTTGTTCTGAGTGCTTCACTGAACTTAATCACTTGCAGTTCAGTACAAGCCAAAATCAACAATAAGTCTGCATAAGAATGAATATGCTCTTGAATAAACTGTGTAAGAGAGAATGCTTCGGCTTGAGTTTGTTTTTGGTCAGTGACATCGAGTTTGAGTTGTTGCATCAGCTTTAAAAAATAAACCAAGTGCGATTTTGCAGGTGAGCTTTGTTCAAGTTGATGCGTGTTAAAACCCAATTCATCAAAAAGATTGAGTGAGAGTAGATAACGCGCATATATCTTTGCCGCAATACGGTCTTGTGCCTTAATATTACTGTTGTTTTCAAGTTGTAATGCTTGGTAGATCACCATGCTTAAGGCATCGGTAAAATTTTTGACAATAGCTGTAAAATAATTCAGATGAATTAATTTTAACTGCTCAAGGGTCAGTTGACATTGGTGCAACCGTGTAAGGATAGGATGCTTAAATAAGGCATGATTTCCTGTTGCCTGCTTTAGTGCATGGACCACTTGAGTATTTGATTTCCATAACTCTGGACTTAAGGAGTGCTGAATAAAGTACAAAACTTCTTCGCGGGTATGTTCAGACTGAGTAAAGGAAAGGGTGTTCATAGAGCGTTAAATTTTAATTTTCATCATTTTTTATCATAGTGAAAAAGGCTGCATTCTTCTAGTTTTTTTATTGAATTTAAATCTCTTATATTTCATTCGCTTATTTTAATGTTAGTGAGATTTTCCATAAAAAAACAGTGTTGTTTTAAATTTGATATATAATATCGTTTTGAAACGATATATTTCATATTCTTGTGGTGTTCTTATGGGGCCGTGGCCTAATTTTAAAGTTTTGTGCATCAGGTAAAATAAATGTCAAAAAAAGAAGACATCATTAATACAGCGCTTAATCTCTTTAACTCACATAGCTACAATTCTATCGGTGTGGATCGAATTATTAGTGAGTCTGGCGTTGCTAAAATGACATTTTACAAATATTTCCCTTCCAAAGCTAAATTAATTGAAGAATGCTTAGTGACTAGAAACCAAAATTTGCAGCAGTCTCTCGATGCAACGATTGCTGCGTGTGACCCAAGTGATTATCTCTCACATATTCGCGCAATTTTTGAATGGTATAATACATGGTTTCATACGACAGACTTTAATGGTTGCATGTTTCAAAAAGCAGTCGAAGAAATTTCAAAAATTTATCCGTCATCGCTCCAACCAGCAATTGATTATAAAGAGTGGTTAAAAGGAAAGTTGCGCCAAGCATTGCATCATTTAGGGGTGAAGCAAGATGAACAGTTGGCTGGTTTTCTTTCTAGTATTTTGGATGGAATGACTATTCAAGCTCAAATTGACCCAAATCAAGTGCATTTGGAAGAGTATTGGAAGCGTGTGAATACATTGATTCAGATGGAATTAGCTGCGGCTTAAATTATTAAAAATAAGAATGTGGCATCTAAGAATCACATTCTTATTGATTGAAATCATGCAGACTTTTATAAAATTCAATCAAAAATAAATAAGCGCGATAACTGTTAGATTATCGCGCTTTGCTGATAATAATTTATTTTTCATATCACTCATTATTTGACACTAATGAGTGATATGAATATGAGCAACTTAAACGTGCCTTCTTATATTTTTTTGTACCCTCTGAATGTTTTCGGTCATTCAGTATTTCAGCAAAAATAGACAGACTTGTCTGTTTTGTTGAATTATAGAGAAATTGTGGAGAAAAACAACCAATATGTCTTGAGTTTGGCTGAAATTTATTCATTGCCTCTAGTATTCAATAACTTAAATAGAATTAATTTTTTTAGAATTTAATTTGCTACAGTTTCGAGTACGCTTGGGGGTAAGTAAATTGTAAATTCATTGATCGGTTCAATCAGTACACTATAAGGCTTGAGTTGATCTTCATAGGATATAAGGTTAAGCCTTGCTAACAGCTCAAAGCGCGCGTAGTGCAGTGTTGCGGGTCTAGGATTTAAGCGCTCATGCCACACACGATATGTACCGAGTTTGCCATCACGGCGATGATAAAATCCTGCCAAAGGATGTGTAAGAAAGACTTGGTAACTTTCTAAATCTGGAAAGCCTTCAAAAAACCAGCGGTCATCTTGAGCCTGAATTAAATTCACTTCAGAGCTAGCC
Organism: Acinetobacter halobius; assembly: GCF_044130335.1. NCBI lineage: Bacteria > Pseudomonadati > Pseudomonadota > Gammaproteobacteria > Moraxellales > Moraxellaceae > Acinetobacter > Acinetobacter halobius. Next base: position 6,525 of record NZ_JBIQOD010000020.1, read on the forward strand.
CATGCAGATTGGGTTCGCATTTTGTATTGTGTGTATAAGCCAGTCGGATCTTGTAGACAGTCAAACTCAATTTGGGCTGGATGCCATGGCAGTTGCCAAACATAGCGTGGAAAGATCAGCGTCCAAGAGTCCAAAGTTGTGCCTAGAAACCAAACACAACGTTCCTGTGTTTCCTGATCAATCACATACACTCGATAGTTGGTTTGTCCCATAGTAAATTTAGGAAAAGGGTAGACGGCGGAGCTAAAGTCAACATCAATAAAAGGAACGACAGACATCAAAGCACATTGTTGACCTTGATAAAGGATAGTGTCTAATTTAAATCGAGGGGGAATAATGCCTTTGAAGCGTGTAGGGTCGAGTGCATAAGTAATGAGGGCGAAATGCTGAAGTTTACACTGTACATCGAGACCTTTAGGTTGAGGTCTTGGGTGTAAATAGTCTTTAAAATTGAGTTTTGGAAAGGTCATTGTATAAATTTAAGATTTGTTCTTTTGTACAAATATTAGAGAAAAAGACAAGCAGAGTAAATAAAAAAACCGAAGCCTAAGCTTCGGTTTTTTAATATCTTTATACGATCTTACTTTTCAACGAATGCACGTTCAATAACATAATCACCCAGTACACCCATTTTAGGTGATTCTTTTAGACCATGTTGATCGAGAAGTGCTGCAACGTCATCTAAGAATGCTGGGCTGCCACAAAGCATAGCGCGGTCAGTTTCTGGGTTGAAACGTGGTAGCCCAATTTTTTCAAACAATTCGCCAGTTTCAATCGCTGTCGTTACACGACCTTGGTTTGGATATTCTTCACGAGTAACCGTTGGGTAGTAAACCAATTTGTCTTTGATGCCAAGTTCTTCAAAGAATTCATGGCTTGGAAGTTCATTTAGGATTAGGTCTTGGTAGGCTAATTCAGAAATGAAACGAGTACCATGTACAACAATGATTTTGTCAAAGCGTTCATAGGTTTCTGGGTCACGAATTGTAGACAAGAACGGTGCAAGACCTGTACCTGAAGAAAGGAGGTATAAGTTTTTCCCAGGGTTCAAGTCGTCGAGAACCAAAGTCCCTGTTGGTTTTTTAGAGATTAGAATCTCATCGCCCACTTTTACTTTCTGTAAGATAGATGTCAATGGGCCATCTGGAACTTTAATTGAGAAAAACTCTAGTTCTTCTTCATAGTTTGCACTGGCAATAGAATAAGCACGCATTAACGGTTTGCCATTTACTTCAAGGCCGATCATCACAAATTGACCGTTTTTAAAACGCAGTGCAGTGTCGCGCGTCGTTTTAAAAGAGAATAAAGTATCATTCCAATGGTGGACGTGAGTAATCTTTTCGACGTTGAAAGCAGCCATTAAAGGTCTCAATAAATTATCAAATTAGAACAGCTTGCTATTCTAATCTAAAATCATTCTCGATAAACTGAATATATTTAATTGAGCTTATTAGAAAAAGTGATGATAACTGAGTTAACCTTGCCAATTATTGGTTATATGCACTCTTCTTATAAAGAAAAGTTTGGTATTCCTCGCCAACCTAATTTGGTACAAGTGGAATCCTATATTGAAATGTCAGCCCCTTATAATGATCTTTTGGCTTTTGAGGGGATTGAGGCTTTTAGTCACTTATGGTTGGTTTGGCAGTTTCATGACAATAAGAATCAAGAAAAAGCACAGTTTCGTCCACAAGTTCGACCACCTCGCTTAGGGGGCAACAAAAAAATAGGAGTGTTTGCCACACGGAGCATGTATCGTCCAGCGCCAATTGGCCTATCTGTAGTTCAATTAAAAGCGGTAAAAAAAGAAGGGCGGTCAGTTCGTGTGTATGTTACAGGGAGTGATTTGCTCGATGGTACGCCAATTGTGGATATTAAGCCTTATATTCACTATTCAGATGCAGTTTTAGATGCTGAAAGTGGTTATGCACAAGATGAGCCTAAACGAAAGGTGGTGGTGTGGTCTGATCTGGCTTTGCTACAGAAGCAGCAGCTTTTAGCAAATGGCAAAATTTCTATGCAGACAGTACAGGAGCTTGAGGCGGTTTTATCTTTAGACCCACGACCTGCATATCAAGATGATGAAGCGCGAATTTATGGGATGAGATTTGCAAACTTAGATGTGAAATTTAAGGTAAATGAAACGTGTGTGGAAATACAGGAACTTTGAGTTCCTGTAGCCATTAAAACGCTCATCGGTAGCATGCTTTTCAAGTAATTTAGAACTTTAAGTTTTGTTCTAAATAACTTGCTGCAATTGGATTATACAGGTCACAACCTTTATTTAAGCCATCTGCCTTAGCTAAACGTGCGTTTTTCTCTTCGGTAGACATATTGTTTGTGATGAGGTCTTTCTCTGATTGAATGTCATCTGCAAGATTAGACTCTACCCCAGCATTTGTTTTTGAACTTGAATAGTAACTGTCTTTGTATTGAGCATATCCAATGAAAGCATTTGCCTCAGTTCCGTCAGGACTGTAATGGTAGGCAAGAACATTTTTAAATTTTGTGAGCTTAAAATACTCTTGTTTAGTTTGGTTGGTAAATCGCTCTGTATATTCTTTAAAGAGACGTTGATATTCATCATCTTTTTCAGCTAAAAGTAAATATTCCTGATTATTAGAATATTGGGTTTCCAGTAGGCAGGTTGAACCTGCTGGGAATTTTAAAGCTTGGTAGGCTTTTAATTTTGTATTGATTTCATCTGAATATTTGACGCTATATTGAGGATAGTTCAAGTTCCAATTCAACTCAGGGTCTACCGTTGCAAGTAGACTTTCGCCTGAAATATCACGTTTGCTGACAGTTGACGTGAATTCTAATCCTGTAGAACCAATTGCTGAATAAGGGCGAAGTTTGAGTTGATTATTGGAAAAGGTCATTTCACCCATTAAAGTGCCATAACGACTATGGGTTGGGCCGAATGTTTGATACTCGCCTTGCGTAGTTAAGTAAATTTCATTTGTATTATCATCTGCATCTAAAGTGGCATAGGCTTTACCATCCACCAGTGTAATTTGTGTATTCAGTACATTGAAATCACCAAATTGATTGAGTTGATCATACCAATAATCAATACGGAATATTTCCCATTGCTGAGCGGTATTTGAATTATTATTTGATGAGTCAGTAGTTGTTGAGTTGTTGCTCGTGCTTGTATTATTTGAGCTATCAGAGCTTCCACCACATGCACTCAGCATGAGTGTGCTAAAAATTGCAAATGATAATATTTTAAATTTCATAAAGTACCCAATTCAAAAAATTTATTATTAATAACGTTGTTGTTTAAAAATGAAGCGGGCTGATTATAGGTTAATAGTATTGAATAAATAAATAAATTTCATAAAAATAAGTAAGTTAAGTTTTTTTAAAAAACCATCCAGTACAGTAAGCCGATTAAAACCATCATATGTAAAATTTGAATCGGTGCAAAAGCAATAAAGTATTGCATCCCTCCTGTTAAAGCGGCATTCACAGATTTGGCAATCGCATGTGCGGCTAAACCAAATATAAAGGCGGATATAACAGCAGTATCTGTGGGGGTACCTTGCATCACCACGGTTGCCATCGCCGCATGGATTTCAAACAAAGAGGCCAGTAAAGTTCCTGCAATTAAGCCAGCTTCGCCTAGCCACAGGTGAAGTCCATATACTCCTGCCTGAATGAGAGTTAAGCTCAGGGCAATAATTCCTGCCTCTTTTAAACTAAACATGCGTGAATCACTGCTCAGTTGCTGTTCTTGAGCTGGGGCAGTGCGGACTAAAGTATAGGCAGAGAGTCCTAAAATCAAACATGCGATTAGAGTGGGTAACAGTATTGTTTTAAGCCAGAGCATACTGACGCCCGCCACAATAATGAGCAGTTGCAATAAAGTTGCGATACATGACATCAGAGCAGCACCTGCATTGGATTTGGCCTGTGCACGACCTGCTCGAACCTCCATGCCCAAGCTAGCAATAGTGGCTGTACTGGATACAAAACCAGAAGCAATTGCGGATAAAATCATGGCATTTTTAGTGCTTAACAATCGTTTGGCGATATGTGCAAGGGCTTGAACAGCCAGAATGAGTGTGACTAATTTTAAAATGATATAAGGATTCAGCACAGCGCCCCATAAAGGCGTATTCGGTGTTAAGGGAAGGGCTATTAAAATGAGAGCCAATAGGAAAATACCGTCTTTAAATTCTGCTTCTGTAATCCATTTTCCTGCAATACTGTGCATGGAGTGTTTAGTCATGAGAATAATGGTCAGCAGTACGGCTAAACCTGCAGCTAAAGGTGCATTCCACAGGCACATGGCGCCAATAAAATAAGTCATTACAAAGGCGAGCTCAGTGGTTGAGCCTAAGTCCTCAGTTTGGTTTTTCATGGAAAATAGGACAATACCTCCAATGATCAGCGCACCCACAATACCAATGGTGACACCAAATAAAAAACAAATAGCACCGAGAAGGGCACAAATGGCAAAGGAGCGCAGTCCTGCAAAGCTCTGTTGGTTTTCTCGTTGCTTGCTTCTTTCTCGCTCTAGACCAATGAGCAAACCACAGCCCAAAGCTGAGGCCAATGTAAACAGGACGTCAGATAAAGCATAGTTGTCGATTGAAATGGTACTGAAGTCCAAAGCCTACCTCATAAACACAAATGAGTCGTTTAAAATATAGGCGAATGTAGGTGGTGGATTCAAGTCAAAATAGAGAAAAAGCGTAGTCATTTCATGATTATATTGATCAGCTGACATGCTTTTTTATATTTATAGGATTTGCCTGTGCTTTGTACAAAATAATCTCGAAAATCTTGCTATAGTGGTGTTCTGTTTGGGGACGTATAACAATGAATTTTAATTTTGAAATTGATACCACTTGGTGCTTAGATCAACTTTTTAAAGATGGGCGAATTACTGAAAAAGAAAAAAACCTCGTACAAACCTCGCACCGTCAACGGGATCAATTAAAGTGGCACCCTTTACAATGGATTGCCCATTTTAATATGCAGGATCAGTCACACCCTCAGTCCAGACTGACGTTGAACCGATTATGTCAATGGTTAGCCGAAAAAACCCAGTTACCGTTTTATGTGATTGATCCACTCAAAGCTGATGTTCAAGCCTTGACTTCGGTGATGTCCCAAGAGTTTGCCTTCCGCAATAAAATCTTGGCCGTAGAGATTCAACCCAATCAAGTGTTGATTGCGACAGATCAACCCTATATGAAGGATTGGGTAGCGAATTTGGAGCATAATGTCGCACCGAAAAAAATCCAGCGCGTATTGCTCAGCCCAGAACAATTACAACGTTATATCGTGGAGTATTATCAGGTGAGTCGCGCTGTGAGTAATTCACAGAAGTCTGGAATTTATGATCGTGAAAATAAAGGCGTTGAAGCCCTGTTACAATTAGGTGATAGTCAAAATCCTGATGCCAATGATCAACACATTGTTAAATTAGTTGATTGGGTTTTACAGTTTGCTTTTGAACAAAGTGCCAGTGATATTCACCTAGAACCTCGTAAGGACAATGGTAAAGTACGCTTCCGTATTGATGGTGTGTTACATACGATTTATAACATGCCTGCCAATACTTTAACGGCGGTCATTTCGCGAATTAAAATTTTAGGTCGAATGAACGTTGCAGAAAAACGTAAGCCACAAGATGGTCGTTTAAAAACACGTACACCCAAAGGACAAGAAACAGAACTACGTCTTTCAACCTTGCCAACGGCCTTTGGTGAAAAGTTGGTTATGCGTATTTTTGACCCAGAAGTTTTGGTACGTAGCTTTCAGCAGTTGGGTTTTGATGGGCATTTGCTCAGTGATTGGAAGGCACTGACTTCACATAGTCATGGCATTATTTTGGTGACAGGACCAACAGGCTCAGGTAAAACCACCACGCTTTATTCTTCATTGAAACAGTTGGCAACAGAACAGGTGAATGTCTGTACCATTGAAGACCCAATTGAAATGTTAGAACCAAGCTTTAACCAAATGCAGGTCAACACAGGTATTGACTTAGGTTTTGCTGATGGTGTTCGTGCACTCATGCGCCAAGATCCCGACATTATTATGGTGGGGGAGATTCGTGACCATGATACGGCCAATATGGCAATTCAAGCTGCACTTACAGGGCATTTGGTACTTTCAACCCTACATACCAATGATGCGCCTTCTAGTCTAACCCGTTTACACGATTTGGGCATACAACCATTTTTAACTGCAGCCACCATTTTGGGTGTATTGGCACAACGTTTGGTACGGCGCCTATGTCCACACTGTAAAGTGGAAAAACAAATCAATAGCCAAGAGTGGGAGCACCTGACTTTTGATTATATTATGGAGATGCCTGAAAAAGTCTTTACCGCAGTAGGCTGTGAAGAGTGTCGTCAAACGGGCTACAAAGGGCGAGTTGGTATTTATGAGTTTATGCCTATTAGCATAGAGGCTAAACAATTAATTGGTGCAAATGGTGATTTGACTGCACTGCGTCAGCAGGCCAAAAAAGAAGGCATTGAGCCTTTGCGGATTGCAGGGGCACGAAAAGTGTTAGAGGGAGTCACCACGCTAGAAGAAGTGTTGCGTGTCGTACCTCTCAACTAAGCGTTTAATGTTTTACTTGAAGCTTTCTTAAGATTCAGCTCATCTAATTTTGGTTTAATAACTTCATCAAATAGATCAACAATTAAATAGAGGTACTGGATATGAATATGATGATGAAAGCGTTATTGGTTGCTGGTGTGATTGGTTCGACAACTGTGGCAGTAGCAAATACAGCGGTGAACCAAGCGGCTGTAGCTGCTTCAACGCCAACTACGGTTAAGCATGCATTAACTTTAAAAGATGACAGCCATGTTCAGTTAAAAGGTTATGTGGTCAAAGCCATTGGTGATGAGAAGTATGAATTTCGTGACCAAACAGGTTCAATCACTGTCGATATTGATGATGAATTATGGGGGGGCAAAGCGATTTCGGCTAAAACACCTGTAACCATTATCGGTGAAGTGGATATTGACTATAAACCAACAAAACGCGTTGAAATTGATGTAGATCAAGTGAAATTCTAAACACTCTAGTCCAACCTTAATTGGACTTTCTTAAAAAACCACATGGCTTAGATTTGATCTTAGCCCTGTGGTTTTTGTATTTTTCATCATTTCACAGCATGATTTAAACAACAGGGATAAGGCAGGTTCAGTAGTGCGGATATTGTTAGCAGAAGATGATGCCTCTCAAGCTGAAAGTATTAAAACTTGGCTTGAAATGGATGGTTATAGTGTGGACTGGGTGGAGCGGGGAGATCATGCCATTTTAGCGATTGAACAGCATCAGTATGACTGTGTGCTTTTAGACCGTGGATTGCCACATGCCACAGGTGATGACATTTTGCTGAAAGTCCGTGGCAAGAACCTCTCGACGCCTGTGATTTTTCTCACTGCGCGTGACAGCATTCGAGATCGGGTCGAAGGGCTAGATTTGGGCGCCAACGACTATTTGGTTAAACCCTTTAGTTTGGAGGAATTATCTGCTCGTATTCGCCTACAACTGAGACAGCAACAAAATAGCAGTTCGCATATATTGAGTTATGCCAATATTCAACTCGATCCACAAGCCAAAAGCGTAACTCAAAATGGTCAATCCGTGAATTTGACCGCCAAAGAGTTTCAAATTTTGCATAAATTGATGCTCAAGCCTGAACATGTGGTGACACGTGAGCAGTTAGAAGAAAGCCTATATGCGTGGGGAGATGAAATCGAAAGCAATGCCATCGAGGTTTTTATTTATCAACTGCGAAAAAAACTCGGTAGCCACTGTATTAAAACCATCCGTGGTTTGGGTTATAGAATGAATCAGGACGCATAATGGCTCAACCAGTTTCATTACAACGTCAGCTCGTTAAAAGTTCGCTCCTCAGTTCGATACTGGCGGGGCTTTTGGCTTTGCTGATGTTTATTGGAGTGTCTGTTTATCAGACCATGTCTATGCAAGATGAGATCATGGATGAAATGGCCGATATGTTGTTGGCAGATGACTTAACTGTCAGCAATGGTCAGGCCTTGGCTGAACTTAGTGATGAGTTTGATATTCGCTATCGACTCGATAACGCACAACAGCTTTTAACTGCCTCAGAAGATGTGCCAGAAAAAATAACCGTGGATCATTTAAGTTTGGTTTCAGATGCACCTTATGGCTTTTACTGGTCAGAGCAGAAATTGTGGCGTATTTATACTGCGCAGGATGAGCATGGATTGCAGGTACAAGTCACTCAGTTGATATCGGATCGTTTTCAAGCCTTTGGGCACACCATCTTGATTTTTAGTGGGGTATTGCTTTTAGTCTGGTGCGTACAATGGCTATTGATGCACTTTGCGATTCGACGCAAGTTTCGGACGATCCACCAAGTTTCAGAGCAAATTTCAAATAAATCGGTAAATGATTTAGCGCCTATTTCTATGCCAGAACCTGAACTGATTGAACTACAACCGATGTTATCTCAGTTGAATGCTCTATTGGCTCGTTTAGATCAGGCCTTAGTGGCAGAGCAACGCTTTACCGCAGATGCCTCGCATGAGCTACGTTCTCCATTGTCTGCGATACAAATGCGGCTTCAGGTACTCAAACGTAAGTTTCCTGAGCTAGAGCAGGAGTTTAAGCCAATTCAGCAAGATGTGAGCCGTGGGGTACAAGTTCTCGATAATTTACTTTTATTGGCACGGTTAGATCCAGAGCAAAGTCAAAGTTTAGCCAAAAGCAAATTTGATTTTAGTCTGTTAATACAAGATGTAGTCAAAGCCTTACAGCCTTTTGCAGAATCAAAACAGATTGAGGTTCAGATGGTACTTGCAAAAGAGGTCTATGTATTTGCCAATGAACAGCTTTTATTCAGTGCACTACGGAATGTACTTGATAATGCGATTCGTTATAGTCCTGAGCAGGCAAAAGTTTTTGTGACGCTGACGATTGAAAGACAACAACTTAGACTGAGTATTGAAAATAGTGGATATGGTGTAGATGTGACAGTTATCCAACGTTTGGGTGAACGCTTCTATCGGGCTTTAGGTACAAAAACACAAGGCTCAGGCTTAGGTCTATCCATCTGTCAAAAAATTGTCGATTTACATGCAGGGCAGTTGTTATTTAGCCCATCTGACTTAGGCGGTTTAAGCGTTGAATTAATACTGGATATTGTTAAGGTTTAGAGCATGCTTTTTTAGCGATAAAATTAAAATGAATATTTTAAATCAATTAAAAAGCAGTACGCGCTGACATACTGCTTGTTTCCACGATTATTGTTATTGAATTTTTATAATTCTTATTTGGTTAGAATGAGTCGATTATTGCGTGTGAGTCGTAGACGGTACTCTTCTCCTGCGTGCATAATGCGAATTTCACGGCCTAGGGCAAATAAGTTGTTCGAGTGTAGCATTGGTAGTGAATGGGCTGTTTCGTTACGAGTAAATAAGCTAAATGGTGCGTTCATTCTGGCGACTCCGTGGTGTATATTGAACGTTTTAAATGATAATCATTATCGAATGGGGCTGTCAACATTTTCTCGCTGAAAATATAAAAAACTTCTATATCGTTACATATGGTCACTTAACACACTACACATCTGAAATGGAATCTGATTATGTCAAAACCTCTGGTTCAAGTTGCTATAGCTATTCTTTTACATCAAGGCAAAGTATTGGTGGGATGGCGTCAGGCTGAGCAACATCAAGGTAATAAGCACGAATTTCCAGGCGGGAAAGTTGAGTCAGGTGAAACCACAGAACACGCATGTCGCCGTGAGGTTTTAGAAGAAGTTGGAATTGATATTACAGATTGGCATGCCTTTGACAGTATTCAGTTTGAATATGAGGACGTCATTGTGCATTTACATTTGTTTCATGGCATTGTCTCAGATCATCAGCTTTCAGACATTCGTGTGCCATGGGCATGGTTTAAACGTGCCGAGTTACAGGATTTAAACTTTCCTAAAGCCAATCAGGCCATTTTAAAGCGACTGTATGCTCCGCAGGTGATTAAGATTTCTGAGCAAATTACGCTGTTGAAGACTTTAGCTGAACAGCAAATGATGTATTGGAGAGTGCCTGTAAGCCCTGAACATCTTTTAAATATAGCGGAACTGAGTGTGGAACAGCTGTCGCGAGTCATTGTGAATGTAAGCTTGTGGAAAGAGCTGAACCCTTTACAGCAGCAAGCGATTGCGGCTATACACTTGAAACAATCTCAACTGATGCAACTTCGTAAAGGCGATTTAAAAGTTGGTCAACGTTATATTGCGGCCTGTCATGACACAGAAAGTGCAGAACATGCGCAGAATATTGGCTGTGATGCCATTTTACTTAGCCCTGTACTTGAAACTTTAAGCCATCCGAATAGTGACACTTTGGGCTGGGAGCAGTTTAGTCTGATTGCTCAAAAGATTCACATCCCAATTTTTGCCCTAGGTGGCTTACAGTTAGCTGATTTAGCCAAAGCACAAAGTTATGGTGCTTATGGTATAGCAGGTCAGCGCTCCATTTAATGGAGCGTACTTTTAAGACAGGCTTTTGATTGCAGTCTGGGCTTGTTGAATGGTTTTTGGGTTTTTCTGCATTTGACCAGCTTTTAAGATAATGCTCCAAAGTTGCTTTTTCATGGCATTACTTTGCGCATAACTCAGGCCTCGACGCGCGAGTGATTCTGCATTTGCAGGTTGTTTTTGTTGATTGGCAATTAGCGCCAAATACAGGAAGGTTTCACTTGACTGTGGGGCGATACGTTGCGCCTGCATAGCAAAACCTTGAGCTTGGTTCCACTGACCTTGGCGGTAAGCGGTTTGTGTTTTTTGCATCAAGTTTTTGAATGCAGGGAGTTGTCGACCATCATCAAACTGCTGTTTGGTCTTTTGTTCAGGAATCACAATTTTTTGACGTTGAATTTCTTCGCGATCATAAGGGTGAATCGTTACACCTGATGGTGTTTGCTGCTCTTTGTTCGGCTCAGCTTTCTCTGGCATTTTTTTATCAGTTTGCTGTGGGAGGCTTTGACAGCCTGCCACAGTTATGACGATTGCTAAGATACTTAAACGTTTAAACCACATCAAAATTTAAATCCGTCCTATTTATTCAGGTTGGTAGCTACCGCTTGAAATGACCTGCGTGTCATTTTCTAGGTTGCGTTGCATATTTGATTCACTTTCACGAATATAGTTGTCTATGCTGTCGCCTTGTTCAGGTGTAGCTTGGTTACCATCTGTTTCAGGATTGTAAGTGGGTTCAACTTGATAATGAGGCAAGCCACATGCGGTTGCCTTTCGGGGAATGGTGTTACGAAGTAGTGGAATATACATTGCGCCCTCACAACCTTGGGCTGCAAGATAGCCTGAACCACTGTCAATCCAGTGCCATTGAACATCATCGGGTTGGCGTAAATTGACAGGCTTTTGACGCAGTTGACTCATTACATTGGTCCACACAGGTAAAGCACCTGAAGAACCTGTTAAGCCTGTTTGTTTGTTGTCATCCAGTCCTAACCATACTACAGAAACATAGTTGCCTGAGTAACCTGCAAACCATGAATCACGGGTGTCATTGGTGGTGCCAGATTTTCCTGCAAGCTTGAGCGACGTCGGAAGAGTATTGTACGCAGAGCGTCCCGTGCCCGAAGTCATCACTTGTTGGAGTCCATAGTTCAGGACGTAGGCAGAAGAAGGGTCAATAGTTTGTTGGACGTTTAGACCATAACGGGTCAGTAGGCGACCATTTTGATCGACAACGGTACGAATCGCTTTGGTTGGGTATTTAAAGCCCCCTGTTGCAAAATTACCATAAATGCCAAGTACCTCCATTGGAGACATGTCTACCGCACCCAAGAAAATAGATGGATAGCTTGGGATGTTGCTAGTCACACCGAAACGTTTTAAGTGATTACTAAATGTTGATAAACCAAACTCTTGGCCTAAACGTACGGATGATAAGTTATACGAATGAGACAAAGCTTGTACCATCGGTACAACCCCATGTTCGCCACCACTATAGTTTTTTGGTGTCCATGACTGACCATTTGACTGAATGCTGATACTACTGTCTTCAACAGGACTAGCCCAGTTATAGCGACCTGACTGAATTGCACTGAGATAAATTACAGGCTTGAGCAGTGAGCCAACTTGACGTTTGGCATCTAATGCGCGGTTAAACCCAGTAAAATCTTGTGTTGATCCTACTGCTGCGACTAATTCACCATTTTCAGGATGCGCAACCAATACAGCACCTTGCAACTCTTTTAAACGATTTGACCCACGACTCAAACGATTAACTGTTGCTTTAAACGAGTCTTGAATTTTGGTCTGGGCAATCGGATCGAGTGTTGTAAAAATACGTAGACCTTGATTAGTTAAATCACCTTCTTGGTATTCGGTACGCAACTGACGACGTACAATGTCTAAGAAATCTGGGAAGCGTGATGGGCCGAGAGTTGGTTTGGCAATCACATTTAAAGGGCGAGCCGTTTCAGTTTCATACTGTTCTTGCGTCAAATAGCCCATGACCAACATGTTGTTTAAAACGATATCACGACGTTTTTTAGCCGCTTCTGGATTACGCCAAGGGTTATATAAGGTTGGACCTTGTACCAAACCAACCAAATACGCTTGTTGTGCAATATTCAGTTCGCGTAAAGGCATGCCGAAGTAGAACTGTGAAGCCAAGCCATAGCCATTAATTGAATAATTACCATTTTGACCAAGATTTACTTCGTTAAGATACGCTTCTAAAATTTCATCTTTGTTGTAGTGAAGTTCAACCAATAAAGCCATAAATGCTTCATTGACTTTACGCTTAATGGTTTTTTCAGGAGTGAGATAGAAGTTTTTCACCAACTGTTGGGTCAGCGTTGAACCACCCTGGCGTTTTCCACCTGTGACATTACTCACAATCGCACGTGCAGTACCACGGATTGAAATACCGTGGTGGCTATAAAAATTACGGTCTTCCGTTGCGATTAAGGCTTCAATTAATGGTTTAGGGACTTTATCGAGTTTAATCAGTACACGGTCTTCGTTATGCTGTGGATAGATCCCACCTATGAGCATCGGCTCTAAGCGTGCAATCCCTGTAGAGGAAGGTTTAGTGGCACTTACTTCAGAGACTTGTTCATCAGCAAAGGTGACTTTAAGTACTTGCTCAGGTTCGACACTATCTCCAAAATCAAAGCCACGTGTATGCACATATAACTCATTGCCAGAACTGACATAATTGCCTGATTTGGTATAGTTTTCAGAGGACTTATAGCCCAAAAGTTTGAGCTCTTGGGTAAAGTCAGCCTGACTAATCGGTGCGTTGGTATACACTTCAAGCGGACGTGCGAATACTTTCGCAGGGATATCCCAACGCTTTCCTTCAAACTTGTCACGAACAACCGAATCTAGTCTTATTAAATAAATACTAAAGACCAAAAAAGCTGCAATGACTAAGATGCAGAAGATCAGTGCAATTATACCGATGCCACGTTCTGACTTCATAAATACTGATAAGATCCTGATAAATTGTGCTAATCATGCGAAGCTTTTCGCTAATTTGCAATAATTAAACTGTGAACAAATTGAAATATAGAGATAAATATTTGTATAGAAGCAGTCACTTTAGTTTTGAATCAATTTAAATAAATAATGCTATGATAGGCGGGAATCTTAGCGGAGCGATGTTGCTGGTGCAAATTTCACATAAAACATTTCGAAACATAGGCTTAATTGGGCGTCCAGATAAGTCTTCAGTCGTCGAAACCTTATGTCTTATTCATGATCATCTTCTCAGTTTAGGGTTACATCCCGTTTTCGATGCGGAAACAGCTGAACTCGTTCCTTATAAAAATACACAAACAGTCAGTCGAGCACTTCTGGGTGAAGTGGTCGATTTGGTGATTGTGGTGGGTGGAGATGGTTCACTTCTTCATGCCGCACGAGCTTTGGTGAAATACAATACCCCTGTAATTGGGGTAAACCGAGGTCGCTTGGGCTTTTTAACGGACATTAAGCCAACAGAAGTGATTTTTAAGCTCGATCAAGTCTTAAAAGGTGAATTTCAACTGGACCGCCGTTTCCTGTTGGAAATGGAAATTCGCTCAAAAGGTGAAACCATTTATGATGCGATTGCCCTAAACGATGTGGTGTTGCACTCAGGTAAATCGGTACATATGATTGACTTTGAGCTCAATATTGATGGCCAATATGTTTATCGTCAACATAGTGATGGTTTGATTGTATCGACTCCAACAGGTTCAACAGCTTATTCGCTGTCTGGTGGTGGACCCATTGTACATCCGAGTATGGATGCGATCGCTTTAGTTCCAATGCATCCCCACACTTTGTCTTCACGCCCAATTGTGGTGGGTGGACACAGCGAAATTAAGATTTTCATTCGTGAAAATCGTGTATTACCGATGGTTAGTGCCGATGGTCAGCACAGCGTATCTTTAAATGTCGGTGACAGTTTACATATTCGTAAACATCCCTTTAAACTGAATTTATTACATCCGCCGGGTTATGACTTTTATATGTCATGCCGAACCAAACTCGGCTGGAATCAAGATTTTGACTCTTTTCAGCAGGATTAAATCATGAATATTGAACAAATGTTAGCTGTGCTCAATCCTGAAATTGTTGAGCGTTTAAGAACAGCAGTTGAAATTGGTAAATGGCCAAATGGGGTTGCGTTAACCAAAGAACAGCGTGAAATTTCGATGCAAGCGGTCTATGCGTGGGAAATGAAACATTTACCTGAGGATGAGCGCAGTGGTTATATCGACCGTGGCACGAAAGAAGAAGGTGAAGAGTGTGATGATGATCATCACCATCAGCATGACGATTTCCAGCCTATCAAATTTATTTAAGTTCTTTTAAAGATAAAAAGCTAAGCCCAGTGCTTAGCTTTTTACTTTAACGTTTATGGGTATCGAACGTGCTTAGTGGAGACGGTTTTGCCATAAACGTTTTGCCTGTTGCATCGCTTCTTCATATTGCTCGCAGATTCCCATGGTATATAGTGCAATGCCAATGGTTTCAGTCACTGCCATTTCACCATATTCGTGCTGTTTTTCACCCAGCCAAACTGCTTTAAACTCGGCCAAATCCAGTTCTTCTTCGATTGGGCTGCGGTTGTTGGTGAGCTTTGGTAGTTCATGTTCGTAAAGTTCACCATTTTTAATACCACAGATTAACGTTTTAGCATCAGGGTTACGTTCAAACTCGCCACCTTCGCCTTTAATGACAGCACTATTTTGATAACCCAGTTTAAATGCTGCTTGTTGATGCGAACCACGATAGGCTGGATGGAAAATAGCTTGCAAAGTCGCTTTGGCATTAAACGGATTGATCAAGCGTGCAAGGGTATGAATAGGTGAACGAAGCCCCATCACATTTCGCAGGGAAATTAGCTCACTTAGAATCGGGGAAATGGCATGTAAAGGTAAATAAGCAAAATTATGTGTTGCTAATTCCTGTTCCACATCTGCTTGGTTTTGGCAAATATTAAAATCGAGATACTCTAATACTTGTTCGGTATAAATACGGTTAATGGTATGACCTGATGCACCATGCATCACAACCTTATAACCCGCTTTGGCTAAAGTCAGCGCTGCCAAAAGAAACCATGGATAGTGCTTACGTTTACCCGCATAAGAAGACCAGTCTAAATCGACATCGAGAGCAGTAAATGGTAGTTGATCACGAGTGGCTTGAACAAAACCTGCCAGTTCATCTACAGACTCCTCCTTCACACGGAGTAACATCAGAAATGCGCCAAGCTGCACATCTAAGACTTGGTTTTTCAAAATCATGTCAAAGGCTTGATAGGCCTCTTCATAACTGAGAGAACGTGCACCGTTTTTCCCTTTGCCAATAATGCGAACAAACTGGGCAAAAGGGTGCTCAGTATCTTTATAAATATTTCTTTTGTTGTTCATGAACAAACCAACGTAAGTGACGGCTATGGTGTGCTATTTTAGATGAACGATCAAAAAAAATAGCACTTTTAATTTTAAATAATTTTTCATCATTAGACTAAAGTATGAGTCATATTGTTTAGATTTTATACATTATTTTTAAAATGAGTTTACTTTGCTTAAAGAATGTTAGGTAAAATTTACTCAATTGTTGTGACTTGCTAGTTTTTAAGTTTCTCCCATTATAGTAGATGTGAATGAACTGTGAATTTCATCACATAGCTAATGTTTGTACAGCATGATTTTTACCCGGTGTTTGGGCGCGGTCCAAACTGTGGGCTTTTTTGTGTTTATCAGAAAGCCTGCTGCCTATAAGGATATGTAGGTATACCGATTTTTTCAGTTTTTTGATTTACAGAAGTATTAGTTATGACTAAGAAACCAATCTATAAGTCACTATATTTTCAAGTTATTGTCGCGATTATTGCGGGTATCTTGGTAGGGCATTTTTTCCCTAGCGGTACGCAAGTTATCAATGGCGTTGAAGAATATGTACCCGGCTGGGGCGAGCTTTTTTATCCTCTAGGTCAAGGCTTTATTAAACTGATCAAGATGATTATTGCGCCAGTGATTTTCTGTACCGTGGTGAGTGGTATCGCGGGTATGGAAAGCATGAAGTCTGTGGGTAAAACAGGCGGTGTTGCGTTACTTTATTTTGAAATTGTATCGACGATTGCATTATTGATCGGTTTACTGGTCATTAACATCTGGAAACCAGGTGTAGGCATGAATGTTGACCCTTCAACACTAGATACTTCGGGTATCTCGAAATTTGTTGAATCGGGACAGCAGCAAACAACTGTCGACTTCTTTATGCACATCATTCCAAACACTGTGGTTGGCGCATTTGCTGAAGGTGAAATCCTACAAGTATTGCTGTTTGCACTCATGTTTGGTTTTGCATTACATAAATTGGGTGACGCAGGTAAACCAGTTCTTAAGTTTATTGATCAAATTTCGCATGTGTTCTTTAACATTGTAAACATGATCATGAAGCTTGCTCCAATTGGTGCGTTTGGTGCAATGGCATATACCATTGGTAAATATGGTATTGGCAGCTTGGCGCAACTTGCTCAGTTGATCATCTGCTTCTACATTACCTGTTTGCTTTTCATTTTCTTGGTTCTAGGCACAATTTCACGTCTTTGTGGCTTCAGTATTTTGAAAATGATTCGCATGATTCGCGAAGAATTATTGATTGTACTGGGTACGTCATCTTCAGAATCGGTTTTACCGCGTATGTTGAAAAAGCTTGAAATTGCGGGTTGTGAAAAGTCAGTGGTTGGTTTGGTTATTCCAACAGGTTATTCATTTAACTTAGACGGTACCTCAATCTACTTAACGATGGCAGCGATCTTTATTGCTCAAGCGACCAATACTCAGCTCGATCTGATGCACCAAGTAACTTTATTGGGTGTGTTATTGATTTCATCGAAAGGTGCTGCGGGTGTCACAGGTTCGGGCTTTATTGTAATGGCTGCGACTTTATCAGCTGTTGGTCATATTCCAGTGGCGGGTCTTGCTCTTATTTTAGGTATTGACCGTTTCATGTCTGAAGCACGTGCCTTAACCAACTTGGTGGGTAACTCATTGGCAACGATTGTTGTTGCGAAATGGGTGGGTCAGTTAGACCAAGAAAAACTACATTTTGCACTAGCAAACCCAGATGAAGTAGACCGCCAAATGGCTGTTGAAGAAAATGCTCACGCATAATTTCAGTTCATCTTAAAAAGGAAGCCGAATGGCTTCCTTTTTTTATGCGCATAAAAAAATGGCCTAATGCGGTCATGACAGTTGCATTAAAAATGGCTAGCATGTGAGCTGAATAATAAAACAACATCAACATAAGGAAAAAACATGCTGAATTACGATGCAGACTTAGAGCTATTTCGCGATAATTTTCGTCGCTTTATGAATGAACACATTGCACCGCATTATGAACAATGGGAACGAGAAGGCTTAATGCCGCGTTCGGTATGGAACGCATTGGGTGAAAATGGGTTCTTATGTGTCGATGTTCCAGAGGAATACGGCGGTTATGGCGTTCCAACGCATTATTCGCTGATGTTGGTTGAGGAGTCGGCACGAGCAGGTTTTAGTGCTTTATCGACAGGTATTTCTTGTCACTCCGAAATTGCAGCACCGTATATTTTGCATATTGGAACTGAAGCACAGAAGCAGTACTGGTTACCGCAAATGGTGTCAGGTGAAGTGGTCGGTGCAATAGGGATGACGGAGCCGGGTGCGGGTTCAGACTTACAAGCCATGCGAAGTAATGCGATTTTGCAAGGGGAGCATTATATTTTAAATGGTTCTAAAACCTTTATTTCAAATGGGCAGCATGCTGACCTTGTGGTATTGGCGGTAAAAACTGATCCGCAAGCTCGTGCAAAGGGTGTTTCACTGATGTTGGTCGATACACATTTAGAAGGTTTTAAAAAAGGGACCAATCTTGATAAAATTGGCCTGCATTCGCAAGACACTTCTGAGTTGTTTTATGACAATGTAAAAGTTCCGAAAGATCAATTGTTGGGACAAGCAGGTCAAGGTTTTGCTTATTTGATGCAAGAGCTACCACGTGAGCGTACAGCAATTGCAGCAACCGCTATAGGTGCAATTCGCGGTTCGATTGATGTCACTATTCAATACGTCAAAGAGCGTCAAGCCTTTGGTCAACATATTTCTCAGTTCCAAAATACACGTTTTGTTTTGGCTCAAGCCAAGATTGATGAACAAGCCACAGCAGCTTTTTACAATCAAAACGTGGAGCTTTATATGCAAGGCAAGTTGGATGTAGAAACCGCAGCAGCACTGAAAAGCTTTTCAACGGATATGCAAATGAAGGTGGCAGATAATTTATTACAGCTCTTTGGAGGCTATGGCTATATGAGTGAATATCTAATTTCACGTTTCTTTGTCGATGCGCGTATTCAACGCATCTATGGTGGAACCAATGAAATTATGAAAGAAATTGTCGCACGTAGTTTGTTGGGACGTTAATAGTTACTGAGCGAGAAACCGATCGGTTGGCTAAAGAGCTTGCATTGGTTCTTTAGCGACTGAGTACGAGCAGGCTTTCTTTAATAAAAGCAGGTAAGTCGTGCTGCGTTTGTGATGAAATGTACAAGTTATTGTCATTGACTACCCCTGTATTATATAGCACCGCGCCTGCATCTTCTAAGTCCTGATGAAGGTGGTGGATGCACGTCATACGTCGGCCTTTTACGACTCCTGCATGCATCAAAACTTTTGGGGCATCGGCACTGCATAAAATGGGCTTTTGTGTGTTTGCAAATTGCCTGACAAATAGGACATAGCGTTCATCTTGACACAGGTTGTCAGGTGAGAAACCGCCTGGGATGAGTAAGGCATCAAAGTCATGCACTGAGGCATCATCTATACTTTGGTCGATGGTCACAAAGGCTTTACGCTTTTTACCATAAATAATTTTGCCTGCCTGACTTTCAAGATTAATAATACTATGCCGAGCTGCCCGAAATGCTTCAACAGGTTCAGCATATTCGGCATCCTCAAAGTCATAGGTGACTAAGACCGCAATTTTCTTGTGCATGACAGTACCTACAGTTCATTATTGTTTTGTTTTATTGAGACTATAGAGCAATCTGTCGTGCTGCATACTCTCTTTGTTATGAATACGTCAACTTAAGTAAAGCATATTTTAAAACAAAGTCTAACGCACTGAAATACAGATAAATGGTGATTTTTGCCTAGATGTAGCAAAAATTTTCTAAACCAAGTTTAAGTGTTAAAAACATTAGACTTAGATAAAAATTCAATAATCAGGTGAGGTGTGTTTTTAAGGGTGTTCTGCATAATATGTGCAAGCTCAATACAGATTCCTCAGTGATTTTATTGATGTCGATTATTTAGGCAGTTTATTGATTAACTTGATGATTAAATCAACTGTATGTTTTTAGCACTGAAACATGCAAAGTCTTATTGCGCAAGATTTCAAAGCTAACTATTGTTATACTGTTTGCACAATGTATATGAAGGGCGACATAACAATGATCCAAGACGATCAAAACACAACGACTTCTCTTGACCTCAATCAAATCCGTCAGGATATCGACTCTGTTGATCAGCAGATTCAACAACTTATTAACCGTCGAGCAAAACTGGCGGAAGCTGTTGCAAAAGCAAAATTTGCTTCTGAAGAGAATCCAATGTTTTACCGTCCAGAACGTGAGGCGCAAGTTTTACGTAATGTTATGGAGCGTAATGAAGGTCCTTTGTCTGATGTGACTATGGCGCGTCTGTTCCGCGAAATTATGTCTGCGTGTTTAGCGCTTGAAGCGCCACAAAGTATTGCATTTTTGGGACCTGTCGGCACCTATACACATTCTGCGGTTTTAAAGCATTTTGGTCATGATGCTGTGGTTCGTCCTCTACCTACCATTGATGAAGTTTTCCGTGAAGTAGAAGCGGGCAGTGCACATTATGGTTTGGTGCCTGTAGAGAATTCATCTGAAGGTGTGGTTAACCATACATTAGATTGTTTTAAATCGTCTCACTTAAATGTGATTGGTGAAGTTGAATTGCGTATTCATCATCAGTTCCTTGTGTCTGAAAACACCCGCAAAGATAGTATTAAACAAATTTATGCACATCAGCAAACTTTAGCACAGTGCCGTGCATGGTTAGATGCACACTATCCAGGTGTTGAGCGTGTAGCTTTGAGTTCAAATGCAGAAGCAGCGCGTCGTATTCGTACAGAATGGCATTCGGCTGCAATTGCGTCTGAGGTGGCTGCAACCATTTATGATCTTGAAATTTTGCACAGCAATATTGAAGATAATCCAGAAAATACAACGCGCTTTTTAGTGATTGGCCGTGAAAAAGTGCCACAAAGTGGCAATGATAAAACTTCGCTTTTGATTTCAGCACACGATCGTGCAGGTGCATTGCTTGAAATTTTAGCACCTTTTGCAAAGCATAATATTAGCTTGACCAGCATTGAAACCCGTCCTGCGCTGCCTGAAAAATGGGCTTATGTCTTCTTTATTGATTTAGAAGGGCATGTGGAACAAGACAATGTTAAAGCGGCGATTGAAGAGATTCGTCCACTAGTAAAAGAAGTTCGAGTATTGGGTTCATATCCGATAGCAGTATTGTAATCTCCAAGGTGGTTGGGTTTGTAAAGAACTCAACCCTATAACCACTTGTAAGAATGGAAAGGTCACATGTCGTTTGCTCCAGCCAATGAAGGTATTTCAAAGTTAAAACCATATCAACCAGGTAAACCTATTAGCGAATTAGAGCGTGAATTGGGGATTACCGATATTGTTAAACTTGCCTCAAATGAAAACCCTTTGGGTTGTTCTGACAAAGTAAAAGAAGCAGTTGCTGCTGAATTGGCGCAAATTGGACGATATCCAGATGGTGGCGGTTTTATCTTAAAAGATGAAATCCATACTCAGTTTGGTGTGGCGCATAATTGCATTACCCTTGGTAATGGTTCAAACGATTTGCTTGAAATATTTGCGCGCGCTTTTGTTTCTGATAAAGACTCAGTCGTGTTTAGTCAACATGCATTTGCGGTCTATGCTTTGCTCACTCAAGCCATTAATGCTGAAGCAATAGAAGTGCCTGCTCAAGGTTTTTCGCATGATCTTGAGGCGATGGCAGCGGCCATTAAAAGCAATACCAAATTAGTATTTATTGCAAACCCGAATAACCCAACAGGGACTTGGTTTGAAGAAGCTGAATTTGATCGCTTCATGCAAAAAGTACCGAGCCATGTGATCGTAGTTTTAGATGAAGCCTATGTGGAATATTTCCCAGAGAACTTCAACAGTTTAAAATTTTTAGCCCAGTACCCAAACTTGATTGTCAGCCGTACCATGTCGAAGTGTTTTGGTTTGGCAGCCTTACGTGTTGGCTTTGCTTTAGCATCAGCAGAAGTAACAGATTTCTTAAATCGTATTCGTCAACCGTTTAACGTCAACCATTTAGCTATGGTGGCTGCTGTTGCGGCACTGAAAGATAAAGATTTTATTGAGAAATCACGTGTGGTCAATAAAGCTGGCATGGCGCAATTGGAAGCAGGGTTTAAAGCTTTAGGATTAAGTTTTGTGCCTTCACGCGCTAACTTTATTTTGGTGGACATACAAGCCGACCCAACACAGACTTTTAATGCGTTGTTAAAAGAAGGTGTGATTGTTCGCCCAGTAGGAATTGCGCATCATCTGCGTGTGTCCATTGGTACTGAAGCTGAAAATGCGAAATTTTTAACAGCTTTGGCTAAAGTACTTGGTTTAGAGGCGAACACTTAAATTATGTCTGTGCCACTGTTTGAAAAAGTTGCATTTATTGGACTAGGACTGATTGGTTCGAGTCTTGCACGGGTCATGATTGCTGAGGGTTTAGCAAAGCAAATTGTGGCATCAACACGCTCTGAGAGAACCCTACAGGATGCCAAAGCATTAGGCTTAATCCAACAAGGCTATAGTGACCCTGTGGAGGCAGTTCAAGGTGCGGATTTGGTGGTTTTAGCCTTACCTGTTCGTGCAACCCAAAAAGTACTGGAAACCATTAAACCGTATTTGCAAGAACATACGATTATTACCGATGTGGGGAGTACCAAAGGTAATGTAGTCGATGCAGCCAAAGCCGTGTATGGTGAAGCATTGCCCGCTGGCTTTGTACCAGGGCATCCTATTGCGGGTGCAGAACATACGGGTGTGCATGCAGGTAAGGTTGATTTATTTGCAAATCATAAAGTGATTTTGACGCCGCTACCGACCAGTGCTGATTGGGCGGTCGAAAAACTGATTCAACTGTGGCAAGCTGCGAAAGCAGAAGTAATTTGTATGGATGTGGCCAAGCATGATGAAGTCTTGGCGCATACCAGTCATCTTCCACATTTAATGGCCTTTAACTTAGTTGAACAGCTGGCAAACCGTGAAGATAATTTAGATATTTTTCGCTATGCTGCGGGGGGCTTCCGTGATTTTTCTCGAATTGCGGCAAGTGATCCGCAAATGTGGCATGACATCTTTTTTGCCAATAAAAAAGCCATTTTAAATGCCGTAGATGGTTTTGAGAACCAACTGGCAACGATTCGTAAACTCATTGAAGATGAAGATTCACATGCTTTAATGGGCTTGCTTGGACATGCGCAAGCAGCACGCCAGCATTTTAACCATATGCTTGCTCAAAAACCTTTCATGGAGAACAATAAAGTGACGACACAGCAATTCACCATATTACCGGGTAAAAAAAGTTTCCAAGGTAAGTTTAGCGTGCCAGGTGATAAATCTGTGTCACACCGTTCAATCATGTTTGGTGCAATTGCGGAAGGAACGACGCATGTGACAGGCTTCTTGGAAGGTGAAGATGCGTTAGCGACCTTACAAGCTTTCCGTGATATGGGCGTGAGCATTGAAGGTCCTAAAAATGGTGAAGTGACGATTCATGGTGTGGGCGTAAATGGCCTTAAAGCACCAGCAAGTGCGCTTTACATGGGTAACTCAGGGACGTCGATGCGTCTGCTTTCAGGTATGCTCTCTGCACAGAAATTTGACTCTGTAATGACGGGTGATGCATCACTGTCGAAGCGTCCAATGGAACGTATTGCTAAACCGTTACGTGAAATGGGTGCTCAGATTCAAACCACAGGTGAACGTGGCACACCTCCTGTTTCTATTACTGGAAATCAAGCTTTACAAGGCATTCACTATGATTTGCCGATGGCATCTGCGCAGGTGAAATCTGGGATTTTATTGGCAGGTTTATGGGCGGCAGGTGAAACATCGGTCACAGAACCAGAACCTACACGTGATCATACTGAACGTATGTTGCGTGCATTTGGTTATGATGTGAAAACAGAAGGTAACCGCATTTCACTGCAAGGTGGTGGTAAGCTCGTTGCTACAGAGATTCAAGTGCCATCAGATATTTCATCGGCTGCTTTCTTTATGGTGGGTGCTGCGATTACCGAAAGTTCAGATGTCACTTTAGAGGCGGTAGGCATTAACCCAACCCGTACAGGTGTGATCGAAATTTTGAAGCAAATGGGTGCGGACATTACGGTTGAAAATGAACGTATTGCAGGCGGTGAGCCGATTGCAGACATTCGTATTCAAGGTACACGTACACTCAAAGGCATCCATATGCCTGAAGATCAAGTGCCACTGGCAATTGATGAATTTCCTGCATTGTTTATTGCGGCTGCCTGTGCAGAAGGGCAAACCGTACTAACGGGTGCGGCTGAACTCAGAGTAAAAGAGTCAGACCGTATTCAAGTGATGGCAGATGGCTTAAAAACTATGGGTATTGATTGTACACCGACTGACGATGGCATTATCATCGAAGGTAAAGGTCGATCAGGTGAGTGGGGCGCGATTTTCACTGGTGGTGAAATTGCATCACATCACGACCACCGTATTGCAATGAGCTTCTCAATGGCAGGCTTACGGACCTCTGGTGAAATTAAAATTGTAGGTACTGAAACGGTTGCAACCAGTTTCCCTACCTTTACTCAATTGAGCAATCAAGCCGGTTTAGCGATTCAAGTCACTGAATAAGACCAAAGCTTAACGACTTTGTTGAATTACAGCCAAGCTTTTGCTTGGCTGTTTTGTTTTTACCCTTTATGCTTAAACCCATATAATAAAAAAGCCTTTAGGATGATTAATGAGAAAATTACAATTTACGGCACAGCATGGACAACCGCATAGCCTAAATGACAATGCTGTAGTACAAAAGCAGGTGCAACAGTTACTGGTTCAAAAATTGGGGCAATTTGGCTTTGAAACGTTGCCACAAAGTGGTGATCAGGTGGCTGTGAGTGTGGATAACCATACTTTGCCGTTGTCTATTACTTGCCAATGTCATGACAACGAAGGAAACTTGGTATGTGAAATTGCTTCTTATCCTGATGAAGAACAGGACTGGGTAGACCGTATTGCGGAGCGTAGCTTATTGAATCAACTTGCTCAAGCAGTTGAAAATACATTAAAAACAGATAAAAGTTTTACTGAGTTTGAGTGGAAAAATAGTTAGCCGAATGGAGGAAAATGCTGAATATTTTATCATTCAGCATTTTCTGGGACAGAACAAGTTTAATATTTTAATGGGTCAATGCGTCTATTGCATGATGTGCTATAAGACCTACTCCACACGTAACCAAGTCTGGCTACGTCCCACAGCTGAAACCCCTAAATACCCTCGTAAAAAAAGCTTTTTGCCGTTTGGGCTAATTTTTCCTTTCAGGCTATACAGTTTGCCTGAAATGGGATCAATAATTTTGCCATGCGTATAATTAATATTATTGTCAGTTTTTAAACCCGTAATCACTTGCATGCCAATAATCGGTTTATCTGTGTACGGTGCTGGACAGTTGGTGCAAAATTCTTTTGCTGTATAACCCGGGCGAGGAGTTGCTTTCAGTGCAGTTCCAGCATAAGTCCCATTGGCTTGCTTTTCAATTTTAACCAGACCTTTCGGTTCTCCAGTTTTATCGTCGATATAGCGCCAAGTTCCTGTAATATCCTGAGCCCAGATGGATGTAGTTGTTACAGCAACTAAAATAGCCCCAATAATTGTTTTCATAAGATCCTTGAATATTTTAAAAATTATTTAAATCTGTAGCTCTATCGAGCCAAGGCATTGATTGTATAATTAATTATTTGAAAAAGGTTATGCAGAATATACCAAGTTAAAAAAGATATAGTTGCATAATGTGCCATGATACGGTTTGAAGCTTCGCGGATATTTAAATGTGGGGGGCGTGTCGGTTTTGAAGCGATCCAATATGGAGTTCAAAAGAGATCATCAAAAAAACATAGAAGATGAAATAAGTGATTAAAAACGCGCTGTTCAGATCAAGACAATAAAATAAAGTGATACCTCAATGTGTAATCAAAGAAAAGTGCGAAGTGAAATGCTGGAAAACTCAAGAAAGAAATGTTCTAAAGAATATCATCATTTCTCTCTTGAACTCCTTTAAGCATTAAATCCACAGAAAACGTGTAATCGCGATACGTAACTGCTTTAAATAACCTGTAAAGAAATGGTTTGCGCCCGGTAATACAGTCACTAAATGGCGCTGTGGTTTAGCCCACTGGATCATATCGGAGAGCAATGTGACATCATCGGCTTCACCATGAATAAACAAGATGTCACCCTTAATGTGTGGGGTAACATAGTGACGTACACCCGCTACAGTTGCCGTTGGTAAGCCACATAAAATAGTTTGTACAGGATGAACATCTACTGGAAGCATAGAGTAGCTTTTTGCCATGACATGTGCACCAAAGCTAAAACCACCTGCATAAAAAGGTAAGTCTGCGTGTTGGCTACGTGCGTAGTGTATAACTTCTAAGGTGTCTATCGTTTCGCCGTGACCTTCGTCGTGCTGACCAGCACTTTGACCAGAACCACGGAAACTTGGGCGATACACAACGCAACCGCGTTCTAAAAACATTTGTGCAAGTAAAGCAGGAACCTTGTGTTGAGGCGTACCACCTTGCAGGGGATGGGGGTGAGTTACTACCGCGAATCCTTTCACTTCACCCTGTGGATAGTCTACAAAAACTTCAATTTGCCCAACTGGACCTTGAATGAACATCTGCTCAGACATAGAAAATAGATACATATAACAGGAGAATCGGCTAGTTTAACCGTTTATGCTTATTAAAAACACAGATTGGCAATAAAATAAGTCTACTGTTATAGTCTGTTTAATTGTTTTTTAATCAGGTTGTCTATGCTCGCCCTTGTTTCTCCCGCTAAAACTCTAGATTACCAAACTGCTTTACCTACCGATCAGTACACACAACCCAGATTGCTACAACATTCCCAAGAATTGATCGAAGTTAGTCGCAAGTTGTCGGCAAGTGAAATTGCAAACTTAATGAGCGTGAGTGAGAAAATTGCCACTTTAAATGTAGCGCGCTTTCGTGATTGGCAGTCAGAATTTAGCTTTGCGAATGCACGACAAGCCATGTTTGCTTTTAAAGGTGATGTTTATACAGGTTTAGATGCTTATCATTTATCTGCAGATGACATTCAATATGCGCAGCAGCATTTAAGAATGTTATCGGGTCTGTATGGTTTGTTACGTCCATTGGATTTGATGATGCCTTATCGTTTAGAAATGGGCACTAAACTTACGAACCCTCGCGGACACAATTTGTATGAGTTTTGGGGCAATCACATTACTGATTTAATCAACCAAGATTTAGAACAAGCTGGTTCTCAAATTTTGCTGAATATTGCTTCTGATGAATACTATAGATCTGTGAAAGAAAGCAAAATCCAAGCAGAAGTTATTAAACCTGTGTTTTTAGATCAGAAAAATGGCAAATATAAAGTCATTAGTTTCTATGCCAAAAAAGCACGTGGTTTGATGGCTCGCTATATGATTGAAAATCAGATTGATCAAATCGAAGGCTTAAAATCCTTTAATACTGATGGCTATTATTTCGATGCAGATAGCTCGCTAAAAGGCGAGTTGGTCTTTAAACGAGATGAACAGGCAGCATAACGAAAGGGCATTGCAATGGTGCGGTATATAAAACAGTTTCAGGACTATTGGACACATACCGCAAGCCAGTTGGATTTAACTGTGAGTAGTTGTGAAGAACTTTATGGAGCACTGTATAGCGCCTATAGTGAATCACAACGGCATTATCATACGGTGCAGCATATTGTTGAGTGTTTAGAGCATTTTCATGACATTAAAACCCACCTAACAGATGCTTTATCTGTTGAGTTGGCGATTTGGTTTCATGATGTCATTTACAATCCGCAAGCAAATGACAATGAACAGCAAAGTGCAGATTACATGAAGCAGGTGCTTGAAAATGTGCTGGTTGCTGAACAAATGGAAACGATTTATGCATGGATTTTGGCAACCCAATCACATGCACCGACAGCTAACTTGGATTTAGCTTATCTACTGGATATTGATCTGGCAATTTTAGCCAGCAATCCTATTCGTTTTGCTGAATATGAACGCCAAATTCAGCAAGAATATGCTTGGGTTGAGCCTTCACTTTATGCACAGAAACGTCAGCAGGTGTTAAGGCACTTTTTAGAAATGCAGCCTCTGTATCAAACACCACTTTTCCAAAAGCGCTATGAGCATCAGGCTAAGCAGAACTTAGCCCAAATTTTAAGTGTTTAGAGCCCTTTAAACGCTTCGATGGCACGCACACGGCTAGATTTTAAATCTACGATTGGTTTGGGATAGTCTAGTTCCATATTCGGCTGCCGAGCATAAGGTTCATGAATGCTTTTGGCATCTAAATGTGCAAGCTCTGGTAACCACTGTCGAATATAGTCACCATGACTATCAAATTTCTGCGATTGGCTTACAGGATTAAAGACTCGGAAGTAAGGCACAGCATCGGTGCCTGTGGATGCACACCACTGCCATCCACCATTATTGGCAGCCAAGTCACCATCTGCCAAATGTTGCATAAACCACTGTTCGCCCAGTCGCCAATCAATCAACAAGTTTTTCGTTAAGAACATTGCGACAATCATCCGCACTCGATTATGCATCCAGCCTGTCGCAAGGAGTTGTCGCATACCTGCATCCACAATTGGAATACCAGTATGACCTTGTTGCCATGCTTTTAAATCCTCGGGTGCATCTCGCCAAACAATTCGCTGTGTGTTGGCTTTAAATGGCAGATGTTTAGAGACATGCGGAAAATCAAATAGAATATGTTGATAAAACTCCCGCCAAAGTAATTCATCTAACCACGTTTGCTGGCCTGTATTATCAATCATAAATTGACCATGTTGAGCACGAAACAGGGCATTGAGACACTGGCGGATAGATAGGATTCCAATATTTAAATAGGTTGAAAGTTGGCTCGTACTATTCAGAAAGGGGAAGTTCCTTTCTTTCTGATAGTCACTAACTTTATGCTCAATAAAATCATCGAGCACCGAAAGTGCATAGGCTTCCGTTTCAGGCCAATAGGCTTTAATTTGATTTAATTCATTCGTATTTGCATCAATCAGTGATTCAATGTGAGGAATGCTTGTATTTAAATCGGTAGGAAGCTGTATGGGCTGCTGTGCAGAAGGAAGTGGGTAGCACTGAGGTAAGCCAATATTTAAACGTTCATAACAGGTTTTCTTAAAAGCGCCAAAGACTTGATAGGGTTTACCTGATTGGTTACGAATACTGTTTAAAGGAAATATCGTCCGATCTTGAAATAGAGTAAATGTAATGGCATGTTGATCGAGACACTTTTGTATTCCAGCATCACGTTTCAGCTCATTTAAGCCCATTTCGAAATTTACAAAGATCTGTTGTACTTGAAGTACATGACATAAGGATGAAAGTTGAACAGGGATATCGCGCCACAGAGGAATGTTTAAAATAACCAGTGGAATATTGAGCTCAGCCAGATTTTGTTTCAAATCTTCCAATTGTCGGACATATAAATCTATTTTTACAGGAGCATCATGGTGTAATAGCCATTGTTCAGGAGATAAGATGACTAAAGCAAGCATAGCCCCGTCTTGGCTTGCATGCCAAAGTGCAGCATTATCATGTATGCGAAGGTCTTGTCGAAACCAAATTATGTTCATCAAAAGTTAATCAACTGTAATTTTTTGAAATATAAAATATTACAAAATTGAGCACTTTGATCATATTTTCTTGGCATGTCTTTCACTTAATCTTATGTTATTGAAATAATTAAATCAGAAAAAACTATAAAGTGTGAATATACTTTTTATCAGATAAGTGTATTGACCCTCATGTAATTTGTTATGATTTGTAATCATGCTAAAACAGTTATGGATATTGTGAATACCGTGAAAAAGATTCTAATTCCTATTTTTGTATTAGCTGTTTGTTTGCTTGGTTTTGTTGTTTTTCAGGATACTGAAACTAAAAAGCAACAAGAGCTGAATCAACTCATGAACAGTGCTGAACCTAAAGTACAAAACTTGAGTCCGATCTCAAAGGTAACGGTCGTCCCTGAAAAAGTTACGCGCCCACTTCAAAGTGATGCTGAAGTGGTAATAGAACAGGTCTCGATCAAAGTACTTTGATGTTCATAATTGAATAAAAAACGCATGAATCACTTATCATATTGAATTTTAATCAAAAATAAATTTTAAAACAATTAAAAATCAGTGTGTTATAATCCGCGCCGAGATATCTTGAATTTTAGACTTTGATTCTAAAATGACATTTTTGTTGAAAGCTGCATACGGTTTATGCGGCTTTTTTGTTTAGGTATATATGGTGTAAGTTTCAACTTAAATCATTCATGGCTAAATAAACTTTTCCTGAGTTGAGGAAATTTGGCATATCCATTGCTTTAACTTGCAAAAATTGAATTAGATGTTCAGTGTGTTGAATCTAGCAAATTTTGAAAAGTTATACAGTTTTAAAAGTTTATTTACAGGGGCTAGGTCATGACGACTCCTAATCCATCTTCAGAAAATATGCTCGAGCGTATGTTCAAACTGAGTGAAAATAAAACCAGTTTTCGTACAGAGCTTCTTGCAGGTGTAACCACATTCTTAACGATGTGTTACATCATTATTGTGAATCCAATGATTTTATCCGAAACGGGGATGGATCATGGAGCTGTCTTTGTAGCAACTTGTCTTGCAGCCGCAATTGGTTGTTTAGTGATGGGCATTGTTGCGAATTATCCTATTGCACTCGCACCAGGTATGGGTTTAAACGCTTACTTTACCTATTCGGTATGTTTGGGTATGGGGGTACCTTGGCAGACCGCTTTAGCAGCCGTGTTTGTATCAGGTTTTATATTCATTGCGATCAGCATGTTTAAAATCCGTGAAGCTATTGTGAATGCAATTCCAATGTCACTTAAGCTTGCAATTGGTGGTGGGATTGGTTTATTCCTTGCATTAATTGCTTTAAAAAATGCAGGGATTATTGTCGATAATCCAGCAACTTTGGTGGGATTAGGTGACTTAAAGCAACCAACTGTTCTTTTGGCTTTATTCGGTTTCTTAATGGTGGTTGTGCTACATCACTTTAAAGTGCGCGGTGCAATTATTATCAGTATTCTAGCTTTGACTGCTATTTCAACTGCATTGGGTTTAAGCGAATTTAAAGGTGTGGTGGGTGAGATTCCATCAATTGCTCCGACATTCATGCAGATGGATTTCAAAGGTCTTTTTACTGCGAGTTTAGTGGGTGTTATTTTTGTATTCTTCTTGGTCGATTTATTTGACTCAACGGGTACATTGGTTGGTGTGTCACACCGTGCAGGTTTACTGAAAGATGGCAAGCTTCCACGTTTAAAAAAGGCTTTGTTTGCAGACTCAACTGCAATCGTTGCGGGTGCAGCATTAGGTACATCTTCAACAACGCCATATATTGAGTCTTCAGCAGGTGTTGCTGCGGGTGGGCGTACAGGCTTAACCGCAGTTGTGGTTGCTGTGCTTTTTATTCTATGTTTATTCTTGGCACCATTAGCTCAGTCTGTACCTGGTTTTGCAACCGCTCCAGCTCTGTTATTTGTTGGTGTGTTGATGATTCAGGGGATTACCCATATTGATTGGGATGATATTACTGAAGCAGTACCTGCATTTTTAACCATTGTCTTTATGCCATTTACTTACTCAATTGCAGATGGTATTGCAATGGGCTTTATCAGCTATGCATTGGTTAAACTGTTCACAGGTAAGGCAGCAACTGTACCGTATATGGTTTGGATTGTTGCTGCGCTTTGGGCACTGAAATTTGCAATGTTTGGTGGCTAATTCACCAAATATTGATAAGGGTGTAAACTCCGTTTACACCCTTTTTTATTTTTTAAAGAGGAAGAGATATGAGTCAATTGGAGCTCATTCGTGCTTTACCAAAAGCAGAACTGCATGTGCATATTGAAGGGACATTTGAGCCAGAACTCATGTTTGCAATTGCACAGCGTAACCAAATAGACATTCCCTATAAGTCGGTTGAAGAAGTAAAGCAGGCTTATAACTTTCATAACTTACAGTCCTTTTTAGACATCTATTATGCAGGTGCAAATGTACTGATTCACGAGCAAGACTTTTATGATTTGGCTTGGGCGTACTTTGAAAAATGTGCTGAAGACCGTGTAGTACATACCGAAATGTTCTTTGACCCTCAGACACACACTGATCGTGGTGTTGCATTTGAAACCGTGATCAATGGTTTACAACGTGCTTGTGATGATGCCAAAGCAAAATTTGGCATTAGTTCGCATTTGATTATGTGTTTCTTACGTCATTTAAGTGAAGACGCTGCATTTGAAACTTTAGCGCAGGCATTGCCTTATAAAGATCAAATCATTGGTGTAGGCTTAGACTCAAGCGAAGTTGGGCACCCTCCTGCAAAGTTTGAACGTGTCTTTGCTAAAGCACGTGAAGCAGGTTTTTTAGTGGTTGCACATGCGGGTGAAGAAGGCCCAGCAGAATATGTGTGGGAAGCTTTAGATTTGCTTAAAGTGAATCGTATTGACCACGGTGTACGTTCTGAGGAAGATCCTGTATTAATGCAGCGTTTGATTGCAGAGAAAATGCCACTGACAGTTTGTCCACTCAGCAACTTAAAGTTATGTGTCGTTGACGATATGGCACAGCACAATATCCGCCGTTTATTGCAACAAGGTGTGCAAGTGACAGTAAATTCAGATGACCCATCGTACTTTGGTGGTTATATGAATGATAACTTTATTGCGATTACAGATGCATTAGACTTAACAGCAGCTGAGCTAAAACAATTAGCGCTGAACTCTTTTGAAGCATCGTTTATTTCGACAGAAGAGAAGCAAAAATGGGCGGCTGAAATTGCAGCCATTGCTTAATCTAATGTTGCTTTAAAGACAGAGTTCGCTCTGTCTTTTTTATGTGAGGTCGATATGAAAAAAATCATTGCATTGCTTGTGGTTATTTTTGCACTTTTTGCAGTTTATTTACTTAAAACAGATACAGGGTTAACTCAAAAGTTATTAAAGCCAGTGGTGGTATATCAGTGCGGTGTAGAGTTGGAGTCGACACGCTTATGGAAAGTCAGTACAGCATTGATTGGTGAAGAAAAAAAGAATCAACTCCAAACACAAATCTGTGGCTGCGTGGGTGAAAATGCATTAAAGGATATTCCCGCAACAACCTTATTACATGCAGTGGTTGATGAGCAAGTCAAAAAACAGGTAGTACAACAGGGCGTATTGAATACGCTTAAAGGATGCGTGGTGGATGAAGTCCTAAAAGCAACAGATTGATGCTTTTAGGTTGATTCAACTTGGTATTACTTTGCTTGTTTGGTCATGCTGTTTAATACGTTATCTTTATCTATAAAGTGGTGTTTTAGCGCTGCTGCAATATGACCTGCCAACAGCAATCCAGCTGCCCATGAAATCCAGACATGTAATGGTTTTACGATTGCGAGTAATTCAGGGTTGTCTTGTACTAAACGTGGTATTTCAAATAAGTACAAAACAGGTGCAGGATGCCCAGCACTCCAGCTAAATAAACAGCCTGTAATAGGTAAAGCCAACAAAATGAAATATAAAGCCAAATGACCGAGGTGTGCCAGTTTTTGCATTAGCGGGGACATACTATCAGGCAGTTTAGGCGCAGGGTGGGTATAGCGCCAGAAGATACGAATCACCACCAGAAAAATGATCGTGGTTGCAATATTTTTATGCAGGGTGATGACATCTCCCTTAAAGCTACCATCCACATCATAACTTAAGAAATTTCCGCTATAAAACCCAATCAGCCATGCGGCAATAAAGATAATTGCCATCAGCCAATGTAGAACTTGAGCGGTACGCGTGTAATGGGTATTTACTGTGTTCATTAGATTCACATCCATTTTTATGTTGCGCTATTTTATATAACTATAGATATTGCAAAAATATACGAGATGCAACATAGCGTTGAAATTCTGCAACGCTGTTTAGATGAGTGGTGCGAATGATCTAAAATTATGCAATGGATTAAGTATGATCGGTGCATTTACGAAATAGTATTTCCGAAATGCGAGAATCTTCGGCACAATACGCAGAATTTTAACTGCAAGAAAAGGATAAATCAGTGAAAAAATGTGTCGCAATGTTAGCCCCTTTGGCTTTGGTTCTCTCAGCATGTACCACGACAGGTACTCCGTCAACGGCTGAAACCACAACTCAACAGTTAGGTACTGCGGCGCTCAAAATTGCCATTAATGCAAAATGCACCACTGAGCTGAATAATTTACCCGCATGGAAAACTGCGACTAAGCTTATGACAGTAGATCAAA
Source organism: Acinetobacter halobius (assembly GCF_044130335.1). Taxonomy (NCBI): domain Bacteria; kingdom Pseudomonadati; phylum Pseudomonadota; class Gammaproteobacteria; order Moraxellales; family Moraxellaceae; genus Acinetobacter; species Acinetobacter halobius. The sequence goes on from NZ_JBIQOD010000020.1 coordinate 40,741, forward strand.
AAGCCGATATCCAAACTGAAATTTGTGGTTGCGTGAGTGATAAAGCTCCACAAAATATTACAGCAGTTGATGTTGCAACGGCAGCGATTGATCCAGCAGCCCGTACAACAATTATTAGCAATGCTGTGACGAAGACCATCAATGCATGTGTGGCTGAAGCGGTCAATTAATCACTGAGTGGCGGGTCAAGAGGTGAGATGAATTCGAACTTCTTGATCAATCTTTTGTACTTTTATTTATTTATCTTTTATACTGAACTGAATAATAAAAATTGAAGCATTATTTGATCAATAAAAAAAGGTATATATGTATGAAAAATAATAAATTAATCATGGGTTTATTCAGCTCTGTTTTGCTGACTGCTTGTGTGTTGAATCCATTATCGAGTTCAAACTCAGATGGTTTTTCTGTCATTAAAATGGCGTCTCATGCAAAATGTATGGATGAAATTGAAAATAATCCAACTTGGCTTATGACGAGTAAGTTGTTTTCTGACGATCAAAAACAAAAGAAAAAACGTGAAGTATGTAACTGTGTAGGTGAGAACTCACCAAAGGTCTTGTCCAAAGAGCAACTGGCCTTGGCCGCGATTGATCCTAAAGCAAAGGCGACCTATACCGCTTTAGCAACAACTAAAACTACCGCCACCTGTGCATCTGAAGTGTTAAACTAGACGCAAGAAATTGTTATTAATATTGAGAGTGGCTGTTATCAGCCATTTTTTATGAGAGTAGAATATGCAAATTGCTGGTGCAGATGAAGCAGGGCGTGGCCCTTTAGTGGGTTCGGTCGTTGCAGCTGCTGTGATATTAGATCCGAATAATCCCATACAGGGCTTAAATGACTCTAAAAAATTGACTGAAAAAAAACGAGAGAAACTCTTCGTTGAAATTCAGGAAAAAGCACTGGCTTGGGCAATTGCAGAAGCAAGTGCCGCTGAAATTGATGAAATCAATATTCTACAAGCTTCATTACTTGCGATGCGCCGTGCAGTGGAGAAGCTGGCAGTGCAACCTGACCATGTCTTGGTTGATGGTAATAAAATCCCACAAGGCTTGAGCATGAGTTGTGAAGCAATCATTGGAGGGGATGCTTTACATGCTGAAATTTCAGCAGCGAGTATTCTGGCGAAGGTGACACGTGACCATCAAATGATTGAATTGGATTGCAAGTATCCACAGTTTGGTTTTGCCAAACACAAAGGTTATCCAACTAAGGCACATTTTGAAGCGATTGCTGAACATGGGGTGATTGATGAACACCGCCGTAGTTTTGGACCTGTAAAGAAAGTGATCGAGGCACTTGAGCAAAAAAAGATGCCATAAAAATTTAAAGCGGCTGATCGAGCCGCTTTATGTCAGAAAACTTCAACCTTAACGGTTGTAGTTGTTCTGCTGTGCACCATCATCTTCATAAGCAGGTTGGTAATCCTGATCCAGATGTTGAAGGTGCTCATGCATAGCACGTTCATGCTGAATGCGTTGATAGATCTCTTCACGATGTACAGATACTTCTTTGGGAGCATTGACACCAATACGAACTTGGTTGCCTTTGACACCAAGCACAGTAACGCTTACTTGATCCCCAATCATTAATGTTTCACCGACACGTCGGGTCAAAATCAGCATGTTTATCTCCTTGCAAAACGCTAAACCTGCAGTTGTACTAAAATAAATACATAATTTTTTGTATTTAAAAAAATTTAAACAAATGTTCAATACAACTACATGACATTCTGTTTTTTTTAATGTCTAGCAGTATTTGGCATAACATAGGTTTAAATTTAAGAAAGCCTCGGGTTTAATATAACAGAGCCACTATAGAAAAAACTATAGTGGCTCTGAAATTTTGTAGTCTTTTGCAAAAACTGTCAGACAATGACAAGTTTTTCACTCGATTACTTAAGCACGGGCACTTGACTCTCCATGTTCACGGTCTAAACCGAAAGCCGTGTGCAAAGAGCGAACAGCAAGTTCTAAGTAATTTTCTTCAATAATCACAGAAATTTTGATTTCTGATGTTGAGATCATCAAAATGTTGATGCCTTCATCAGCAAGAGCAGTAAACATCTTACTTGCAACACCTGCGTGAGAGCGCATACCTACACCCACGATTGACACTTTAACAATGTCATCACGTGTAGCAACTTCGCGAGCACCAATAGCTTGAGCGGTTTCTTCAAGAATTTTTGTTGCTTTAGCAAGTTCACCACGGTTTACCGTGAAGGTGAAGTCAGTCGTACCGTCTTCCTCAACATTTTGGATGATCATATCCACTTCAATGTTGGCATTACCAATTGGCGATAGAATTTTAGATGCAATACCTGGTTCATCAGGAACACCTAAAATCGTAAGTTTAGCTTCGTCACGGTTAAATGCGATACCAGAGATAATTGGTTGTTCCATGTTGTCTTCCGCCTCAGTGGTGATTAGTGTTCCGACGTTTTTCTTAAATTCTTCGTCGAATGCGCCATCATCGTCATTATCAAAACTTGATAATACGCGTAAAGGCACTTGGTATTTGCCCGCAAATTCAACTGAACGAATCTGCAAAACTTTAGAACCAAGTGATGCCATTTCCAGCATTTCTTCAAATGAAATGCGGTCTACTTTTTTCGCCTTTGGCGCAACGCGTGGGTCAGTGGTATAAACACCATCTACGTCTGTGTAGATTTGGCATTCATCTGCTTTTAATGCAGCAGCTAAGGCTACACCTGAAGTATCTGAACCACCACGGCCAAGTGTTGTTGTGTTGCCATTCAAATCAAAGCCTTGGAAACCAGCAACTACAATAACGCGGCCTGCATCTAAATGTTCAGTCATCACATCTGTATCAATCGACTCAATACGTGCTTTGGTAAATGAACTGTCCGTTTTAATGCCGACTTGGCGACCAGTGAGCGACTTAGCTTCAACGCCAATAGAATTGAGCGCCATAGCTAACATTGAAATCGTTACCTGTTCACCCGTAGAAACCATTTGGTCTAATTCTCGTGGGTCAGGGGTTTCGGTAATGGCTTTCGCTAAAGCAAGTAGACGATTGGTTTCGCCACTCATTGCTGATACAACCACTACAACCTTGTGGCCGTGGTCATGCCAACGCTTTACACGACGAGCAACATTTAAAATGCGCTCTGGAGTACCCATAGAGGTACCGCCATATTTTTGAACGATTAATGCCATAGTTGTTCCATATAAACCATGACCCTGAATGCATCATTCAAGGTCAGTTACACAAAAGGTGAAGTTTTATTTCGCTTCAAGCCAAGCAGCTAAATCTGCCATCACTGTTGCAAACTTCTCGTTTAGTGGCGCGCCACCTTGTGCTAAGTCAGGTTTGCCACCACCTTTACCACCGAGCTCAGTTGCTAGATGTTTGATGATGTCACCTGCTTTAATAGAAGCAGTAAAGTCTTTTGCTACAGATGCAATCAGGCTGACTTTGTCACCTTCAACACCTGCAAGGACAATGACTGCATTTTCTAATTTTGATTTCACACCGTCATGTAGATTGCGAAGTGATTTCGCATCCATGTTTTGAACAGTCGTGATCAGCGTTTGACGACCCGCAAGCGTTTGAACTTGGCTAAGCAGTTCAGCAGCTTGGAAGCTGGCAAGTTTTTGATTGAGTTGCTCAATTTGTTTTTGCAAGCTTGATGCAGTGTCGACTAAAGCTTCAACTTTTTCTAAAGTTTGGTCTTTTTGAGCTTTCAATAAACCATTGATGGTATTGATATCACGGTCAGCTTTTTGAGCAACTTCAATGGCTTTTGTACCTGTTACCGCTTCAATACGACGTACACCTGCAGCTACACCACCTTCAGAAGTGATTTTGAACAAGCCGATGTCGCCCGTGCGTTTAACGTGAATACCACCACACAGCTCAATTGAGAAGTTTTTTTCTTCAATGATTGAACCCATTGAAAGTACACGAACTTCATCGCCATATTTTTCACCGAACAACATCATCGCGCCTTTTGCTTTCGCAGATTCGATGTCTAAAAGTTCAGTAGAAACTGCAGTATTGGCAATCACTTCGGCATTGACTAAACGCTCAATTTCTTGAAGTTGTTCAAACGAAACGGGCTGATCATTGGCAAAGTCAAAACGTAAGATGTCTGAGGCAACCAATGAACCTTTTTGTTGTACGTGTTCACCTAAGATTTGACGTAGTGCAGCATGTAAAAGGTGAGTCGCAGAGTGGTTACGCGCAGTTGCAGCGCGGATGTCTGCTTTCACTGTCGCTTCTACATGTTGAGCAAGCTTAATGCTACCGACTGTCACGATACCTTGGTGTACAAAAGCACCACCCGATTTCTTGGTGTCTTGGACTTCAAAAATACCCGTGTCATTTTTGAAAATACCTGTGTCACCAATTTGACCGCCGCTTTCTGCATAGAACGGGGTTTGGTTCAGTACGATGAGAGCTTCGTCACCTTCAACCACTTCATCAACTTGTTCGCCATCTTTGTAGATTGCGATAATTTGACCTTCGCCAACCGTTGCATCATAGCCGTCAAACTGAGTTTCGCCTTCAACTTTAACAACAGAGTTGTAGTCAATCGCGAATTTACCTGCATCACGTGCACGTTGACGTTGCGCAGCCATTTCAACTTCAAAGCCTGCTTCATCAATGGTTAAATCACGTTCACGTGCGATGTCAGCAGTCAGGTCAGTTGGGAAACCGTAAGTATCATACAGTTTAAACACCACTTCACCTGGAATCACTGAACCTTTCAGTTGAGCCAATTCGCCTTCAAGCAATTTCAAACCTTGCTCTAAGGTTTTAGCAAATTGTTCTTCTTCTTTCAGTAATTGTGCTTCGATACGGACTTTCTGTGCTTCAAGTTCTGGATAAGCTTGACCCATCACTTCAATTAAAGGTTGCAACATTTTATGGAAGAATGAGCCAGTTGCACCGAGCTTGTTACCATGACGAACTGCGCGACGGATAATACGGCGTAGTACATAACCACGACCTTCATTTGATGGGTTTACACCATCCGCAATTAGGAATGAACATGAACGTGCGTGATCAGCAACTACTTTAAGTGAAGCAGGGTACTGAACTGGTGTACCTTTTTCGTGTGCTTCTGCTTCAAGTGCTGCGGTATCTAAACCAATAATTTCAGCGGCCGCTTTGAGTAAGTGCTGGAATAGGTCAATTTCGTAGTTAGAGTTAACATGTTGTAAAACAGCAGAAATACGCTCTAAGCCCATGCCTGTATCGACAGACGGCGCTGGAAGAGGGTGCAATACGCCATCCGCAGTGCGGTTGAACTGCATGAAAACGTTATTCCAGATTTCAATGAAACGGTCGCCATCTTCTTCAGGTGTGCCCGGTAAGCCACCCCAGATATGGTCGCCATGGTCAAAGAAAATTTCAGAACAAGGACCACAAGGACCTGTATCACCCATTGCCCAGAAGTTATCTGATGCGTATTGGCCGCCTTTGTTGTCGCCAATACGAATAATACGAGATGCATCTAAACCAATTTCTTTGTTCCAGATGTCAAATGCTTCGTCGTCAGTGTGGTAAACCGTTGCATAGAGTTTGTCTTTAGGCAGTGCTAACCAAGCTTCGCCTGTTAGAAAATCCCACGCAAATTTGATTGCATCACGTTTGAAATAGTCGCCAAATGAGAAGTTACCTAACATTTCAAAGAAAGTATGGTGACGTGCGGTATAACCGACGTTGTCTAAGTCGTTATGTTTACCACCTGCGCGGACACACTTTTGTGAAGACACCGCACGTACATAATCACGTTTTTCTAGGCCTAAGAAACAATCTTTAAATTGGTTCATACCCGCGTTGGTAAACAACAAAGTAGGGTCGTTGGCGGGAACTAGAGAACTCGACGCGACACGTGTATGCCCTTGCGATTCAAAGTAGCTTAAAAAAGCTTCGCGAATTTCAGCTGATGTCATAAAACGAGTACTCACAACCAAGTCACTCCATAATTTCGATTTGGCTAATAGTAGCTGAAGCAAGTCTTATTCTAAATACGCTGACTTCAGTTACTGGCTTAAAAATTTTAAAACGCCAAATTATAACGGAAAAAGGATGTTGCACCAATCACTTTAAGGCGAATTGATGACATTTCTATGTATTCAATCGTTCTTTGATTTTGCGGGTTAATGTTGGATATTTATATCATTTGATAGAAAGAAAGCAGGTTGATAGCTCTAGTCAGGCGGGTCAATTTGTGACTTAAGGGTTCATATTCATCATCTTCACTGATGAATCATAGAAAAAGAAAGCTTAACCAAATCTATATAAATCCATTAATATAGGCCTGCTTTATCTTTCATCATTTTATAAATAAGGGCAAGTCATGCAACGAGTGGCGATAAATGGATTTGGTCGAATCGGACGTAATGTATTACGTGCTTGGTTTGAAAATCCAAAGAACTTTCAGTTTGAAATCGTCGCGGTAAATGATGTAGCAGATGTAGAAACCTTATTGCATTTATTTAAATATGACACGACTCATGGGCGCTTTCCAGGGAAAGTCGATTTAAGTTATGAAAATGAAAGAATTTATTTACATCTTTCTAAAGATCAGGAGCAGCTCAAAGTTGAAGTATTGTGTCAGGCAAACCCGCAAGATCTACCTTGGGCCAGTCTCCATGTCGACGTGGTTCTAGAGTGCACAGGTTTATTTCGCTCGCGTGAAGCAGCAACAGAGCATATCCGTGCAGGTGCAAAACGGGTCATTATTGGCGCGGCACCTTTTGATTCGGTTGATGCCGCAATTGTGTATGGGGTGAATCACCATGAGGTGAAAGCCAGTGACCAAATCATTTCCAGTGTGTCATGTACCACGCAGGCCTTAGTGCCTTTGGTTAAAATCATTGATGATGCTTTTGGTATTGATACTGCGCTCATGACGGAAATTCATGCGGTCACTGCTGATCAGTCTGTATTGGATCATGCCCATCGGGACTTAAGACGTGCTCGTGCTTCAGGTCAAAACATTATCCCGACTACATCGTCTGCTTTAGGTGCTTTAAAACAAGTCATGCCAAAAATGGCCGACCGTATTGATGGTTATTCCATCCGCGTACCGACCATTAATGTGGCGGCAATTGATTTGACCTTTATTTCGCAAACACCGATTACCGATCATAAAATCAATGAAGTGTTGATTCAGGCGGCGAAGTCAGACTACCGTGAAATTATGGATGTGACCGATGAACCCTTGGTGTCTTCGGATTTTAACCATTCACCGTATTCACTCATTGTTGATTTAACGCAAACCATGGTGGTAGGGCATCAAGCCAAGGTCTTTGCGTGGTATGACAATGAATGGGGCTATGCAAACCGCTTATTGGATTTGTGTGAATCTTTTAGTGCGTCATTAATCTAAAGGACTTTTCTACAGTATCTTTTACTCTGAAAACAAGATGATAGACATAGACCGCATACAGACTTGTGGGTATGATGAGTGTATAAACGAAAATAAAGAAGAGTGGTGCTTATGTTGATCTTAATTTGGGGATTTATTTTGTTGTTGGCGGTCGCAGTGGTGTTTTTAATTTGGTTTCAATTTAAAAATCAGACAGATAAAACTGACCCCTACGCAGAGCAACATCAGCTTCAGGAAAAAGTACACCATCTTGAAGAAAATTTAAAAAAGACTTTAGAGATTATGCAAGATCTTGCAAAAAAGATGCATGTGCAACAGGAAGTGATCGAGCAGACCACCTCTAAGTTGCAAAAAGTTGAGCTACAAAACGCTGAGTTGGTGAATATTCTCGCTAAAGCCGTACAGCCTGAACGCTAAAAATTAAGTTTAGATGAGCACGGTACGCAATAATGCCGCGCTCAGCATACTAATCACAACCGTTGGTAAGAGTGAAAAGCGTGAAGCTGCAAGCAAAGTGATAGCAATAGCGAGTAGATCTGCGACATTGTCCTTCACAAAATAAGGCGCAATCACTGAAATCAGTACGCAGCCTGGGACAACTTCTAAAATTTTCCGCTGTTTATTGGTAAGTGTTTTATTTTTCAGCAAAACATAGCCCAATATACGTGTCAGATAAGTGGTGGCTGCAACCAATAAAATTGCAACAAGAGTCGTGCCGTGAATCATAGCTCATCCTCCTGAATAAATATGAAAGCAGAGGCGATGCCACAGATTGCCCCAATAGGCACATACCAACCCGTCGGTAAATATAAATAAGCAATCGCTGCACTAATGAGACTAACCAGCCAAGGGCGTGCGGCGCTGAAGCCTTTCCACATGCCACGCAATAAAACCAGAAATACCGCAGCAAAGGCCATATCAAAACCGTAACTGTGTACATCTCCAAGTAAAGGACCAAGAATGGCACCTAAACTGGTAAAACTGACCCACATCAAGTACAGGGCAAAACAGATGCCTGCGTAGTAAGACATGCTAAAGGCCTGTTGTAGCCCAAATCTTTTCTTTTGTTCTGCATCGGCAAGAGCTGCTGCCCAACTTTCATCACACATGAAAAACAGAGCAGGGAAAACCTGTCGATTGGGTAAATGGCGTAAATAGGGCACGAGACTTGCACCCATGAGTAAATGACGGCTGTTGACTAGAAAAGTAATGAAAATTAAAACGAGAAAATTTGGTGGGTTGGTCCAGACCTCCAGCACAGCAAATTCGGAACCGCCCGCAAAGTTTAGGCCAGTAAAGAGTGGGACTTCTAAATGGCTAAAGCCTTTTTGAGTGGCTTGTGTTCCCAAGACCAAAGCAAAAGGAATAATGCCCAGCAGCATCGGGATAGACGTTTTAATTCCACGTTTAAACTCGACATAATCGCTGGAATCATTAAGTTCCTGAGTCGTATTTCTAAAGGAGAGCATTTTAAATCGCCTATACGTGCTATGTTTTGGTGCGGTAGGTGAATAATTTTAGGGTTTTTCCGAAGATATTTTTTACTTTATTTAGCTTAATATTAGGGTTGTTTAGCATAATATGCTGTAATTGGTTAAATATGAGCAAAATTATGCTTTAGGGATGGAATTTATGGACCAAACAGATAAACGTATATTACAAGTACTACAAGTCGATGGAAAACTTCAAAATAATGAGTTGGCTCAGCGCATTGGACTGTCTGCCTCACCGTGTTTGAGACGAGTAAAGCAGCTAGAAGAAGATGGGATTATTCGCGCTTATGTGGCGTTGGTTGATCCTGCCAAGGTGAATTTGCGATTGACCGTATTTGCACGGATTTGGCTCAAAAGTCAGGATCCGCAAACTGTGAACCAATTTGTCGAGTCGATTCGTGAAGTTCCAGAAGTGGTTGAATGTCATTTAATGGCAGGGGATTGTGATTTCTTTTTACGTATTGTGGTTGCAGATTTGGATGCCTATCGACAGTTTCAAATTCACCGTCTGAATAAAATTCCCAATATACAAAGTATAAAAACAGAAATTCCGTTGCAAAATATTAAACAAACGACTGAGTTACCCTTAGCTTAACGGGTTTAGTCGTGATGTATATTATCCAAGTTGAGTGCAAGCGCGATTAGAAACCTGTTCTGCAAATCAAAGGCGATTTTCCGCTTGGCAAACTTGATCACTACTCTGTGGGTTTCTACGTGAAAGGATGAGTTGTGAGTTAAATTTATAGCTCAATCGTTTTGACCACGCTGTCTACGGAATATTGTCCCCATGCGGAGAGCTGTTCAATAAAGTCATTCAATTGTCTTTGATGAAAGTGGCAGGTCAGCATATAGCATGCGGAGCCACAAACTTTATATGCATATTCAATTTGATCAAACTGTGCTAAAAAAGTTTCAAACTGTCCAAATTGATTATTTTCCATCATGATTCGAATAAATTGGGTCGTCTCATAATTTAAATCAACCGTATATTTTTGAATGAGACCTTCGTTTTGCATTTTTGCAATACGATTTCCTACCGCTTGACCTGTGCGATGAACCAATTCACCAATGTCTTTATGACTTAATCGGGAGTCATTTTTAAGAATCTTTAAGATTTTTAAGTCAATTGGATCTTGATTTGACAGCATAGATGATCGTTCTTTCACTCTGAAAACATTTATAGATACATTTTTTCATATTCAACTGCAAGAGCCGGTTTATTTTACTTATTCTATGGCATTGATACATCAGACTGAAATGAAGATGAGAGGGTGATTTAAATGAATAAAACAGCACTAATTATTATTGATGTTCAAAATGATTATTTTCCACAAGCTAAGATGGCGCTATATCAGGCTGAGCTAGCATTAAAGCAGATTAATCTTTTGGAAGACGCATTTTTGAAAAATAAACAGCCAATTATCTATATTCAGCATATTTTTAATCAACCTAATGCCCCATTTTTTGAAGCGGGCACGTTTGGTGTTGAATTACATTCAGGCTTGCAATTGACAGCAGATTCAATCGTGGTTGAAAAACATTATCCGAATAGTTTTTTTGAAACCAATCTAAAGACGGTGTTGGATCAGCTTGGTGTTGAAAAATTAGTGATTAGTGGCATGATGACGCATATGTGTGTAGATGCAACTTCCCGTGCTGCCGCGGAGTTTGGCTATGATCCAGTGGTTATTGCAGATGCAACAGCAACACGTGATTTGAGTTATGCCAATAAAACTGTGCAAGCAGAGGATGTACAGACTGCATGTTTAGCAGCTTTTCAAATGTTTTCGACGGTGGTGTCAGTAGATGAGTATTTAAACTCATAATTCTTAGATTTGAGTTGCTATGTTGAGGCAAAAGTACACAAGTGATTGGACGTGTACTTTTGCATTGACAACTTACTCTTCGTTTAAAAAGCCTTCTTTAATTTCTTTAGGCAGATCTGCATGCCACCATGCATAAATACTGGCTTTAATTTCTTCATCTTCTTCCGGATCATTTAACGGTTCATCGTCTTCGCGGACAAGCTCGTCTCCGTCGAACTTAAACCAAAACTCCCACGGATCATCATCGCCACAGCCCCATGCTTGTGTGTGAATGTCTGGAAGCAAGGCTTTCAAGAAGAATAAAATAGCTTCAATGAATTCATCGCCTGCTGAGCCATGAACAAAATGGGCAACTGAATAGCCTGCAATAGTGCCTAATGACTCAGGACCCAGATCAAACTCGATGTTATCAATTGTATTTAAAATATCTTCAGCCAGTTCAACACCATGTTCAGGGTTAATGTCACAGGTTAAAGTCGTAAATTGGCCTGCATCACCACGATGTTCTTGGAACAGCCGGTCTAATTTTGCCATGATTTGAGCATTTGCATGCTTGTAATATAAGTTGCTGTGCAATTCCATCAAACGTTCCCCAAGTGAAAATAGTGTGATTAAAATGGTCTATATAATGTGGTGTTGTATTTATTCTTGCTGTTGAATTGAGCAGGAGTATAAAATAACTTGCTTTTTTCGCAAGCAGTCTGTTAATGGGAAATAAAATATAAAACAATGTTTTAAATGATTTTTTTCAATATGTGACATGCTTCGGTATAGTCAGCAGTCGTTTGAGTTGCGATTTTGAGATGATTTAAAATCTAGCTAAGAATGAATGATTCAAAAGCAACAGATTTTATAGCGCGCTGGTTGTTAAAGTTGAAACGATAAATTAAATTTTCCGAAATTGTCTAATGCACAGCACATTGTATCGTGATAGACTAAGAGAAATCGGGTGTGCCCCGATTTTTTTATGCGGATTCGTTCCGCGCTGACAAGATTTTAGGTTTACAACATGCCCATTTCAGAGACATGGTTATTACCTGATGGTGTAGCTGATGTACTGCCAGAACAGGCGCAAGTGATTGAAACTTTGCGTCGTCAAGCATTAGATTTCCTCGCAACACGAGGTTATCAGTTGGTGTACACGCCATTCATTGAATATATCGAATCGTTATCTTCTCTTTCAGAATCGAATCAAGATTTAGACTTAGCCACCTTTAAAGTCATTGACCAGTTATCTGGTCGTTTGCTTGGTGTGCGTGCCGATATGACACCACAAGTGGCTCGTATTGATGCGCATGTACATCCAGTTGAAGGCGTTGCTCGCTATTGCTATGCAGGAACAGTCCTACATACCAAACCACAAGGCTTTAATACCACACGTGCGCCTTTACAATTAGGTGCTGAGTTATTTGGTTCAGATAGCATTGATGCTGATGTTGAACTGATCGACGTGATGATTAGCTTACTTGCGAAAGCAGGCTTTGCAGATGGTATTCACTTGGACTTAGGTCATGTGGGCTTATTCCGTAGTTTGGTGAAAGTTGCAGGCTTAAACAAAGCAACTGAACGTCAACTCTCTGATTTATATCAACGTAAAGCATTGCCAGAGTTGGCTGAATTTACTCAAGATTTGAACTTTGGTGCAGACTTTTATACTTTAGGGCGTTATGCAAGTGACTTAGATGCTTTGCAAACGCATTTAAGTGCAGCAGTGATTGCCGATGCTGAGTTTAAGCAAGCTTTCGACGCATTAAAAACCACACAGTCTGAAATTCAAGCGCGTTGGCCAAACCTACAGATGGGTATTGATGTGGTTGAACTTCGTTCATATCACTACCATACGGGCTTAATGTATGCTGTTTATGCGCCTAATCGTGCTGCGCCATTGGCACAAGGTGGGCGTTATGACGGAATTGGCGAGCACTTTGGTCGTGCACGTCCAGCGACAGGTTTTAGTTGTGACTTGTATGCGCTTAGCGCAGGGCGTTTTCAGCAAAACAGTTTAGTTGTTGCGCCGAAAGGAACACAAACAGATTTGCTCCAAGCGATTGAACACACACGTGCCAAAGGCATGAGCGTGATTCAACTTTTGGGTCAGGATGATTTAACTACACTTCCATATGCGACGCACCAATTGGTGAATGTTGCAGGTCAATGGACTGTAGAACAGATTTAATCACTTCTTCAGGTCAGTTAAAGCCTGAAAAGTTCTTCAATTTTAACAGCATGATGCAATGAGGCTATTATGGGCAAGAATGTTGTGGTACTCGGTACCCAATGGGGCGACGAAGGTAAAGGTAAAATCGTCGACCTGCTCACAGATCAAGCGGCTGCGGTCGTTCGTTATCAAGGCGGACATAACGCAGGTCATACACTTGTCGTTGGTGGTAAGAAAACTGTATTACACCTCATTCCATCTGGTATTTTACGTGAAAACGTACTGTGCTTAATTGGTAATGGTGTTGTACTTTCTCCTGAAGCGCTCATCAAAGAGATGGACATTCTTGAAAAAGAAGGCGTGCCAGTTAAAGAACGTTTACGTATTTCACCAAACTGTCCATTGATTTTGCCAAACCATATCGCATTGGATCAAGCACGTGAAATTAAGCGTGGCAATGCAAAAATTGGTACAACAGGTCGTGGTATTGGCCCTGCGTATGAAGACAAAGTTGCACGCCGTGCAATTCGTGTTGCAGACTTGGTACGTGGTGGTGAGCATCTTAAAGCTCAACTGACTGAATTACTTGAATACCATAACTTCCAATTAACCCAATTCTACGGTGTAGAAGCAGTTCAATTAGAAGATGTGCTTGCGCTTTGTGATCAATGGCGTGAAGTGGTTGCACCACTCGTGATTGATGTTACAGGTGAGTTGCATAAATACCGTAAAAATGGTGACAATATCATGTTTGAAGGTGCTCAAGGCTCACTTCTTGATGTTGACCATGGTACATACCCGTATGTAACGTCTTCAAACACCACAGCTGGTGGCGTAAGCTCAGGTTCAGGTTTGGGTCCATTACACCTTGACTATGTATTAGGTATCACAAAAGCATACACGACACGTGTCGGTGCAGGCCCGTTCCCAACTGAGTTGGTTTACGATGCTGCAAATGACGTAGGTGACGCTATTGGTAAGCACTTAGGGACGATTGGTTCTGAGTTTGGTGCATCTACTGGTCGTCAACGTCGTTGTGGTTGGTTTGATGCGGAAATTTTACGCCGTTCTGTGGAAGTCAATTCACTTTCAGGTATTTGCTTAACTAAACTAGACGTTCTTGATGGTCTAGAAGAAGTGAAAATCTGTGTAGGTTATGAAGCTGCTGATTCTGGTTGTGTTGGTTCTTCTGATGCGTTGGCATTTGAAACTTTAAAACCAATTTATGAAACGATGCCAGGTTGGTCTGAGTCTACTTTTGGTGCGAAATCAGTAGATCAGTTACCACAAGCAGCAATCAACTACGTTAAACGCCTAGAGCAATTAATTGAATGTCCAATCGACATTATTTCTACTGGTCCAGACCGTGAAGAAACAATTATCTTGCGTCATCCGTTTGAAGCTTAAGCGCTAAACACCCATAAAAACCCTGCCTTTGTGCAGGGTTTTTTAATGGGTGCTACAGGAGAAAGTTAGGCATTAAGCTTATATTTAATATGGATATAAACAGTTGAACTACTATAGTTTTCCAGACTAAAGTTGCATGAATAAGCACGACATCATGTATAAGTGCTTGTTAGAATAAAATTCAAGATAAACAGATGAGCAGGCAGGATGCAAAAGAATATCGCAGGAACTATTTTTTACTCACTACTTTTTGCTATGGGTGGTGCGCCAACAATCGCGATGATGATTATTCAGGGGCAAACCACTGATCCTGATGTTATTTATAGTGCGCTGATTGGGCTGTCTGTGATTATTGCTTGTATTTTGGTGCCAATCATTCTTATTCAAAATGCATTTTTATTTGCTAAACGTAAAAGTCAAACGCTTGAAGAAAAAATTGAGCCATTAAGCCATCTATATTTGGGCTTAAATATTCTGTGTCTGGTCTATTGGCTTCTGATTCAGTTTCTGTAATAACTTTAAGTTTGGAGTCTGACATTTGTTGTGAATTTGGCTTTGTTGAATATGCATAGTGATGAAGCTGTTTTTACATAATTGCTATGATAAAACATGCTTATGATATTTAACACTTTAGATCTATTCATTATAATTCAACACATTATGTGAAGTGCTTTAAAATGGATGGAGTTAAGCCATAATGAAAAATAAAATATTAATGAGTCTGTGCGCAGCAACGGTGGTCACCATTTCTGGTTGTGCAACTTTTGCGGAGGTTGCAGGTGCGGATACAGCAACTTTAAATGCAGCAGCAACTCAAGGTTTTAACAAAACTGTAAATGAAGCAAAAACCAACAAAACTTTGGACACTTCATCGAGCACGTACAAGCGTATTTATGGTGTATTCAATCGCTTGAAGCCTTATGCTGATCAGATGAATCAAACAGGCACTCGATTTGACTGGCAGTTGGCTGTACTTAAGTCAAATCAAGTCAATGCTTATGTAGCGCCTGGTGGTAAGGTGGTGTTCTATACGGGTATTGTGGATAAGTTGAACCTTACTGATGCTGAAATTGCAGCAGTGATGGGACATGAGATGGTGCATGCTTTAGAAGAGCATTCAAAGAGTAAAGTTGGCGCACAAGCATTAACTGACTTGGCTTTGGGTATTGGTCTCAGTGCTGCTGGTGTGGGTCAAACTGGGACAGCTGCGGCGCAGTTAGGTAGTCAGATTGGTATTGGCCTGCCGTATTCGCGCAGCTTAGAAAGCCGCGCAGATGAGGGCGGTTTAATGTTGATGGCGCGTGCAGGTTATAACCCACAAGCGGCAATTAGCTTATGGGAGAAAATGAATAAGCTCGATGGGGCTGGTGGTTCTTCATTCCTTTCGACGCATCCATCAAATAGTCAGCGTATTGAAGCGATGCGTAAGAACTTAGCCGCTGCACAAGCAGTTTATAATCAAAGACGTTAATTTCTTTTTGAGCAAAAAAGGACGCTAAGGCCACTGCTGTCCCATAGTTAGACTTAAATAAAAAAACCTGAGTCCAAAGTAGTTAAAATATAAGTGCGAACAAACACTTCAACTACAAGGATTCAGGTTTTGTCACATCAGAAT